>JAEZDR010000010.1 GCA_023433265.1 Bacteroidota bacterium | reverse complement strand
GATAAACTCGGCGCGACGGATGCGTTCATTGTCGATAGACACGTTTGTGTAGAGGTATTCCTCTCCCATTGCAGCCTTAATGTTGGCTACCGCAACCTTGTACTCAAACAAGGCATTGGGCATTTCGTAAAGGTTTTTTGTATAGGTAATAACAACCGCGCCGGTGGAGTCTGCCTCTTTCCTGCATCTGAATCCGGGCAACTGTCCAAGGCAATCGTAAAGTGAGTAATACTCAAACTCGGCAAGGTTGCGCCTGAAGCCAACAATAAACAAAGGACTGGATACAGGTTCGTTTTTGGGCACCCAATAATAGAAACGGGGGGTACCTCCCTTGATCCGCAATTGTACCTGGTACTTTGCACCCTCGCTTCTTACCGCTTCAACGTAAATATTGTACTGGTAAAAACCGCTGTGGTTCATATAACCGATACGCGACTGAAGCACCACGTTTTCCTTATTGTCTTCTACGGTATCGCTTTTATTCAGCATTACCCGGCGGCTCATAGCAAGACTTATCTTGTCCATAATCTCGTCAACATAGGCAGATGCCTCATCAATAGTTTCAAATGTATTGAGGGGAAAATGAACCGTTCTTTTCTTGTCAGTGCCTTCAAGAATGTAGCCTTCATGCCAGCCTTTTATGCGCACTTTGCACCGGTAGGCTGTAGCAGACCCCTGGTCGGCCTTCACCTGTTTTCCTTTAATGGACTCAAAGTTCTTTGGTACGTCATTTAGAATAGCAAGTATATCGCGCGAAAAATTATCCTTTAAAACAGCGGGTATGATGTATTGGGCATTTGCAAACTGTGCAAACAGGATTAGAACAACAACACAAAGTCTCTTCACCATAGTCACATTTTGGCCCTTTATTCATTGGAAGTCAGCGACTTTATAAAGTCGCTAACCAGGTAACTGATCAACTTGGGGGTAAGCTGATCGGTACGCCCGTCTGCAAGGGAAACGGCGCCTTCCGAAATGTGAAGATAGGCTATCTTATTTAAACGGGCAATTACCGATACATATTGACGGGCCTGTATTCCCGACACTCCCACGGGGGTGATAGCGCTTGATAATACGTTAGTTATTGCATCTACGTCCAGTTCCAGGCCACAATAGGTATCGCTTGTAAAATTGGCTGCATGTTCAACTGCCTGCAGGAAAGTCTTTTTACCATATAAAAAGATGTCCTCAAAGGTTATGAGGTCAATGAAAGGATCGTTTACAATATCCACCCAGGTATTCTGGGTAATGTAGTTTTCATGGGCCCCAATGATGCAATAGCGCTCCAGGTAACCATCTTCGTCGGCATAGCGGAAACCGTTTCCACTATGCCTTCCTTCAACCGGCCTGAAATCAGTATGTGCATCCAGGTTGATAGCATTGATCTGCGCCAGCGGAATAAGGTCCGCTTTATGTAACCCCTTTGCAGCGCCCTTGATACAGGGGTAGGCATTGTTATGACCACCTCCAATTACAATAGGCACTTTTCCGCTTTGGGTAATAAGCAGCACAAGTTTTTCTACTTCTTTGTCTATGAGGTTCACCGCATGGCGGTAAGCTTCTATTTTCTCGTCTTCGCTATTCGCATTCTTTTCAATGAGATCAGTAATATCAGAAAAGTCGAAGCTGCCGAGCAATAAAACCTCTTGCCCGTCCAGGAAATCATTACTCTGAAGGTTTAGAAAGCTTTGAAGAAAGGGTTTCCATATGGTGTGGGTGCCCCCGGTGCCGTAGTTGCCTTTGCTACCTACCTCTTCGGGTACCCCAAAGAGCACAAAGCGGGCAGAACTTCCTGCCAACGCATCCTGAACGGTAGTCTTATCCTTAACGGCATGTACCCGCTCGCCAATCTTGGTTTCAAACTTTCTTAGTCTCGTTAACGAGAGTACATAGCTCTTGTCGTAAATATTAAAATGTGTCACCCTGTGCTATTTAAACAGATGGGAAGTGTAATGCTACACTCCTATCTTTTGGTTAATGAACTCTATAATCTCCTGCTCTAAAGCTATTGCGTTCTTCTCTATTTCGCGCCCTCTTTTTACAATGTCGTCCACAAATACCTTATCGTCGTAACCGGAAGCATTGATGCGGACGTTCATAAATGCACCTATCACGGCTGTTCTTGCACACAAAGCGCCCACGCCGGCATCAGTGATGGAATTGGGGTTGCCTGTTTCAACCATTGCCTTTATTACTTCCATACTTTCATAAGCCGTGGTCATTACCTTGAAAGGTACTTCTATGGCAAACCGGGTAGCTTGTTGAATAGCTTCCTTCCTCAACGCTTTTTCTGCATCATTGCCCTTAGGCATGGCAAAGGCATTCATGATTTTGTTGAAGGCATTGGTATCGGCATCTACCAGCTTTACCAATTGATTCTTATAGTACTGCCCTTTGTCGGCCCAGTCGCTAAACTCCTTCCATCGGTTGTCCCAACCTTTTTTATGCGAGGATAGGTTAGCCACCATCGTAGCAAGCGAGGCACCCAGGGCAGCTACGTACGCTGAAATAGAACCTCCCCCGGGAGCGGGGCTTTCGCTTGCTGTTTCGTTAGCAAAATCAGTAAGCTTCATGCTAACCAGTTTGCTATCTGCCTTGTCTTTGAGCAGGTATTCAATGATGCGCTCTTCCGGGTTGAATGGCGACAGTTCGTCCAGCCCAAGTGAAAGTACAGCTATCCTTATCAGTTCTTCTTCCGAAACACCGGTGCTACGCTTCTGTTTGGCAAGGAAATACTTGCCGGCATCCAACATGGCCTGTAAAGGAATAAGGCCTACCAGTTCGCTTCCGGTTACCCTAATGCCTCTTTCTGCAGCTTTCTTACATACTTCATCGAAAGCTATGTGCATGGGGGTTACGGAGATATTGGTGAGGTTCATGGATATCTGTGCAATACCATATTCCTCTATAAACCAGCCAATGGCTTTAACACATTTAAGGCTGCCGGGGATAGAAACGGGCTTGCCGTTTACATCTGTTACCACCTTACCTGTTATGGGGTCGCCTTCCCGCTTCACCCTGCCTGCCTCACGAACATCAAAAGCAATGGAATTTGCCCTGCGAACAGAGGTAGTATTCAGGTTTACGTTGTAGGCCACAAGGAAATCGCGCGCACCAATAACAGTTGCTCCTCTCTTTGCATCAAACTCCGCCGGACCAAAGTCTGGCTTCCATTCCGGCAGTTGAATCTTTTTGAAGAAACCTTCATACTCCCCGGCACGAATGACAGAAAGGTTGCAGCGGCTTTTGTCTGGCTGAGCACACTCATATAAATAAACCGGGAGTTGTAATTCTTCGCCCACAAGTTTGGCCAGTTTAACGGCCCACTCGGCCGTTTCTTCCATGGTAATATTTGATATAGGAATGAGGGGGCACACATCGGTTGCACCCATTCTCGGGTGTTCGCCCTTATGGGTGGTCATATCAATTAGTTCGCCGGCTTTTTTGATAGCCAGGAATGCAGCTTCCACAACAGCAGCGGGTGCGCCTACAAAAGTTACAACAGTGCGGTTGGTGGCCTTGCCGGGGTCCACATTCAACAGTCTTACACCTTCTACTGATTCTATCTGATCTGTTATTTGCTTGATAATGGAGAGGTCGCGGCCTTCGCTAAAGTTGGGAACACATTCTATCAGTTGCATTTGTGAACCTTGTTTTTTAATGGTGTACAAACATACTCCATTTAGGTGCGCGGGTAAAATGATAAATGTTTGTTGCAGGGATAAGGTAACCTTAAAAAATACGTATTTCTGGGTATGCAACCACATGTTGGCTCACGCTACTTTAGCATCAAAATCAAACTATCATGAGAAAGTATTTTGGAATTTTATTTATTGCTTTAGCAATTGCTGGTGTAAGTTGTAAGAAAGACAGTGATAACCCAAGCGGCGGCAGTGGTGGTGTATTTAAAGCTACCATAGATGGACAAGTAAGGTCCACTACAAATCCAACTTTTGCAGTTAACAGCGGCATACTTATGATTTCAGGAGCCTTTGCTTCTGGTGGTATGATGTCCATTACCGTTCAAAACTTTACTGCTCCGGGCACATTCACAATTGGTGGCGGTAATATGCATATGGGCACCTATGGACCAAGTGCAAATACTAATGACCAATACTCAGCCAATGGCATAATGGGTAGCGGAACCATTACAGTTACATCCTACTCAGCTTCTAATGTAAAAGGTACTTTCAACTTTACGGGCTACAATAATGCGCAGCAGTCTAAAGCTGTTACAAACGGTGAGTTTGACATATCTAAATAAGTTAAACAATGAAGTACCTCATCCTATTAATCATTAGTACAACAGCGCTTAACTGCTGCCTGCAGGCGCAAATTGATGCAAAGGCAGCAGAAGAGTACATCCGGTACGACGGCGGTGGGGCGATGGGCAAAAAAACCATCGTTCCCAAACTAGACAAACTGGCCATAGCACAGGCACGCGTTTACTTTAAACAAGCCACCACGCGCGATATGATGGAGAATGAGCGTGGCGCCTTTGGTCAAAGGAAATCGCTCGGAGGTTCTGTGGCAGGACGACTTACCGCCTACCTGGAAATAACTGACGGCGAGTTAACGCCACAGGATTATAGCCAGCTTGCTGACGGCTTTTACGATTACCTGTCAGGAAAGCTGAAAGCATCAGGCATTCGGCCGGTAGATTGGAATGCGATTGCCGGGGCAGAGTTTTACACTGCTGATAAGGCTGAGGTGGATGAAAAAGAGCTAGAGGAAATGCAAAAGCGCGGACAGATCTACCATGCTGTAAATGCTAAGAACGGTAACATGCTGCATACCTACAATCCCTTTGGAACAGCAGCTTTGAATATGGGATTTGCTTTCGGCAAAGCCAAGAGAGCTGCTAACTTTTCGAAAGATGTAGGCGCGCCGTTAGTATTCATGCATGTAATTGTTGACTTTGCCGACATTCTTCTTGATGCGGAAGTGAGGACAGGCGAGGGTACTAAGTATGGCGCTGACGGAGTAGCCAGGATAACCAAGTCGAAAAACTTTAAGTTTGATGCATCAGCAGGTGCCAACTTGAAAGTAGCTGCGTCCAACTGTTTCTCGCATTTTTACAACGAAAAGTACCAGGTAGATAACTTCTGGCTGGTGAAAGATGTTTCATCGGGTTTACCTTTTGCAAAGAAGGTGAGCCAGGATGCATCGAAGGAAGTATTAAAGGGCAATAAGTTTTCTATCATGACTAAAACTTTTAATGCTACGCCTGTGGTAGTAGAAACAACCAAAGAACAATACATGGCCGCAGCCAAGAAAGCGCTTGAAAACTATGCTGATGTGTTTGTGGGAAAAATCATGGCACACAAAAAGTCTTAATTATTAATCCCTACACTGAGAAAAAAACAGGGCTGCTTCGGCAGCCCTTTTTATTAATTTTCGTCTTTAATAACAACCCTTTAAACTACAGGCAGGCAGCTATTAGCTCTGCCACATCCATCACCTTCACCTCCTCTTCTTTCTCCTTATTCTTTACACCATCGGTAAGCATCGTGTTACAGAACGGACAGGCAGACGCAATAATATTTGCGCCCGTACCGATAGCTTCCTCGCTGCGTTCGATATTGATACGCTTGTCGCCCGGTTCATCTTCCTTAAACATCTGCGCACCGCCGGCACCACAACACAGCCCGTTTTTACGGCAGCGTTTCATTTCTACTAACTCGGCATTTAATGCTTCCAGCACCCTGCGCGGCGCTTCAAATATATTGTTGCTCCTGCCGAGGTAACAGCTATCATGATAGGTGATCTTTTTGCCATTGAAGCTATTGTCATCGCTGATTTTGATCTTTCCTTCATCTATCAATTGCTGCAGGAAGGTGGTGTGGTGTATTACCTCGTAGGTGCCTCCCAGTTCAGGATACTCGTTCTTGAAAATATTGTAGCAGTGAGGGCACGTCGTTACGATTTTTTTTACTTCGTAACCGTTTAACAACTGAATGTTGTTATAAGCCATCATCTGAAAAAGAAACTCATTGCCGGCCCGCCTCGCAGGGTCGCCCGTGCACGCCTCTTCCTTGCCCAGGATGGCAAAGTTGATCTCCAGTTTTGTTAGTATCGTAGCAAATGCCTTGGTAATCTTTTGCGCCCGCTGATCGAAGCTTCCTGCACAACCCACCCAAAACAAAATGTCAGGACTTTGTCCGTTCATCTTCATTTCGGCCAGCGTAGGTATAGTCATATTGATGGTTTAGGAAGCAAATATATCCAAACCGCAGTATGCCGGGGCTGTGTTTTAGAATGCAAACCTGAAAGCAAAGCCGGCGAAGAAGTCGAAATCGGTTACAGGCGTTAAGCTGAACGTTGGGTTAAGATCGAAAGCCACATTAATGGGCGCACCCGAAAATTTATAGTCAAGGCCTACAGCACCTTTCAGTGCAAACATCGCACTGCTGTTGCCACCACCCCTGTTATTGTAAAATCCAAGCCATGCACCAGGGCCTACATACCATTTCAAACCATCTGCGCCCGAAATGTCGCCATGCCATTCGTACACACCTTCAAACCCTACAAAACCATTTCTGAACAGGAGCGAGCCTTCAAGAGCGCTACTTCCTTTCAAAAAGTGTTTTATGTTGATGCCGGCAATGGAGCCGTTGCCGAAGTAACCTTTTGCACCCACAGAAGTGCGGTAAGAGCTACTCATATTTTGGGAAAAAGCAGAAGAAGAAAGCGTAACTAACGCAGTAACAAGGAAAAAGAATAGCAGAGTTTTTTTCATAATTATGGGTTCAATCCGCGCAAAATTAATCAAAAACTCTGCCATTGCTGCTTATAGCCGCTGCTGAAGATCCTGCAGGCTGTGAGCAATGATGGAAACGCATTCCATCACCTGCACCTCCGTAATTACCAGCGGTGGGGCAAAGCGTATTTTATCGCCGTGCGTCGGCTTTGCCAGCAACCCTTTGTCTTTCATGATGAGGCAAAGATCCCAGGCAGCCTCCTTGTTGGGATGATTGATAACAATAGCATTCAACAACCCTTTACCTCGTACCAGGCTGATGAGTGGTGAGTTCAGGTTTCGTAACTGTTTGCGGAGAAGTTTGCCCATGGTTTCTGCTTGCTCAGCCATTTTCTCGTCTTTCAACACCTGCAACGCTTCCATAGCCACAGCACAGGCTAACGGGTTGCCGCCATAGGTAGACCCATGCTCACCCGGTTTGATGTTCATCATCACATCATCATCGGCAAGTACTGCCGATACCGGCAATACACCACCACTTAAGGCTTTTCCGAGAATCAGGATATCGGGGCGCACTTCTTCGTGGTCGCAGGCCAACATCTTACCCGTACGGGCGAGCCCTGTTTGAATTTCGTCTGCAATAAAAAGTACGTTGTACTTGTCGCACAACTGCCTTACACCCTTCAGGTAGCCCGCATCCGGAACCACTACACCAGCCTCGCCCTGTATAGGCTCAACCATGAACGCGGCCACTTCTGGATCTTTCAATGCTGTTTCAAGCGCTTCCAGGTTGTTATAAGGAACGAGGTTAAAGCCAGGCATGAAGGGACCAAAGCCACGGTAGCTGGAGGGATCGGTGGAGGAAGAAATTGCCGCTAACGTCCTTCCCCAGAAGTTACCTTCCGCAAAGATGACTTTAGCCTTGTTCTCAGCCACCCCTTTCTTGCTATAAGCCCAACGACGGGCAAGCTTCACAGCCGTTTCGCCGCCTTCAACGCCGGTGTTCATAGGCAGCACTTTGTCGTAGCCAAAATATTCCGTGATGTACTTTGCATACTCGCCTAACAGGTTGCTATGAAAAGCACGTGAGGTAAGGGTTAGCTTACCTGCCTGCTCTATGAGGCGGTTAACGATGCGTGGGTGACAATGCCCCTGGTTTACAGCAGAATAACCGCTCAGGAAATCATAATACCGCTTGCCTTCCACGTCCCAGAGAAATACACCTTCACCGCGTTCCAGCACTACAGGCAGTGGATGATAATTATGGGCGCCATACCTGTCTTCCAGGTCCAGGTAATATTTCGCCTTGGAGGAAATAGTTTCAGTAACCATAGGTCAATAGTTTAAATATAGATGAGAATATTGTGTAAGCAGGAACCTGCCGCAATTGCTGCGGCTATCAATATCCGGTGGGGTGATCCAGGAAATCAAGATTAGTTAATAAGAAAGCCATCTGTTCCTTTGTCTGGTTCCAAAGATAAGCATTTTTAGGCTCCGGGACCCGCCCCTGCCCTCCGCAGCCACGCTTACACCATTGTGGGACTTGCCTAAATCATATTACGCTGCTTGATTTCCAGGTAACGGTTAATGGCATTTGCGGTAAGTTCTGCGGGAGTGGTAAGCAGGGTAACAATACCCGATTGTTGCAGGGTCTTTACCATTTCCCGCTTTTCGAACAACATTTTTTCGGCGATGGTATTCACGTAGATATCCTCTGTTGTAACTGCATCGTCTTCTGCCAGTTGCTTCAGCTCGGTGTTCTCAAAAAATATAACGCAAAGCAGGTGGTGTGCTGCAAGCGCTTTTAAATAGGGAAGCTGCCGGCTGAGGCCCGCCTTGGTTTCGAAGTTGGTAAACAGCAACAAAAGGCTGCGCTGCTTTATGCGATGCCTTACGGTACGGTACAGGCTTTCGTAATCGGCATCGGTATAGTCTGTAGCTTGCTGGTATAACTTTTCCAGGATCAGCGGCATTTGTCCGGCCTTCCTGTCTGCAACAATAAAATCATCTATTTGGTTGCCGAAGGTTATGAGGCCGGCCTTGTCGTGCTTATGTAAAACAATGTTCAGCAACACCAACGTAGCATTGATGGCGTAATCCAGCAAGGCCATTTGACCAAAAGGCATCTTCATATGGCGGCTTTTGTCAATGAGGCAGTAGATCTGCTGGCTGCGCTCATCGGCAAAGGTGTTCACCATAAAGCTTGCTTTACGTGCAGACGCTTTCCAGTTGAGGGTGCGGATATCATCGCCGGAAACATATTCTTTTATCTGCTCAAACTCCAGGCTATTGCCAGTTTTACGCAGCCGCCTGCTGCCTCCCTGTATACTGGTAGCAGTGGCCTCTAGGCTGTGGCGGCGCATTTGTGCATAGGACGGGTACACTTTCACCGTTATGGGGCACTCAACCTGTTGGCGCCGTACCACAAGGCTGAGTGGCGACTTTAGTAAAAGGATCATATCACCAAAATGATACAGGCCTCTTTCTACAGGCCTCAACTGGTAAGAAATAACCGCTTCTTCTCCCGCGGCAGCCGTCTTCTTCAGCTTGAATTTTCTATACTGGAACTGAACCGGTACCTGGTCCAACACAGTAATATGTAGGGCAGACCTGCTGTTGTTAGTAATGTACAATTGCACAGGGTTCTCATCCCCATTGCCCCAACGCGATAGGGTGCTGCGGTAAGCACTTACCTGCATGCCACGGTTGTATAAAACGAATGCATCGGCCAGGATGAAGAAAACCAACACTGCTACAAGGAAGTGTGTTATCGTTATTAACGGCTCCCAATAATAGGACAGTATATACAATACCACGAGTACAAAGCCATACACATAGGCCTTGTTGTGCAGGTAAAATGAACGGTATAGTGCCACAAGTTTGTTCACTAACGGGGTATTTCCTGGCTTTGTACTATCTGCCTGATTACGTCCTGCGCCGTCGAGCCTTCCATCTCTTTTTCCGGCGTCAACAACACGCGGTGGCTAAGCACGGGGATGGCAGCATACACGATATCGTCCGGCGTTACAAAATCCCTCCCTGCTATCGAAGCAATGGCTTTGGAGGCATTCATGAGTGCGAGTGAGGCGCGCGGTGAAGCCCCAAGGAAAAGCGATTTATGGTTGCGGGTCGACACAATGATGCGTGCGATAAACTGTACCAGTTTCTCCTCGCATATTACCTGCTTCACCAGGTTACGAGCAGCTAATAAATTCTCTTTTTGCAGCACAGGCGCGATAACTGCGAATACATCACTATTGCCAAGCGAGTTAAACTGATGCAGTATTTGCACCTCCTGTTCCTCTGTGGGATAGGGAACATTAATTTTAAACAGGAACCTGTCAAGTTGTGCTTCCGGCAATCGGTAAGTGCCCTCGTACTCTATAGGATTTTGCGTGGCAACTACCATGAAAGGTTTATCCATTACATAGGCTTTACCGTCCATGGTAACCTGGCGCTCTTCCATCAACTCAAATAGCGCCGCTTGGGTTTTTGCGGGTGCGCGGTTTATTTCGTCTATCAAAACAATATTGCTGAACACAGGGCCTTTTCTAAACTCGAACGAAAGGTTATTCGGGTTAAAAACAGAAGTACCTAATACATCAGATGGCATCAGGTCAGGCGTGAATTGTATGCGCGAAAAATTGACAGCAATGCTTTTTGCAACCAACCTTGCTGTGAGTGTTTTAGCAAGGCCGGGGGCGCCTTCTATCAGCACATGCCCGTCTGCAAGAATGGCTGCAACAATGAGGCGGATCATCTCATCCTGCCCAACAATTACTTTTCTTATTTCGTTGGTGATGCCCGATACGGCTTGTTCAAGAACCTGCAGGTTGGTGCGCTGTTCAAGGTTGAAATCTTCTTCCATTATGAATGATGTTTATAAAATCGTTTAAAAATGAAGTAGACCTGGCCTAATTGTTCTTCTGATAAATGCTGTTCCTTTTGCAGGTTTACTGCCGTACTGATCAACTGTTGTACTTTCTGCAGATCGTATCCGCTTTTTAGGGAAAGCTTCTCAACAAATGCATCATCGGCCTGTGCAGTTGAAAGCTGGTACCTGCTGCGGATATGATCATAGAGGTGATGCACCATCTTTCTGCCAAGATCGCTGTGGTCGCCTTGCTGAAAATATAGGCGGCCTATCGTTTTCACAAAGTCGAGGCTTTCATTGCGGGGCCTTTCATAAACCGGGATGGGCGGACGCATTCGTTTAGCATTCAAAAGCACATAGAGCGCTAACAACACCAACGCAAGAATAAATGCAGCTTTGAATGCAGCAATGGAAAAAAGAAAACGCAGCGGTGATTTCTCGCCTTGCCCGCCGCTGTTGTACCGCAGGTAATCGTCCCAGTAAACTGTATGGATGGCTTTAGGCATTGCAGCCATTATATGGTCAAGGTAACGGTGGTTTTGCTTGTATAACAGAAAGTAGTTTGCGAAAAGGAAAGGATCTGTGTGCGCATAAAACAAACCTTCTCCCATTTCTATACGTCCAAAGTTTACCAACCCATTACCGGTGCTCCCCAGCGATGTAAAACCGCTTTGCTGCATGGGCATGAAATAAGCAGGGAAACTATTGCCGGGGTTAAAAAACGAAGCATCTTTTGCCAGGTACTCGTTCAGCGCAACATGCACAGAGTCGAAAGGGTAACCCATATCCATCATCTCAAGGCTGCTGCCTTTTTCATGTTCTACCTCCAGTAAATCCAGTGCATCCCTGCTATAGGAAGCAGCCGATACAAACAGGATGTTGCCTTCTTCAACAAATTCGGTTAGTGCGTTCAGTTGGTGTATTGTAGGATGAAAACGGCGGCCTATGATAAACATCAATTGTTTACCACCGGCTGCATGCGTTGTTGAATCATAATACAGGTCGGAACGCTGTAATTTAATATCGGATGACGGGAAGTAACGGGCCAGCATCTGGTACATAGCTGATGTACCGTAAGGGGTTTGAAAATCCTTGTGCAGGGTTATACGCTTATCAATTTCCGTCGGTGGCTGCCGCTTGCAGGTGGCAAGCAGTACTACAGATAGTAATAACACCCCTATTGCTATGTATAACCAGGTTTTCAATTATTGTTGTTGATGCTGTTTTCCAGTTGCCTGTTTACCGTTTTAATGCGCGCATATTCATCAGCGGTAACAGAAGCCTCACCATACCAGACAAATTCATAATAATAACTCACCTTCCTGAATGCTTCTGCCAACCCGGCACTTTCCATTTCGTAGAGGTATTGACAATTTGTTTTCTCTTTCTCGTAGTGAATGATGTTACTTGCGGACGCCAGCTTCAGCAGGTTGAGGAACTGGTAACGTATGGCAAGCCGGTAATTGCCACTCGCTTCTGCATCTGCAACCTGCCTAACAAGGTCTCCGTCTATTAGTCGTTCCTGTACTGCACCGGTCACGGAACTGCCGCCAATTACCTTTCCTCTTGTACTAAACAGGTTGAAACTGCTATGCCTTAGGAATACTATCAACATTACAAGGAAAGCGATAACTACCACAACCCATGCAATGGTTCTTACAACCTCCATGTTAATATTTGAAAAGCCCTGCCAGCCACTCTTTTCTTTCTTCTTCCCTGGCTGCTTAGCCTGGTACCAATTTGTAGTTATTTCCCTTTGCCTGTTCCAGGCAGTATCTGTACCCAAACGCGTCAACTGCTTGTCGAGAGGTGAAGACAAGTGGTTGAACCGGGCCAGCGTGTCGTGCTTATCCGATGCTTTGTCCATCGTGTCCGTTGCCGCTTCCTGCGCAAGCGATATCTGCGCCGCAAACAGGGCAATGATCAACAGCAGAAGCCTAAACATCTGCAATCCCTCCCTTTTGCTTTGCCCGCTTCTTAAGTTTTAGTGGCCATACAACGAAATAGCCAACGATAAAGGCTAGCGACAAAGCAAGAATTAAGAGGCTGAATACCGCAGGCATCTTATAATGGCGGGTCACAAAGCCTTCAAAGAACGCCGCCATCACCAGCACTGGTACAATGGCCGTGATGATGGTTACGCCATCTTTAGCAGCTTGCTTCAGTGCATACAACCGGGTATGGGTACCGGGAAACAGCCATCCTTTGCCTAGCACCACCCCAGAGGCCGCTGCTACTATGATGGCGGCAAGTTCAAGTGTTCCATGAATAAAAACAGTTAGCACCGACATCTGTCCCAGGCCTTTTGAAAAGAACATTTGTTCAAAAGCACCGATTCTTAAAGCCTCGCCAGCGAGGTCTTTGATAGTGAAAATGCCAAAGAAAACACCTTCGGCAAAAAAGCGGAAAGCCACACTGGCATTATTGATGAGTATGCCAAGGAACATAAAGAAGCTGTTGCCTTGCTGATAAATACCGAAAGGGTTACCGGCCGCAATATTTGCTTCGGTGGTAGCCACGTAATCATCGCCCAACATCTCCCTCACGAAATAGACGTCGCGCGAGGCAGATACAAATCCCAGTGAAAAGAAGGCAACAAACACAATGAAGCAGAACAACAGCACGCCATGGTGCCGTGCGATCGTAAGCGGTACTTTATGCGTAAAGAAATTAGCAAGCTTATTCCGGTCTTCTTTCCTGTTTTTGTAAATCGCCAAATACCTGCGCGCGGCCTGCGCATTAAGGAAACGCGTGATTTTACTGTGCGGATAAAAGGTCTTTGCATAACCTAAGTCGTCAACCAATTGAATGAATTCATCTGCGAGGTCATCGGCTGATGCTTGTTTGGAGGAACCGAGTTGCTCCCACCTTTCCTTATTTTTTTTAATGAATAACGCTTCTCTCAAAACTCAGGAGGTGTTTCTGAGAGTAAAGTAAATCATTTTAAACTGATAGCTTAGAAAGACAGCACCTTCTCAATGGACGCTGCTACCTTTTCGGCAGTCGGTAGCATGGCTGCTTCCAAAGCAAGGTTAATAGGAACAGCCGGTAAATCCAACGCACCAACTACTTCTACCCTGCCATCAAGATGTTGATAACAATTGTAGGTAATACGGTAAGCGAGCGCTTCGGCAAAAGAATTATTCTTTTGCTCCTCACTTACTACGATGCACTTACTATGCCGGCGCACCGCTGCAAATATCAGTTCTTCGTCGAGCGGGTAAAGCGTTCGCAGGTCTATTATCTCAACCCGGCCTTCAAAATGTTTGGCGGCGGCTTTTGCCCAGTACACGCCCATGCCGTAGGTGATAATTGCAACAGACTCACCATATTTTATATGTTCTTCACTGGCCCTGAGGACCACATTTCCTTTACCTAAAGGCAAAACATAATCCCGGCCCGGTTCGGCTGTCTTCGCATCGTCCGTACCGGGCACCTTACTCCAGTAAAGTCCCTTATGTTCCAGCATCACTACGGGGTTGGGATCGTAATAGGCTGCCTTTAACAGCCCTTTCATATCTGCGGCGTTGGATGGATAACAAACTTTTATACCCTTGATGGTAAGCAGGGTACTTTCCACACTACCGCTGTGGTAGGGACCTCCGCCTCCGTAAGCACCGGTAGGCACACGAAGTATCATGGAAACAGGGAACTTACCAGCCGACAGGTAACAGCTTTTGGATATCTCCGTCACCAGTTGGTTAAGGCCGGGGTAGATGTAATCGGCAAACTGCACTTCCACAATAGGCTTGAGGCCGACAGCCGACATGCCGATGGTAGAACCAATGATATATGCTTCCTGTATAGCTGTATTGAAAACACGATGATCCCCGAACTTTTCAGCCAGTGTAGCTGCTTCTCTAAACACGCCGCCCAGCCTCCTGCCTACATCCTGCCCGTAAAGGACACAGGCCTCATCTTCCTGCATTAGTTCTTCTATGGCATGCAGGGCTGCATCTACCATGATGGTCTTTTCAGCGCCTGCAGGCGACCGGTTTCCTTTTTCCCCCACCACGGGCGTAGGGGCAAACACATGCTGCTGAACAGTATCACCCATTGGTTCGGCAGCCTGAACCGCCTTATCGAAGGCATCTTTCACTTCTATGGCTACCTGTTGTTCTATAGCATAAATGGTGGCCGCATCCAGACCACGTGCAATGAGGTATTCGCAGAGTTTGGGCCAGGGATCGCTGACTGCATGCTTGGCAAGGTCTTCTTTGGTGCGATAAAATTCTTTCCGCACACCGCTTGTATGGTGACCGAGCAAAGGAGCCGTGGCATGTATTAGCATTGGTTTGCGTTCCTTCCTCACAAAGCCAAAGGCCTGCGCCATAGCTTCGTACGACTGCTGAAAATGGCTGCCGTCAACCTGCATGCGATTGAGGCCCTTAAAGCCTGCCGCATATTCATAGGCATTCATGCTGCGTGCTTCTTCAGCGCTTACGCTTATGCCCCAATTGTTGTCCTGTACCAGGTAAATAACGGGCAACTGTTTTAATGCCGCAAACTGGAAAGCTTCTGCCACCTCACCTTCGGTAATGCTGTTATCTCCAAAAGAACAAACCACCACAGGTAGTTCACCATCAGGCCCTTTCTTCAATCGATTGGGCAGGTGTTGTTCAAGGTATTGCAAGCCCTGTGCAATGCCGGTGGTGGGTATGCCCTGCATGCCGGTGGCACTGCTCTGGTGAATAATGCCGGGCTTGTCTGCAAGACGGCTGCTGGGGTGGCAGTAATAACTGCGCCCGCCACTGAAATAATCATCAGCTTTTGCAAGCAGTTGCAACATTAGCTCGTAAGGCTGAAATCCTATGGATAGCAGGATACTATCGTCACGGTAATATGGGCTTACATAATCGCAGGGTAGTAACTGAAGCCCGGTGGCAATTTGGATAGCTTCATGGCCGCGGGAGGTGGAATGAACGTATTTGCAAATCTGCCGGTTATTGTCATAAAGCTCGGCCATCGCCCTTGCAGTCGCCATCAACCTGAGCGCCTTGAGACCTATCTCTTTGGAAAACATGGCGCAAATATCGGGGAAACAGTGCAGTAGCGCCAAAGCCGGCCCACGTAACCCTCCAACACTTGCCCGTTACAATCAGCCAAGGCTTTCGTACCGGGAACGATGGATTAGATTACTTATCTCTTGCCAATGTTTCTGCCAACCATAAAAACTCGTTGAGGAAGGTATGGATGCTGTTACTAAATCCTTCATCCAGCAATTCACCATCTTCTGAGAAGCGTTTATCAACACCCCCAACGATGAGCATGTTTGGGCAGGGCACGCCAAAAAGGGCACAAACCAGCAGGAGCAACTGCTGGCTGGCCCGCATGCCACCCATGGCGCCTGTGCTTGCAGTAACAATACCGAATGCCTTGTGCATCTGTTTGGGAAAATGGTCAAGCAGGTTTTGCATAGCTGGCGAATAGCTGCCGTTATACTCCGGAGTTACAAGCACAAAGGCATCAGCGTCAAACATCTTCTCAGCCAAAGGTTTAAATTGTTCCGGCGTGGTTTCTACCGACTTAAACACGTTTTGCAGCAAAGGGAGGTTCCACTTGCTCACATCAATGAAGTGGATATCATGTTTTGTCTTCTCCCTAAAAAGTCGCTCAAGGTAAATGGCAACACGACGGGTAATGCTCTTCTCCCTGGGGCTTCCTGATATGATTACAATATTCATTAGTTGACTACAAAGTAAAGACCCATTGATTAAACAAACTTACAATCCTTCAGCAATGCCATAACTTGTATAAGGCATCTGTTTTCGTGAAACGTTAAGAAGTAGTATGCAATGTTGATGCTATCGCAACGTTTTCAGTACGCTTTCAGTACCTTTTACTACGCTTTCACTACGGAGTGTGTGCCCATTTCTTAGATGTGAATTTTTACCAGTAATGGCCGAAACGGTAGTGCCAGATTGACATTTGCTGGCATGTTCCATAGGTCATATAGCTCCCACCCGTGGCCATCCTATTGGTTGTTAAGGGCATACGATTTGCAACCCTGGTAAATGATGCAGGAAAACAATCACCTCACTGATGGCTTTGTACATGTAAAGGGCGCACGGGAACATAATCTTAAGGATATCAGCCTCAAAATACCCCGCAACGCACTGGTTGTTTTTACCGGTGTATCCGGGTCGGGTAAATCATCGCTTGCTTTTGGAACGCTCTACGCCGAGGCGCAGCGACGGTACCTTGAATCGGTGTCGCCCTATGCGAGAAGGCTGTTTCACCAAATGCCGTTTCCGGATGTGGACGAAGTGGAGGGACTACCGCCAGCCGTAGCCCTGCAGCAACAAAGAGGTGGGGCTTCTACCCGCTCGTCGGTAGGTTCCGTGACCACCATTTCCAACCTCTTGCGCATGCTGTATTCGCGGGCAGGCAATTATCCTAAAGGGCAATCTATCATTTACGCCGAAGGCTTCTCTCCTAACACGCCGGAAGGGGCCTGCAAGCAATGCCATGGACTGGGAAAAGTATTTGAAGTAACAGAGGCTTCTATGGTTCCTGATGAATCGCTCAGCATCCGGCAGGGCGCTATTGCAGCATGGCCCGGCGCCTGGCAGGGACAAAACCTGCGGGATATTGTTACCACCATGGGTTACAATATTGATATGCCTTGGAGGGACATACCCAAAAAGCAACGCGATTGGTTGTTATTTACAGAAGAAACGCCTACCGTTCCTGTGTTTACGAACTTTACCGTGGCAGAGGTTAAGAAGGCCATCAAAAACAAGATGGACCCTAGCTATATGGGTACGTTTACCGGCGCCCGGCGTTATGTATTCCATACTTTCTCGAATACGCAAAGTGCGCTGATGAAAAAGCGGGTAAGCCGGTTTATGACGGCAAGCCCCTGCCCCACCTGCAACGGGAAAAGGCTGAACCCGGCCGCTCTTTCTGTCAACTTTGATGGGATGGACATTACGGAGCTTTCGCGCCTCCCGTTTAGAAAGATGCTATCCCTTTTTGCTCCCTGTGCTGAGGGCAAGGCTAGTGCCCTTAAACGGATGGAGAAAGAAGAGCATAAGGAGAAAGCCATGGTGGCTCAGCGCATTGCAGAAGATCTTGTATCCCGCTTGCATATTCTTATAGACTTGGGGCTAGGGTATCTTACCCCCGAACGCAGCACACCCACGCTTTCGCCGGGCGAGTTGCAAAGACTAAGGCTTGCCACACAGGTGCGCAGCAACCTCTTTGGCGTTGTTTACGTTTTGGACGAACCTTCCGCGGGGTTGCACCCATCCGATACGGAAGCTTTACTGCGCGCTCTTAACAAGTTGAAGAATGCAGGTAACTCGCTTTTTGTCGTGGAGCATGAAATTGACGTTATCAAAAGCGCAGACTGGATAGTGGATGTGGGCCCTGCCGCAGGACAGTACGGCGGTGAAATACTTTACAGCGGACCGTTGGACCAATTGAAAGAGGTGGCCGGTTCAAAAACGGCAGAGCATGTATTTCATGAACGCAGGGTGCAACATACTAACCGCAAACCGCAAAGCTGGTTGAAGCTTTCCAACATCAGCCGCAACAACCTACATAAATTATCTGCGGCTTTTCCACTAGGAGTGCTCACTTCGGTAACGGGTGTATCTGGGTCCGGTAAGTCAACACTGGTAAGCCAGGCATTAGTAGAACTGGTTGCCGAACATCTCGGGCACGAGCTACCCGTAGAACAGGAAGAAACAGAAGGGCAGCTTGAAACGGATACTGGTCAGCAAAGAACAGAAGGGAGGATAGAAGCCGGCATCGAGCTGGTAAAACGGTTGGTAACTGTAGATCAAAAACCAATAGGCCGTACACCAAGGAGCAATCTCGCCACCTACACCGGCCTCTTTGACCATGTTAGGAAACTATTTGCCGCAACACCGCTGGCCAAAACAAGGAAATACGATGCCGGACGTTTTTCATTCAATGTTGGCAAGGGCCGTTGCGAAAACTGCGAAGGCGAAGGCTTTGTAATGGTTGAACTGTTGTTCCTGCCAAGCGTGTATGCACCTTGCCCCGTTTGTTCCGGAACTCGTTACAATGCAAAAACGCTGGAAGTAAAATACAACGATAAAAATATTGCTGAGGTACTGAAGATGACGGTGGACGAAGCCCGCGCTTTTTTCCAGGCAGAACAGGCGATCAGCAGGGCGTTGGATGTGCTGCATGAGGTGGGCCTGGGGTATATTAGGTTAGGTCAGCCGGCTACGGAGTTGTCAGGCGGAGAAGCGCAGCGCATAAAGCTGGCAACAGAACTGCAGCGACCTGGAAGAGGAAACACCTTATATATTCTGGATGAACCTACTACCGGCCTACACCCATCAGACGTAGAAAAGCTGCTGGTGCAACTCAACCGCCTGGTAGATGCGGGCAATACCGTGATAGTAGTGGAACACGACATGCAGGTAATAGCAGCAAGCGATTGGGTGATTGATATGGGCCCCGGTGCAGGCGAAGAAGGAGGAAAGATAGTAGCTACAGGAACGCCTGGTGAAGTGGAGAAGGTTGAAGCAAGCAAGACAGCGAAGTATTTAAGGTTGGTGCGATGAGTTTTTTACGAAGGGCCAAAAGGCCAGGAGACCCTTTATCCCTATTTCGAGGTGCGCTGAAGCTAACACTTCGAATAACGAGGTTAAGCATTGCCCCATCGGGGCAACAGGTCGGTAGAACGAATCATAACCAATGAATCCATTGCTCCGTTAGGAGCAAAACATGAAATCGTCTGTAATAATACTCTTCATTCCCGCAGGGACCGGCAGCAGGTCAGGAGACCTGCTTTATCCATTGGAGGTGTGCTAAAGCTAACACCTCGAACAACGGGTAAACATTGTTTCAACTTACCGTCTTAGGCTTTGCCCCGATGGGGCAAATAGCCCGCGCCACAATGTATTTTCTACCGACCTTTCACCCCTACAGGGCGATGAGCTCTAGCCAACAGAAATATTTCTATGTAACTAAATAGCTGGTCTGGAGAATAGTATCGTTCTGAATCCTTATGCCAGCTCTACAATATTTCGAAAATCCTAATTAAGCATTGCCCCATCGGGGCAACAGGCCGGTAGAACGAATCATAACCAATGAATCCATTGCTCCGTTAGGAGCAAAACATGAAATCGTATGTAATAATGATCTTCATTCCCACAGAGACCGGTCAACAGGTCGGAGATGCTTTATTCCTTTTTCGAGGTGCGCGAAAGCTAACACTTCGAACAACGGCGCTCATGAAGAATGACATTTGTCATTATTCCCCTTAAAAGAAGTATTGACCTTTATAACCATGTATTGAAAAGTAGTATTTCACTACATCATCAAAGCCATGGTTAAACATATCAATACACAAATTAGGATTGCCGGCGCCATTGCTTTACTTGCAATCGCTTTGATTGCAGTCAACCGCTCTCTTCGGCTGCCTGAAATTGCCGTTGATTTAATTATTGCAATGCTTATTTGCAGCACCATCTGGATACATTGGTTGCACGGCAGATCAGGAAAAAAATACCCTGTTGGCGTTGCTATTACCTTGGCGGCTGCAGTTATCCTTGTAGCAATGTTTGTTTTATTGTCCGCCTAAGGGCACCTCGTTTTTTGCTTTGCCCCGATGGGGCAATTAGCCCGCGCCACAATTGTATTTTCTACCGACCTTTCGCCCCTACAGGGCGATGAGCTTCAGCCAACAGAAATATTTCTACATGTAAACAATATAGCCGGTCTGAGACAATGGTATCGCTCGAATACTTATGCCAGCTCTACAATATTTCGAAAATCATGATTAAGCATTTGCCTCATCGGGCAACAGGCCGGTAGAACGAATCATAACCAATGATTCCATTGCTCCGTAAGGAGCAAAACATGATATCGTATGTAATAATGCTCCTCATTGCAGGAGACCCGTCAACAGGTCAGGAGACCTGATTTATCCCGTTGTTCGAGGTGCGCTGAAGCTAACACCTCGAACAACGGGTTACTTTATTTATATTTTTCTCGATATTCTGATGGAGTTAGCCTGCCGGTATCTTGGGCTTTTTGGTATTGATATACAAACAAGATAATTATCAGGATAAGCAGACTGACCAGCAATGTAAGGATGACCTTCTTTCTTTTCATATTTTACTTTTAGCAGGTTTGACAAATTATTTCTTGGTAACAACAGTAAAAATCATGTATGTCTTCAGGAGTAGGAAATTGAGGGTGACTGCAATTCAAAAAAGCTAATACCACAACCTTCACAGTTTCCCAAAAGCTACAGCAGCTCCAGTCTACCGTAAAATTGGCAGTTAATTCGCAGCATTTACCAGTTGGATTTTCTCTATTGCCTTCGATGAGTGCGTCAATATTCGCTTCAGCATTAGGGAACTCTGTCATTAAACTTTGTACTGAATAATACAAGTTTTCAACTTTAAGATAAAACACCGAATCCTCCAAATTGTTTGTCGAGCTGTGCTTAACTGCATCAATATCAGCTATCAAGGAGGAATGGGTAATAAATTCTTTAAAGGCTGTCGTATCTACTTCTTCTGATTCAATATTTATGGCCTTCTGGTGTAAAGTGTGTTTACTTCGGATTCGCAGCCTATTATTGAAACTATAATGCCGATTAAAAAGATTTTCGAAGTTTTCATGCTAGTAGTTTTAGGTTTTAAATAATTATACCAAAAGTACTTTTGCACATTGCTGGAAACAATAGCTATTTTTCGCTATTTTTATCTAGCCTTAACCGATGTTTATGCGATATCTGGCTACAAAATGCAATACCAGAGAAAGCCTGCACCCAATTCATTTTACTAAACGCGAAATTGAGATTCTTAAACATTTGCTAGAGGGAGAGAGCAGTAAACAAATCGCTTGCAAACTTTACGTTGCAGTAAATACCATTAATAATCATAGAAGGAATATGCTTTCAAAGAGCAAAAGCGCTAACACCGCGCAACTTTTGAACTATGCAATTAAAGAGAAACTTCTAATGCCAGATAGCTTTTGTTGTTATGGATTCGAGAACTGTCCATTGGCGAAATCCAGCGCACTTGAAGTTAGAGTGACCTGATTCTGAAACGAACTGCACCTCCGGGATCTGCTCCCAAGGCGACCTCGGGATTTCCAGCACTAAAGCCAAATTTGATTAATTTTAAACATGCCCGTTCGCTCTAAACGATGCATCCTCTTATACTTAGCAATCTTCACCTGTTATAATTGTCTTCCATTATTTGAAGTAGCCTATGGCTACCGCAAAATGGGTACGCACCTCTCCATCCATTGGGGTCGGCTATGGCCAGACCCGAGGCGACCGAAGGCCAGCAGACGTGCTTTCTCACCTATTTCGAGGTGCGCGAAAGCTAACACTTCGAACAACGGGTAACTCTTCGAACAACGGGTAAACATTGTTTCAACTTACCGTCTTAGGTCTTGCCCCGATGGGGCAAATAGCCCGCGCCACAATGTATTTTCTACCGACCTTTCGCCCCTACAGGGCGATGAGCTTCAGACAACAGAAATATTTCTACATGTAAACAATATAGCTGGTCTGAGAGAATGGTATCGCTCGAATACTTATGCCAGCTCTACAATATTTCGAAAATCCTAATTAAGCATTTGCCCCATCGGGGCAACAGGCCGGTAGAACGAATCATAACCAATGAATCCATTGCTCCGTTAGGAGCAAAACATGAAATCGTGCGTAATAATGTTCTTCATTCCGGCAGAGACCGGCAGCAGGTCATCAGACCTGGTTTTATCCCTATTTCGAGGTGCGCGAAAGCTAACACTTCGAACAACGGGTAAACATTGTTTCAACTTACCGTCTTAGGTTTTGCCCCGATGGGGCAAATAGCCCGCGTCACAATGCATTTTCTAACGACCTTTCGCCCCTACAGGGCGATGAGCGCCGAATCGGCCACTTCCGCATCCGGCCGGGAAGCCACGTTTTTTGCATGGAAAGGATTTATCAGGCTATACACGGCCGTGTCAGCAAACTGCCCGTGAAGGAAATAATTTTCCCTGAAGTAGGCTTCTCTTGCAAAGCCAAGCTTGTCAAGTATAGCGGCAGATGCGCCATTGCGTGGATCAATTTGCGCTTCTATTGTGTGTAGGTCGAGGACCCGGAAACCATAATCCACTACAGCTTTCAGCGCTTCCGTCATGAAACCTTTACGCTGGTATTCAGGAAGCAGCATATAACCCAGTTCGCCCCGGTGGTTTTCCTTATCTATCCGCCACAACCCAACGTTACCAATTTTATTTCCGGGCGTTGAGGATAGGCAGATACTCCAGGTAATACCTTTATTCTCTGTATGTGCATCTATTATCATCTGCACCCACGCCTCTGCTTCCTGCAGCGTTTTTATGAGAGGCCTGTTGATAAAAGCCATCACTTCCGGGTTAGACCTGAGTTGCTGCAATACGGGAGCATCAGCCAATTGCATGTTACGCAACAATATCCTTTCGGTGGTTAGGATGGGAAAGGGAGTGAAACAGGTGTGAAGCATGCTACAAGATAAGTTCTAATTTAGAAAGGTGTTGGAAACACAACATTAAAAATACCCTGTCTGTCCAGCCAATAAACTGTCTTCCCCACCTATCCCTTCCCTCTTGGTATCCAAATAATGGGTATGCATATTGCAATCGCAGTCGCCCGCCAATAGCTATTAAGTGCGTCCTGAGAAAAATATTTTCCTTTTTACCCAACCTTTGCTTCTTTACAGCAGTACATGTATAAAAACCATCTCATGAATCGAATTCTGCTAGTATTCGCCTTCTTCCTGGCAACGCTTGCCGGTTGTAAAAGGGACGTTAGCCACACCGGCACGCCCGACCCTCAGCCAAACATTGTAAACCCTGAACCCGTTACGGCAACCATCCAGGGTAATGTTTATAACGAAAACAATGATCCCGCCGCAGGTGTGTTGATCAAAGTAGGCATAAAAACGGCTACGACCGATGCCAAAGGCTATTTCCGCATTCTCAATGCTCCTTTAGATAAACATGCTTCATTAGTAACTGCTGAAAAAGCCGGCTACTTCAAAGCTTTAAGAAGCTTTAGCGCCACAGCAGCTACAAACAACGTAAGTATCAAATTAGTAAAGAAATCACTTACCGGTTCTGTTAACGGTACAACAGGTGGCGATGTAACGCTTGCCAACGGAAGCAAAATAAGCCTTCCTGCTAATGGTATCGTTTTACAGGGCTCGGGTGCAGCTTATACAGGTACTATTAATGTATATGCAGCTTACATAGATCCTACTACAAATGATATCAGCCAAACCATTCCCGGCTCCCTTATGGCCGACGACAAGAATGGCAGCCGCGTAACGCTTGCCTCTTACGGTATGCTTGCCGTAGAACTTGAGACAGCAGGTGGCCAGAAGTTGCAGGTAAAAAACGGTAGCAAGGCTACCCTAACCGCTCCTATTCCTTCTACTATGTTGGGTAGCGCACCAGCTACCATCCCTATGTGGTACCTCGACGAAGCTTCAGGCATCTGGCAGGAAGAAGGTAGCGCCACTAAAAGCGGCAGCAGCTACTCAGGACAGGTATCTCATTTTTCTTTCTGGAACTACGATGTAAACCTTCCGGGAGTAAACCTCTCGCTTAAAATTACAACAGGCTCACAACCGCTTGTACATGCCCTTGTAAAACTTACCGCAAGTGCATACCCAAGCTCCAGTTACGGTTTCACCGACTCGCTTGGACAGGTAAGCGGCCTCGTTCCTTCTAACCAACAATTGGTGATGCAGGTACTGGATCAGTGCCACAACGTAATCTATACGCAAAACGTAGGACCGTTTACGCAAAATACTACGCTTGCACCTATTGCACTGGCGGGCGGTACTTCAAATGCTATTATTACAGTGCAGGGATCGCTTAAGAATTGCTCAGGTAATGCAGTAACCGATGGTTATGCAATCATTTCTCATGGCAATAACTACAGGTATGTAGCAGTGGATGCCAACGGTAACTTCACTACTAACTTCATGCAATGCCCCGGCTCCAGCTCACCAACTATCCAGGTGTTGGGTGTTGATAACGGAACAACCCAACAGGGCAACCCGGTTACGACTAACGTAACAATGCCGGTAACCAATGCAGGAAATATTTCTGCCTGCGGAACTTCATCTGCACAGTTTATGAGCTTTACCTACAATGGCAACAACTATTATCTTACCGGAGTTGATTCAATTGGCGGTAATACTTTCAATGCTCCTACAGGTGGTTTCACTACCAGCTTATCTGCTGCCATCAACAGCCCGATGCAAATGATTTACATGAGCTTTAATCATAGCACTGCAACCACAGGCACTCCGTACACTGTAAATAACTACATGAGTGTGTATGTAAATGGCACCAGCGCTTATACCCAGGGTGCAACCAATGTACAGGTAACCTTTACAAACTTCCCCACAGCCATGGGACAGTTCTATGAAGGGCATTTTAGCGGTACATTCAACTCAGGAGGTGCAGTGCACACAATTACCAATGGTACGTTTAGGCTGAGACGGGATAATTAAAAGTATATTTCAGCGTGGTTCAATCGAAGGAACAGGATAGTATCATCAAGGGCTGTCAAAAAGGAGACCGTAAAGCACAGGAGCAGTTATACAAGAACTACTACCAGGCTATGATTACACTTTGCCTTCGATATACAAAGAATGATGCAGATGCGGTAGAAGTGCTCAATACAGGTTTCTTCAGGGTTTTTAAGAACATAGGCCAGTTTAATCAGGGGAAGGCCAGCCTTTATACATGGATCCGGGCAATCATTATCAACAGTTGCCTGGACTCCATAAAGGCTAAACAAAAAGCGAGACAGTACTACGAAATAGATGAAGCTGTTGAAGTGGAGATACCGGCCGATGTCTTCAATAAAATCAAGGCCACGGAATTGTTGCAATTAGTTAGAAGATTACCCCCTGCCACACAGGGGGTTTTCAACTTGTATGCGATAGAAGGCTATAGTCATAAGGAAATAGCAGGAATGATGGGTATTAGTGAAGGCACTAGTAAATGGCACCTGAGTGAAGCCAGGAAAAGCCTGAAACAGATGTTGGAAACCGTAGAAGTGAGGATGTAATTATGAACAAGAAACAACCATTCGAAGAAAAGCTTGGCGGGCAGTTGAACGACTTGCCTGTACCCAACGTGGAAGCTTCCTGGCAGCAAATGCAGGAACTGCTTGATGACAAACCAAAACGCCGCAGGTTTATCCCGTTCTTTTGGCTTGCCGGTGCACTGCTATTGGGCGCTGCTTTAACCACCGGTGGTTGGTTTTATTTTAATCACATCAATTCAAATGCAACAACAACAGCACAAACGTCTCATTCGAAAAACAACACAGCACCTGTAATCACAAATGACTCGAACGGCGAAAACGAGCCAAACCAGCATTCAGAAAATGATTTAAACAAGACACAACAGATACCGGATACAGGGATTCAAACAACAACCATAGAAACCGAAGTTGCACAGGAAGACAAGTCCACTCAGAAACAAGCTAACACCTATCCAAGCCAGGTGAGGGAGCATAAAACAAACAATTCCGTTTCCCGGCAAACGATCATCGCTACTGCGAAAAAGAAGAGCATTCATGACGCTCAAAAAGATGATAGAATAAGCAGGCAGGAAAATAAGAACATAGTAATGCAACCAACGCCTGCTGCAGATTTAACAGGGAAGGCGGGAAAGAAACAATCAATGGAAGCCACTGAAAAGCAACAGGCAATGCTGCCGGCCATCCCAACAACCCAACAAACCACCAGCACAAAAGCTAATGACAACTCCAACAATATAGATGCAGGCGATGAGGTAGTAACAACCGATCCCGTTACAGCCGCAGTTACTCCTGCCGGCGAGGATACTACAACCTCAAAGAATAACATTATAACCAGGGTGGCAGAGGACACGACTGCACGGCAGGCAGATAGTTCAGTTAGTGTAAAGGCAGGTGATTCAACCGGCTTGAAGAAAGCATTGGGTTTGTCGCTTAGCGCCGGAATAGCATTGCAGCAGGCAATACCTGTTGCCGGACAAAAGTTTCCTGCTTATAACATGAATGCCGGTAAGAACATCCTGAGCGATTATATACCTTCTGTTTGGACGCGTGTACATTATCGCAAATGGTTTTTACATACTGAATTTAAATACGCAGCTCCCATGCTCGTAAAGGAAACAGCTTTCGAAAGGCATACACGTTACGATAAAGTGGCGAAGGATCTGATTGTAAATAGCAGCCATTTGAAAAAGGCGTATTACCACCAGCTCCCTGTTAGCTTAAACTATCAAATAAGGCCTGATTGGTCGGTAGGATTGGGCGTTGCATTCCATTGGCTTCATGCTACCGTAAGTGAGCACCGCACCACTTTGAAAAACCAGCAAACAGCAGCGGTCACTGCTACGGGATTCACAAAAGCCACCGGTTTTACTGATTCTTTCTTTTACAAGAACCAACACCACATAACACTGGAAACAGAATACCAGGTAAAGCGTTTCTCATTTGGCTTGCGTTACTCGTACGGCTTGCAGCCTTATCTTACGTACACCACACCCGCAGGAGAGGTGGTTAGTGAAACTTTGCAATCGCTCAACCTGGTGGTAAGGTACCGGTTGTGGCAGAAGAGACAAGGAAGCACTAAACGATGATAGGAACTGTAAGCTGCTCTAAAGTTAGAAAAGCAAGGGTTAGTTGTCCTGATTTTGAGGGAAGTAACAATGCTTTTTTCGCTAAACATAAACTGCAAAGCCTCTTAAAATAAAAAAGCTCAAGCGAACGCCTGGGCTTTGATGTTGCTGTGAGTATTTTTTAATTCAGGATTTTTTGTAAGTCCATTTTAAGCTGCTCCATGTTTGTATCAAGTTTTTTCTTTTTTACAACTTCTGCTAATAAATCCAACTTCTGCAAAATAGATTGTTTTAAAAAGCTGTATCGCCCTTCTTCGGACTTGCTGAAAAAGTTTTCATCATTTACTATTATCGGGATGCCGATTGATTTTTCATTCTTACGGTAAGGCTCTATCTCCTTTAGTCTTTGCAACTCCATGGGCGTTGGCTTTACATTAAATTGAAACAATGCCAACACTAAATCCTTTCCGTAATCTTCATGCTTCAGCTTCTTCAACGTATCGCTTATTCCTTTTTCTCCCCAGATATAAGCCTTAAACGTATCAGCAAGATTTTTAAAATCTTGTTCGCTTAAACTTGGGTCAAATCCAACCTTAAAAAAGCAACCAAAAATATTATCCTTTACTTCCATTCTTAGTGCATGTTTAAATTTAATGGACCTCGTAAGATTTGATTTTGTTGGAACTCCCAATCCCAAGCGGCTTTCCTATTAGGGAAAGGGAACTTTTCCATAAACTTATCTGACATGAAAGATTCCTTCTCCGCAGTGTCCCGCCCGCCCTGCCTTTTGGCGGGCTGACGCTGCGGCATTCAAGAGTTGCATATGAAAACATAGTCTCAGTTGATTGCTGGTTTTCCGGACTGTTGTTTATAACAAGCAAAAGCAAGTTACAAAACCTCAGCTTCTCCCGCTCATGCCGCAGCGTTCTTTTACCTGCGCTCATGGCTTTGCAAAGTAACGCTGCGGAGAAAGAAGGAATGATAGGACCGGGTATGCGGGTGGGTTTGATATGATAAGCTAGCAAACGGTCATGCCTACGGCATTTAATTCAGAAACAAAAATAGCTTCCTACCATACTGCCATGCCTACGGCATTTAGACAAGAGGACGGATTTCAGTGTGCCGGGTCAACATTTTCATTCAAGGCTAAAGCCTTGTGTTCTTTTATGTTCTATCTCCGCCATAAATGGCGGAGTTAATATTTAACACCCGGTAAATTTCGTAGCGTATTTCATGAATGCTTATTGGATACTCAATACAGATCGGGAGACCTGCTTTTATCCCTGCTTCGATGAGCGCAAAGCTAACTCCTCGAAGAACCGCCACCACCGCTTATGCCGCAGCGTTCTGTTGGCCGGGCCCATGGAATTAAAAAAGTAATCTACGAAGAAGGAAGCAGCGTTAATACCATGATTATCTGCTCACCATATAAAGATCAAGTACACTTAACCTAAAGATAATGGAAGGATCATACGAGGATCACACGACGGTAATACGACATCCTTAAACATACACTTAACATACACCTTAGCATGTCTTAACTGTTTCTAAACCCTTTCTTCATGCAGGCAAATACACATCAATACTGTATCGGTGGTAGGACGGCTACACCTGCACGTGATTTAGAAGCCAGGTTCGAGCTCCGCAAGGGCTGTAGTATGGTAGGGTATTTCGTTTCTCCGATGCTACCATTGTAAATCACTTATTTAGCTACCGATCCTTGCTCCGAATGGAGCAAATAGCAACCCACCCGTGGAGGCCTGCCCATCCAGGCCTTTGTTGTTAATCAATGAGATGTGTGCAGAAACTGGAAAAATCGGGAACAAACGGGAATAAAACGGAATAATTGGGAACAAAACGGAATTATTCGGAATAAAACGGAATAATCGGGAACAAACGGGAAAGTGGGTTTTGGGCGCGTTGTATGTTGCGGCCAAAAGTGTATTATGAATACCG
>JAEZDR010000184.1 GCA_023433265.1 Bacteroidota bacterium | reverse complement strand
AAGTACCATAGAAACCGACGCCCCCACTGACAACCAGGGCAAGGGTGAAAGGTTTTCGCCAACCGACCTCCTTGCCACTTCACTGGGCGCCTGTATGATGACGGTAATGGGCATCAAGGCGAGGGATATGGGCCTGAACCTTGAGAACACGAGAATAGAAGTAACCAAGATAATGGCAAGCGACCCGCGCAGGGTGAGCGGCATCAAGGTGCATATTTACTTCCCGGAAAACACTGAGGTGGACGAGAAGCAAAGGACTATCCTGGAACGTACAGCCATTACCTGCCCCGTACAGATGAGCATTCATCCGGAAATAGGGATTGAGCTGGAGTTTAATTGGGGAGAGGGGGATAGCGAATAGTCAAAAGTGAATAGTCAATAGTCAATCAAAATGATGGGCTTTGTTGCAAGTGAAGAAAATGGGGTCATCAGGCTGGAGGACTCCGAAGGGGGTGTCACGGCCGAGGTGTTTACGTTTGGCGGCTTGCTGAACAGGTTTAGCCTGCTTACCGGCGGTGCGGGTATTAATGTAATTGATGGCTATGCATCACTCAAGGCCTGCAAAAAGGAAATAGAGTTCTGGTTTAAAAGCGCAAGGCTCAGCCCTTTCGCCAACAGGCTTGCCGAAGGGAGTTACACCTGGCAGGGAAAGGAATATAAGGCTACCAGGCATTATCTTGGTAAACATGCAATACATGGTTTAGTGTACGATTGCGACTATGTTATAAAAGACCTCTATACCTACGCGGATAGCGCCGGGGTTGTGCTGGCTGCCGACTACAATAAAAACAACGAAGGATACCCTTTCCGGTTTTCTTCTACCATTGAATGGAGGCTGAGTAAGGGCAATGAACTCAGCCTGTCGATAACCGTCAGGAACGATGATGAAACGTCCATGCCCTACATGGAAGGCTGGCACCCTTACTTCCTTATGGACATTCCCATAGATGGTTGCCTGCTGAAGGTGAATGCAACCGAAAGGCTGGAGCTGAAAGAAGGGATTCCTACAGGCAAAAAAGTGGCGGATGCAGATTATACTTCCTACCAAGTGCTGCGCAATAAAAGCCTTGACGACTGTTTTGTCCTGCACGACTTTTCGCAACCGGCATGCATCCTCAAAGGCGAAAGAATACAGCTTTCCATCCGCTGCGATGAAAGTTTTCCTTATTTGCAGGTGTTTACCCCTGAGCACAGGCTTAACATTGCTATCGAAAACCAAAGCAGCGCAACCAATGCATTTAATAACCAAATCGGGCTGCTGACCATAGCCCCTGGTCAAACAAAAACCTTCAGGACAAGCTACCGGCTAGAAAGCACCATTTGACAATAACAGACCTAAACTTTTAATAGCGGATTGTATGCAACCCCTTGTACTACTTCACGGAGCTATCGGAGCCAAAGACCAACTGTTGCCTCTTTCGCAACAGCTGAGGAATGAGTTCGAATTACACAGTTTTAACTTCAACGGACATGGCGGCGAAGCCATACGACAAGGGGCTTTCAATATTGAAGGGTTTGCACAGGACTTTTGCCTTTACCTGCAGGAGCGCAATCTTTCATCGGTAAATGTTTTTGGGTATAGCATGGGTGGCTATGTGGCCATGTATGTTGCAAGGCATTACCCCAACCTCATCAAACGCATAATAACCTTAGGAACCAAATGGGAATGGAGCGAAGCCATTGCCGACAAAGAGTGTTCGATGCTGAACCCCGAAAAGATAGAAGCAAAGGTTCCGGCTTTCGCTCAACAACTCAGGGAAAGACATGCGCCCCATGACTGGAAAGAAGTACTGGGTAACACCGCTGCAATGCTTCGTGCGATGGGCCAGCAGCCGCCCCTGTCAGACGAGGATCTCACTAAGGTTAAATTGCCTGTGTTATTACTGCTTGGCGATCATGATAAGATGGTGAGCAAGGAAGAAACAGGGCATGTGGCGAAGCTGGCAGAGGGTGCAAACAAACTATTGCCAAACAGCGCGCACCCTATGGAGCAGGTAGATATTGCTAAGCTTACTGAAGAGGTTCGCGCATGGATGCTGTAAACTACTAAGACAGTCCCATTGAAAACACTAACCAGGCGGGCATAAAAAAAGGCTCCGATACGAAGCCTTCTTTTTAAATGATTTGTCCGAAACTGTATATTATCGATAGCGTTTACTTCCCTTCTTTCTTCTTCACCGGTTTGGGCGCAAACATGGCGAGCATTCTTTTACCTTCCAGTTTAGGCAAGCCTTCAAGCACACCAACATCACCAAGACGCTCGGCAAATTTGAGCAGCAGGAGCTGACCCCTGTCCTGGAACATAATAGCACGTCCCTTAAACTGTACATAAGCCTTCACCTTGTTCCCATCCTTCAAAAACTTCTCAGCGTGTTTAGCTTTGAAGTCAAAGTCGTGATCGTCAGTGCCGGGAGTAAAGCGTATCTCCTTTACCTCGCTTTGCTTGGCATTGGCCTTCATTTCCTTCTCCTTACGCTTCTTCTCGTAAAGGAACTTTTTATAATCTATGATCTTACAAACAGGAGGATCGGCCTGCGGAGAAATTTCCACCAGATCAAGTTCCTGTTCCTGGGCTATTTTCCTTGCTTCTTCAACCGGGTAAATACCCACTTGCACATTGTCGCCCACTAATCGTACCTGGGGTACTCTTATTCTCTCATTGATGCGGTGTTCTGGTTCTGGTTGGCGGTTAAACCGGGGGTTAAATCTTCCTCTTTGTGGTAAGGCCATTAATTGCTGTTTAGTGAAAAAACTTTTCTTTTTGTGGTTATATAAATAATCCTGCCAGTTGCTCTTTGCAGGCAACTCGATTTGTAAAGATACCTACAACTTTTATTTTGCCAAGTTTATCCTTTCCGCTCTTTTATTTCCTCCGTAATCATACTGATAAACTCCTGCACCGGCACAGCGCCCATATCGCCCTTACCCTGGCGGCGAACCGACAGCATATTCTCGTTCATTTCCTTCTCTCCTATTACGAGCATGTAAGGCACTTTCAGCAGTTCCGTGTCGCGTATCTTCTTGCCTATCTTCTCATTACGATCGTCAACCTCTGCCCTCACCCCTGCTTTTCTTAGCTGGCGCAGCACGTCCTTCGTATAATCCGCAAACTTGTCGCTGATGGGGAGAATCTTCACCTGTAAAGGTGCCAGCCACACCGGTAGCTTACCTGCGTAATGCTCTAGCAGGAAGCCGATAAACCGCTCATGGGTACCTAACGGTGCCCGGTGAATGATTAGTGGCGTGTCGTGACTGTTTTCCTGTGTGGTATAATTGAGTTTGAAGCTACGCCCCTGCGAAAAGTCCACCTGGTTGGTAGCCAGCGTGAACTCGCGGCCTATTACGCTCCATATCTGCACGTCAATCTTAGGCCCGTAGAAAGCCGCCTCATCCTGTACTTCCACGTAAGGTATGTTGCTCTCAATCAATACTTCGCGCACCATCTTCTCTGTTTCCTTCCAAAGCTCCGGCTCGTTCACATATTTCTGGCCCAGCTTATCAGGGCTGTGAAGGCTGAGACGCATCACGTATTTATCAATTCCAAACAACTTGAAGTACTTCAGGTACATTTCATTTACTGCCCTAAACTCTTCACCAAACTGCTCTTTGGTGCAGTAAATGTGCGCATCGTTCATATGCAGGCAACGCACGCGCATCAGGCCGAATAACTCACCGCTTTGTTCATAACGGTACACGGTACCATACTCAGCAATACGGTAAGGAAGATCGCGGTAGCTCTTAGGCTCAGCAGCAAATATCTTATGGTGATGTGGGCAGTTCATAGCACGCAGGTAGTATTTCTCCCCTTCCATTTCCATGGCAGGGTACATACTATCTGCATAATAAGGAAGGTGGCCGCTGGTGAGGTACATGCTTTCCTTTGCAATATGCGGCGTTACCACCCGCTTATAGCCTGCCTCATCTTCGGTTTCCTTTGCCAGCTTTTCCAGTTCTTCAATAATCACTGTACCATTGGGAAGCCACATAATAAGTCCCTGGCCCACATCATCGTCCATGGTATAGATACTTAGCTCCTTGCCCAGCTTACGGTGGTCGCGCTTCTTAGCCTCTTCTAGCATCAGCAGGTACTCGTCAAGTTCCTTCTGCGAAGGGAAGGTTACGCCATAAACCCTGGTGAGCATCTTATTCTTCTCGTCGCCTTTCCAGTAGGCCCCGGCAACGCTCATGAGCTTAATGGCTTTAATAACACCTGTTGCCGGAATGTGCGGGCCACGGCAGAGATCGGTAAAACCGCCCTGCGTATAGAAAGTTATTTCGCCATCCGGCAGGTTTTGTAGCAGGTCAAGTTTATACTCGTCGCCCTTCTCTTCAAAGTATTTCACCGCATCGCCCTTGGAGATGGGTTTGCGTATGTATTTGTTGTTTTGTTTGGCCAGCTCCTTCATCTTGTCTTCCAGCTTCTTAAGATCCTCTTCTTTAAGCTGGCGGTCGCCAAGATCCATGTCGTAATAAAACCCGCGCTCTACGGCCGGCCCTACCCAAAACTTCACGCCGGGAAACAAGCTTTCCACTGCCTCTGCCATCAGGTGAGCTGAGGAATGCCAGAAGGTGCTTTTACCGTTGTTATCGTCCCACGTCAGCAGCCTTAGCGATGCATCGTTGCTAATGTTGCGGGTAAGGTCCCACACTTCGCCATTTACTTCGGCCGCCAGCACTTTACGGGCAAGGCCTTCACTGATGCTTTTGGCCACATCCAGCGCGGTAACGCCTTCATCATACTGGCGTACCGACCCATCGGGTAACTTAATATTTATCATATAAGGGAACGAGAAATTTGGCGGCAAAGGTAGTGAAAGGGCGTGAGAGGCAAGAACCCCCGGACGGGAAGGAAAACGGTGGGAGAAGCATTTGGTTCAAAAAGTTAATATTAACGCTATTGATCAACAAGCAGTACTATGTGGGGTTTAACAATTTTTAGCCGTCGTGGGTGTAATTTTTGCCCCCTATACCCGCCATTTACCCAAAACTTACAGATTTATTCATCCCCGGCAGGTAACGTAAATGGATACCCGTTAGGCTTTAAAACGTCAGGCGCGCAGCTACTTCCGGATTAAACTTATTTATGCAAGCAGAGGCTATGATTACGATGGACTTGCAGAAAGTTGCAAGATTGCTGCAACTGTGTACTGCAAACACCACCGAGGGCGACGACAGCGAATTGGTTCTACTGGACGTGGACGGCACCATCCTTACGTGGAACGAAGGGGTGCAGAAGCTGAAAGGCTACCGTTCTGAGGAAATTATTGGACAACATTTCCGGCTCTTTTACCTGCCAGGCGACAGGCAGCAGCGTTTACCGGAAAAGTTAATAAGTGTTGCCATGTTACAAGGCCGGGCCGAACATGTAGGCCGCAGGCTTAGAAAAGATGGTAGTGTGTTTTTAGGCAGTATTGTAATTACCGCCATACACGATGAAACAAAACAGGTGGTTGGTTTTACCAAACTAACCCGCGAATTGGCACCGGGCATTGCCTGAGAAAGGTGCTGATTAAGTAAACTTGATTTTTTAATTTTGTATGTCTTTGGAAAATGAAAAGGGTATTAATTCTTGAAAATGACCAGAAGGTAGTAACCAAGCTTACCACCTTCCTGGAAGCAAAAGGTTGCATTGTTACAAACTTCACTTGTACTGACGGATATAAGCAGTTGCTGGAAGCGGTTAGGGATATCAAACCCGACGTTGTAATATCAGGCATCCAGGTGCCTAATATAGATGGCAGGGACATTTGCCGTTTCCTTAAAAACCATGATACCTATGGCCGCATCCCGATTGTTTTAGTAGTTCCGGATACACATCCCGCACGCAGCACCATTTTGGAAGCTGATGTAGTACTGGCAAAGCCGCTCGACGAGTTTGAACTAAACAAGACTTACTCGGGATTAATGGGCTTAAACACCGACGAGGTTAACCAGGTGGCCTAAATGTTTTGCACCCACAGCAGGTCAAATCATAAGCAGAACAAGGGATGAATCATCTCCGTTTTAGTTGTCCTTTTTGTATCAACCGATAGAAAGAGAAGAGTGAAGGTAGCTTGGCAGCGACAGAATATTGATATGCCCTTCACTTACCACGCTTGTTACTGCATTGCATCAGCATTGCTATAAACCAAAATTGCCCGCTTTTTGCAATAGTATCCCTAAAAGCCAAGGTGGAAGAAATAAAGGTATTTGACCTTCACCGCATTTTTATCGGGGACGCTCCTCCCCTTTTTCTCCTGGAAATTGTATTTCGTACGCTCATTATGTATGGCTATACCATCCTTCTTTTGCGCCTGCTGGGCAAGAGGGAAATGGGACAGTTGTCTATGCTGGAGCTCGCCATCATCATTGCTTTCGGATCAGCCGTAGGCGACCCTATGTTTTATGATGACGTACCCATCCTACATGGTATGGCAGCCATTACAACCGTTACACTATTCCAGCGCGGTACAGAATGGTTTATCAATAAAAACAAAAAAGCAGAAGCCTTCCTCGAAGGCAAGCCCAGCCTCATTGTAGAAAACGGCGTTATAGACGTGAGGTGCCTCGACAATAACAACGTATCGAAAGAAGATTTGCTAAGGTCGCTGCGGCAGAAAGATATACAACACCTCGGCGAGGTTAAACGCGCCTTCTTTGAAACTTCCGGAAAGATATCGGTGATGTTTAATGACAAACCCGATATAAAACCGGGCCTCACCGTTATGCCTGAAAACATGCTGGACGAATCCGCCATCATTAAAGAAGGTGGATCAGCGGCAAAAGAAGGCATCTATTGTTGCCTCCGCTGCGGCCATGCGCGCCCGCTGAAAGCGAATGAAACGCCCGCCGCCTGCGAGCTTTGTGAAGGCAAGGAATGGATGGAGGCGGAAGGCAGGGGCAATAGGGAATAGGCAATAGGAATGGCGAAGAGGCAATGGGAAATGTGTTTTAGGCTGCAAGCCGAAGCCTGCTTGATAACAATCACCTATGGCTATGAAAAAGCAATGGAAGGCGGATTTATATCGAATTTCCTAGATTTATATTTTTCCCGCAAAGCTTATGACACATTTCTCTTTGTACAGGCTCCACATCAAACACAAGACTACTACGTCCCTGGCTGTCATTGCTGTCCTTATTTTCATCGCAACCGCATTTCCGGTTTTGGCAAGGGGGCAGGTAAAAACAAGAAACTTCTACCCCACCTTCAATGACCTTAAAGGCTTACCCAATCAAAATGTACTCGGCATTGATACTGCCGGCTGCATTAGTGGAGACTGCAAAGACGGGGAAGGCGTTTTCATCAACCTGAAACAATGGGGATTTATCTCTGCCACCAATGATAAACTGCCGATGGAAATGCTGGTGTTTAAAGGAAAGTTCAGCCAGGGGGGCAATAGCTTCAACGGTAAAATATTTAGGATTGAGATGGACCTGCAGCGGGAGGGCGACGTTAAGGAAGGTTTTCGGTATGTTCCGCTTAAACCGGTTCCCGATTTCAGCAGCGGTGAAAATGTTGATCTCTACCTTGTAGCGGAAGGTGACGCCCTTGCCATAACCAATTGGGCGAAGCTCGTGCAGGAATATGTTTTGCATGGAAGGGCCACGGACTTTTATACTGCCAACATGAAGAAGGACTCCGTAATTAGCAGAACGGGAATTTACAACTATGGAAACGCATTATGGGCCAGCATAAACTACCACCCTTCCACCGGCAGGAAGAGCTTCGAAGGCTTTACTCAGTTTAACGGATCTCCTTTGGCGGGAAAGATGGTTTATACAGACGGATCGGTTTACCAGGGAGCTTTGTTTGCTGCAAAGCACCACGGGCCGGGAGTGTGGACTAAAGGCAATGCAAAGAAATCAGGCTCCTGGGTTTTGGGTTCGCTTATAGAAGAATTGCCCATAGCGCTGCCCACCGGCGGCTTCAATATCCCGGACACCAATAACCTTATCGGGTATCAATTGAAAGGACAAAACCTGGAGGCCACGGCATTACAAGGTCAGGGAGCAGCCGGTTGGTACTGGCGAAAGGATAACCTGTTTTATGGCAAGCTTGCAGAGGGTAAGCCTGAGGGGTTTTGTTATAGCTTCCAGGTAACTGAAAATAAAACTTTACGTAATAACTACCACTGGTATAACTGGAGTTGCGGCGTAGCAGAAGGAATATTCACAGCCGGCATACAACAAACCGGTTCCACAGGCTATGAGCGCCTGCGTTTCCGTCACCCATTGCAAAGTTCTGCGAGGGTACTTCCTGAAGCCTATCATGTGGAGAATGCCCTGGTAACAGAAGGTAAATTTGAAAAGGATAAACTGCAGGGCTGTGCTACCATTCACGCCATACGTCCCAAACAGGAAACTTACATCAAGCACTTTGTCGACGGCATAGAAAAAGGCTGGATGGCCAGGGTAAAACCCAATGGAGAGCCTTTAGCAGTTTACTACACTACCTGGCCGGCACAAGGGGGCATTCGAGCGCTGATAGATGAAGCTGAGTTAACCGAAGCAGATTTAACCGCGGTGAAAAAACAGCCATTTACCTGTATGAAGGTTCCGGATTCCCTCATCAACCGTTACCTCGCAGATGTACGAAAGACGATGGAAATTCGGGCGGAAACAACGAGATGGATGGAGCGCGACAGGATTGAAAGGGAAAAACAGGCAAAGCTGGATGCAGCCAATTCGCCCTGCGGAATAGGAAAGCAACTGCTCGACAAAGTAGGCGGCAGGATAGCCACTTCGGGCAATTGGCAAACGATATTGCTTAACTACGATTGCAACACCGGCAAATACCTTGTCGCAAAAAGAACAAGGCCGGGCAAGGTAGATGAACTGGTGCAGCAGGAAGTTGTGTGGACCAGCGAGTTTGACCACGCAGCAACATTTTCAAGCGAGCGATATACACTCTGCTCCGCATGTGGCGGTGAGGGTGGCTACGATAAAGCGCAGCGCACCACCACCGAAACCTGGAAGCCGGTGCTGGGACTGGTTGTTTATCAAAGGGTGTATCGCACAAAGACAACGGTACGTAAAGCGCCCTGCACTGCCTGCCGCGGTCATGCGTGGATAAGGACGAGTGTGTGGTAAGAGTAGTGGATCGGGAATTGGGATTTTAAAATTGATTTTAAGGGCAGACCTTTGGCTTTGCTCTAAAACCTAAACTATGCGCATGAAAAAGCAACGTTTGTTTCTTTCTATCCTTACAGTGATAGTAATAACTTCTCTCTTCTCCTGCGCGCCGGCAGGCAGCACCGACAAAACCTATGGCTTCCTCTATGGTGTGCTGCATGGCTTCCTCTGCATCTTTGCTGTCATCGGAAAAATGTTTAGCATGGACGTGGGTCTCTACGCTGTCAATAACACCGGTTTCTTCTATTGGCTGGGCTACCTGTTTGGCCTGATGGTGATTGGTGGCGGCGGTGCAGCCTCCGGCAGACGCTAGAGCAAGTGAAGCCAAGACGCTACCAGCAAGCCCGATACGAAGCCATAGCATAACGCTTCATCAAACAGATGGTGAGCAAAGGAGTACTGTCTCGCTCTGCATGGAAGCATCCGGCGCCCTCTCTTCACCCGCAGGCGCACCTTCTCCATCTCCCCCAAAAACAACCCGTTTTTGGGGGGCAAGTCCGAGGCTAGTCCGAGGCAAGTCCGAGGCAAGCGTGTGGCAAGAGCGTTAGAAGCCCTTCAAACAGCTAATCCTTGCGAAGCGGAGAAACGAAGGGACCGTTATCGGGAAAGCAATCTCTGTCCTCCGAAGCCCAATTTCCAACCGCCGCAGCACACATTAGTAAAATCCATATAACAGCCAAAAGTCGGCTTTCTGGCGGAGTCATATCGGAATCACTACGGAGTCACTGTTGCGGGAAGCCGGCTTTTTTCGTGGGGCCGGCAAAAAATACGGTAAGGTTAGCCTGACTTGAGTGCGAACCCAGAGAGAACCCAGAGAGACCCCAGAGATACCCCAGAGAGTACCCAAGGAGGCCCCAGAGAGTACCCAGAGATAGGGCAGAGATCGGGCAGAGATAGACTTAAGGAAACAGGGTGTGTTTTACTGAAAAACCTTACAGTATAAACGTTATCCCTATGATTGGTCTAAAGCGGCGGATGATAATCCTGAATAAGCTTTACGCGTTGCTGTTTTTTACTGAAAAAACTTTACAGGGAGGTGCCGAAGCTGCTGATGTGCCGGATCAGGTCTAACGGAAGCAGCTATTGCCATTTATCAATCTAAGCCAGCGTCCCGACCGGAGCGCGCTCACGCATGCAACATGCGCGCGAGACGGAGGGATCTTTCGCCCTATGATGACGAAAGCTTCACAGCACAAGCTCCGAAGGACCGACATCTCTACAACAGAAACGAACAACCTACATTTACCTAGTCTCCACCGCCCTCTTAAACCTATTTCCAAAACGGTCCTGTCTATAATCTTTGTACTAAGTACTAAGTACTCATCTTTTCCCCCTTTTCCCCCAAACATACATCCACCCCAAACCTACTTTCCCATTCGTTCCGTTTTGTTCCCGTTTGTTCCCGATTATT
>JAEZDR010000170.1 GCA_023433265.1 Bacteroidota bacterium | reverse complement strand
CTGCTGGACTACCCACCCTTCGTATTTCCCGCGGCAGCAAGCACCACCATCCTTTTTGCCATCTTAATAGGCGTGGCGGGCGCTACATCCTTCTTCCTCAAAAGCTGGGCTGTTCCCCTTTTACTGGTTGTTTACCTCCTGGTAAACTTTCTCTATCAAAAGCAGGTAATCAACACCCGCAACATGGCCTACGGGCTTAACTACAATAATTCATCGGAATGGCCCCGCTATTCAAAAGACGTGTTGGATACCATTGCCTCACCTTCCAATATTGAAGCCGATAAAAAGCAGTTTATCGCACGCCTCGAAGCCTGGAAGCAGCGACAGTCAGTGGATAAACCTGTCGCCTACATTCTCTGTGTAAGTGGGGGCGGTTTACGCAGCGCCACTTTTACCATGAATGTGCTGCAACAGCTTGACAGCCTCACCGGCGGCAACTTCCTCAAACAAACCGTGCTTATCAGCGGCGCTTCGGGCGGAATGTTTGGCGCCGCCTACTTCAGGGAGTTGTATAGCCTGCGGCTAAAAGACGCCACGCTAAACCTGCAGGACAAAAAATATGTGCAGGATGTAAGTAAAGACCTGCTGAACCCACTGTTTTCTTCATTAGTGTCCCGCGATCTCATAGGGCCCCCGCGCAAGATGGAAATAGGTGGTTACAGGTATAATAAAGACAGGGGTTATGCTTTCGAAAAAGAGTTCAATCACAACACGAGGGGCCTGCTCAATAAAACCCTTAGTCAATACAGGGCAGATGAAGACTCGGCCATCATTCCTACGCTCATTCTGAATGCAGTGATTACCATGGACGGCAGGCGCCTCATTACAGGCACGCGCCCTTACCGTTTCCTGATGCGCAATGCGGACAGTAGTCACCAGGTAAACCCCTATGTAGACGGGCTGGATTTCCAGAGCTTCTTCAGGCACCAGAACCCCGGTAATCTGCGCATGCTCTCGGCCTTGCGAATGAATGCAACTTTTCCCTTTGTCCTTCCCAATGTTTGGATGCCCAGCCACCCGGTAATCGACGTAATGGACGCCGGGCTGCGCGACAATACCGGAATTGAAACGGCGCTTAAGGTGGTGCAGAACTTTAAAGAGTGGTTCCAGGAAAACACTGAAAAAGTTGTGATTGTGCAAATTAGAGACAGAGAGATAAACAAATGGGAGATAAACGATGACCCGCCAAGCCTCATTGGTGTGGCTAGCAAGCCCTTCCTGCTCCTTCAAAACAACTGGTACAGGATGCAGGACTATACCCAAAACGATGAGCTGAGTTTTATGCACTCGGCCTATGGCGAGGGACTTAACTACATCAACTTCCAGTACATCCCCTCAAAAAAGGACGCAAACGCCTCGTTGAGCTTCCACCTGACCGCTTCGGAGATAAAGGACATCTCTCACGCCCTAAAAGACTCTATTAATGCGGTGGGCTTTAGGAGGATAGGGAAGATCCTGGGAAATAGACAAATTCCCACCAGCATAGACCACTAGCTTGTCCGTACATCAAATTTTTTATTTCAATATTAAAATGCGTGCTTACTTTAGACGAAACTTTTTGAATTATGAAAAAACTTTTACTTTTTACTCTCTCTGCATTGCTAACACTACAAGGTTTTTCGCAAGTGCTATATAACAATAGCACGTCGGGTAGTTATTTCAGAGTGTCACAACTGCCGCCTACAAACAGTGTCTTCCTGGACGACGTGAACATTCCTTCCACTCTCATCGGCGCGAACGATTCAATTAGGTTTACAATGTTGAAGTTTGGACTATACCGCTTAGCAGGTGCACCAGCCACTACATTAGAAGTATTTTATTCCAATTATGACGACACTGCTACGTTGGTACCAAATCTTTTCAAAATACCTCCAACTTTGATAGGTACAGTTGCTCTTCCAGCACAAACAACAAGTGGCCAGTACATTGCCACGCTTGGTGATTCAGTAAGCCGGTTATTTGCTATTGCTGCTGATACAGGCAACGTATTTATGAATTATCAAACGGTATTCTTGGGAATCAGGTTCGCTGACACAACATTATCAGGCTGGCAATTAGCAACTGGCGGTGCGAATTATAATTACTTCTGGCACTACAACCCTACTTCAAATCAAAGGAGCGCCTACAGGTTTAGTGCCGCAGCAACGCCACCTGCTGCTTTCAACATTAGAGCTTATGGAGCACCAGTTACTGCAACCGTTCCTGTTAAGCTTGCTTCTTTTGCAGGCGTAAGAAAGAACAACAATGTTTACCTGGAGTGGCAAACTGAAACTGAAGCTAACAATAATGGCTTCTCTGTAGAGCGTAGCACCGATGGTAACTCATTTGAATCCATTGGTTTTGTAGCCACTAAGGCCGACGGAGGAAACAGTAGTGCCAATATCAAGTACAACTACATTGATGAAATAAACTTCAATAGCGCTTTATACTATCGCCTGAAGCAAATAGATAAAGATGGCAAAACCGAGTACTCTTCAATAGTTGTTATCAAAGGCAACGAGCCAATTAAATTCCAGATTTCAGGTGTATATCCAAACCCTGTAGTTAGGGATTTGAATATTAAGATGAGTATATTGACAAACGAAAAAGTACAGCTTTCTGTAAGTGATATCAACGGTCGTCTAATGATGCAGGAAAGCAGGCAAATGAACAGCGGTGAAAACCTGCTGAGCATTAATGTAAATGCACTTGCATCTGGTACTTACATCATAAAAGCAACTACTGCTTCAGGTGAAGAAGTAACAACAAAGTTTGTAAAGAACTAATAACTGTTTACAGCAGACTGCATTAAACGGCTACCAATTTGGTAGCCGTTTTCTATTGTGCCTGTTTGTGGCTGGAACAAGTTTTGTATAAGGTACAGCTAACAATTTTCTATTTCCATTTAAACTTCTTCTCATGAAAAGACATTTACTCAGTTTTCTTTTCTGTCTAAGCCTGGCTTCACTTAGTCAGGCTCAAGTGATTTACAATAACACCAATCCTCATTCAGGTGGCTATTTTCCTTTTGCAGGAATACCACCTAGTAACAGCATTTTTCTTGACGATATAAACATTCCCAGTTCAACGGTTGGAGGAAATGATTCTATCAGGTTTAATGCGCTACGTTTTACACTTGCAAGACTGGCTGGTGCTCCTTCAACCAACCTCGAGGTTTACTACTCAGTGATTAATGATACAGCCACAACAAGTAGTGATGCGTTGACGATTCCACCTACCTTGATAGGAACTATTTCACTCCCTCCTGAAACATCAGGTGGCTATTTCGACTTTGCGATAGGGGATTCTACTAATCCGAATTATAGATTGTTTGCAATTCCAACTGACACAGGCGCCTGGATTACCAATTATCAGACTTTGTTCATAGGTCTCAGAATTGCTGATACAACAGGCTCTGGCTGGCGGATAGCTACCGGTGGGCCTAATTTGAATAACTTTTGGCATTACAATCCAAACACACAGCAAGCAACCGCTTATAATTTTGGTGCAGGTGGTCCACCGGCCTCTTTCAGCATCCGAGCCTTCGGAGTACCATTTGAAGGTACAACTTTGCCTGTCAAACTTTCTGGTCTTGCGGCTTCAAGAAAAGAAAACAATGTATTCCTGAACTGGCAAACTGAAACAGAAAGCAACAATACAGGCTTCTGGATTGAGCGCAGCACAGACGGTACAAACTTCAAAGCTATCAGCTTCGTTACTTCACTTGCTGAAGGCGGAAACAGCAGTTCTACACTTAGCTACTCACACACAGATGTAGTTAACTACAAAGGAATTCTTTACTACCGCTTAAACCAGGTAGATAAGGATGGCAAGAACGAATACTCTCCAATAGTTGCTGTGAAAGCTGAAAAAACTTCAAGGTTTGATATCGTTAGCACCTACCCTAACCCTGTAGTAAGAGAAGTAAACGTTCGCTTTGCATCGCTTGAGAACACTAAACTGCAAATCAGCGTTATGGATATGCAGGGCCGTGTAGTATCTACTGAAAGCAGGCAAATGAACATAGGTGAAAACGTGTTTACACTTAATGCAGCTCAACTGCAGGCAGGTACCTACATCATTAAAGCAGTAACTACTGCAGGTGAGCAGGTAACTACAAGGTTTGTAAAACAATAATCATTGGTTGACATTAGGAAAGCCGCCCGCAAGGGCGGCTTTTTTGTGGCCGAAACTCAAGCAACAGATGCACATTTTCGATAAAGCTTAAAGAAAGATCAAAAAAACTTTTTTAAATTCAATAATTAATCGTATAGCTTTACTAATCGTTAACCAAAATTCTACGAAAACGAACTAACTAAAGCTTTTCTAAGACAACTTCTATTCTTTTTGCATCAATAAACTAACGCTTATGAACACTACTAATCTTCCAACAACGAGATGTAGTATTATGTCTTCTAATTTGCTGAGAGCGGTATTTGCACCCGTCTTAGTATTCACCTTCCTATTTTATTCTCCAATGTCATCCGCACAAATTGGAACTCCAGATGACCCATGGATAACTGGCCCCGCATATGGTTGCATTGGAGGACAAACACATTATTCTTTACAAAATGGCATCTGGGACGATCCAATTTATGTTTGGACGTCCACCTATCATGGAACAATAACAGGTAACAACGATGAGGCTGATGTGGTTTGGAACAGTCCGGGGCTTGCAACAATTACATTAACCATCAAAACCGGACTGCCAGCAACTGACGACATAGTTCTCACATACCAGGTAAACGTTTTACCAAAGCCTGAACCGGTCCTGGTGGCTGTAACCCGTGTTGGTTGCAAGAGCTTAGTTGAACCGGGAGAAGCAAATCCATTTAAAGATGGAGTGTGCATAGAAGCATGTGCACGCAGCTATTTCCACTATAAAGCTTACGGAAATCCAAATAGCACTTTCACATGGAGTGCCAGCGGAGGCTCTATAATAGCAGTCACAGGTACCTATGGGGGAAGAATGTGAAGTTTATTGGGGCGATGCTGGAACAGGCATTATCACTGTGACTGAAACAACCCAAAACGGCAATTGTCAGGGCAGCAAGTCAGGTTGCGTCGATATTATCAACAAGCCGACTGCTGTTTTTACTATTCTTTCTCCCCAGGTTATGGAGTCTGGGAAAGCTTGCGTGGATGAAAATCTGATTTTTATTGACGGATCAACCTTTGCCGCCGGCGATAATATAATGTCCTGGCACTGGGATTTTGGGGATGGTACTTCTGCTGTAGGTCAAGGGCCCCATAGCCATGTCTATACGGAACCTAAAACTTATGTTATCAAATTAACAGTGACGAATTCTTGCGGATGCATTGACTGGACTACTTTTACCCTTACTGTTTCGGCAATTCGTTCTCTCAAAATAGTATGTCCATCGGTTGTTTGCGAAGGGCAAGAAGTAACATATGCAATTAATGAACCTCAATTGAACTGTGAGAACTTATTATGGCAGGTTACCGGAGGAACAATTAATGGGCCTAATAATCAACCCCAGGTAAAGGTAGTATGGAACAATGTAGATGACGCTGGCTTTGGTTATATTACTCTAAACGCCGAATGTGACGAGAGATGCGTAGGCACTACAACTGAAAAAATTCCCGTTGTTAAGAATTCCGGAAAGATAGTTGGCCCCGAGCTGTTTTGTGCGGGCCAGGAGTTCGTCTATAGGTTACCAGCCTGGCCAGGAACAATTTATGAATGGGAGCTTTCCGATCCTTCCGCAGCTAACCTGACTATGTCATATAATTTTCAACCTAATGAGGTTGTAGTGAAAGGAATAAACCCTGGCACAATTGAACTCATCTGTCATTATAGATGTGAGATTGCTGGTTGCGAAGGGACCGCGGTGTTAACGCTTGAAATAGAACCCGCAATAATGATTACAGGTCCTGTTAGTATATGCAGTGGAAACCCTGCAGCTTTTTCTTTGACCTCTGCTCCTTCATCGGTTAATTGGCAATGGAAAATGACCAGGCCAGATAACACAGTTTTTATGAGCAGCCCAGGTACTCAAACGACGTTTTCTACAGGAACTCTCACCCAACCAGGTAAATACTACATCGAGGTTGTCACCGACCAGGTATGTAACGCATCGGTTATGCAATTACAGGTATTTGCAACACCAGACCCGCCGGAGAATATTACGGGGGAACTGTACATTTGCGGGAACCAATTATATACTTACAATACCCCGGTTACTTCATTTTGGGAAGTGACTGGAGGAAGCATAATTGGTTCAGCCACCGGTAAGCAGGTTAACATCGTTTTCGACGGTTCAGGTACTTATATAGTGAAAGCACAAGCTGTTACAAATGGCCCTGATGGTTGCAATGTATCGGATTTTACAGAACTTGAAGTGTATGATGAACCCATAGTACCAGTAATCAGTAGTAACCCGGGCGAACCGTGCCCAAGCCAATATAAAGACTATAGTGCAGGCTTTGAAGGTGCAGACGACTACCATTGGACAATCACCCCGAGTATATATGGTAGTGTAATATCAGGGCAGGGTACTAAGGATGTAAATATACTTTGGAATGAACCCCCAGGTACATGTACCTTATCAGTACAGGTTACAAAATGTGGCAGGACTGTAACTGCTACTATGATCATAACCACAACAGGAGAACTGCCTACAACAATTTCTGCACCTGCACCCACCTGCGGAGGTTCAACAGCAAGCTTCACAACTGCATTGCCTGCCGCTAAACAAGTTACCTGGAATTTCGGCGACGGAAGTAATCCGGTTACACAAGCAGGCACCGTTAGCCATATATTCCCCAAACATACCAGCCCTGTCATTTATAATATTTCAGCGTCATATACGAATAACTGCGATTATTTGACAACAGTTACACAGCAATTCACCGTACTTCCCGTTCCGAGTGTACATATTAGCCCTGCCGGGCCGTTCCTGCAACCTTGCGGCGACCCCGGCTCAAGGACACTCACGGCAAACCTATCATCAGGAGTAACTACTATCACCTGGTATACTCCTTCGGGAAATAACACCTGTGGCGTACCTCCAAGTTGTACCAAAGACGCAAACCAGTTTGGAGATTACTATGTGGTCGCAACGGCCAATGGCTGTTCCAATTCGTCAAATATTGTAAGAGTTATTGAAGATTGCGGAATCCCTCCGGGGACCTGTGTAGCTACTGGAAATCCAAGCGTGTCTGTTAGCCTCACAAATAATAGTTGCGGGCATATTGAGTTAACAGGCGATCCAATGGGAGGCACCAATCCCACTTGGTTGTCGAACTTAAGTAATCTTAGCAGTTCACCAACCACAGTCTTCGAAGCCCAAGCGCCGAGTTCTGGCCAGTACCAGATTACTTACACTGCAGGATTTCCTGGTATAGATTCAGAGACAGGTGAGTCATGCATTGCTACCAAATCAGCTACACAAGTCGTAATCGTTCCCGTTATGGCTAGTCTTGCTTACAATTCAGTATGTACACCAACTGGCCATGCAGTTACGATATTCGACAGGTCGTCGAAATACCCCGGAACGGTGATAAACAGTGTTACTTATTTGGTGGATGGCAATCCCGTCTCCAGCTTCCCAACAACAGTTCCGCCGGGGCCTCATACACTTCAGCTTTTAGTTACCTATACGGACGGAGGTACTATTACTTGTAGCTCGGTTAAAAACATTAATTTACCAGCCATACCCACCGCTAGTTTTACTGTTGATTACAGCACCATTTGCCAGGATGTTCCTGTTCAATTTTCCAACAACAGCACCCCTTCCAACGCAAGTTTTTATTGGAATTTTGGAGACGGTTCAGGAAATAAGAAGGCAGAACCAGGGAAGACCTTCGCTTCAACTAATCTGAGTTATAATGTTACTCTTACCGTTAGTGCTTATGGGTGTACCATTACTTCTTCTCCCATGAACATTGAAGTGGTTCCAAACATGTTGTATGGGTCTATCTCACCTTCCAGTCTTATAATATGTGCTGGGGGTACAGGCAACCTAAGTTTCGACAAGTCGAACTTTTCGAGTACACCTGTTAAATACTACTGGAAAAACGGTCATGACGATTATCAATTGGTGTTTTACAACAATCAAGTCTCTGTAAACACTTCTGGAAATTACTGGGTGAAAGTTGTGGATGCCAATAAATGCGAGTTTACTGCTAACAAAAATAACCCAATCAAAGTGGCGATAGTAGATGCCCCTAATCCATCTATCGCCGGTAGGGCAAACTATTGCGACGGAGAATCGATTGAATTATCAGGACAAGCGGGCGACGGATATATATACAAATGGTACAGAGATGGCCTGTTGTTAGGCAGCACTTCTCAAGACCTTAACGACTTACAGCCGTTTGGGGTTTATCAATATGTTTTAGTTGTCGATAATGGCTATTGTGAAAGACAGAGCGACCCATACACAGTAACAGTTAATCAAAAACCGCTGCCGCCAGGAATCACTCAGTCGATTCCGGATTGTGAGGACTTTGAAATTACACTGACTGCCACAGCTCCAGCCGGTTTTAACGGCACTTTCGCTTGGAGCAATGGCGATGTTGGTGCAACAACTACCGTCAACATCGGCGGATATTATCAAGTATGGTTTTCAACAGGTAATGGGTGCAATAGCAGCTGGGGGTATGATATTACGCACCTGGATCCAAGACCATTTATGTGGATTTTCCCTACCGGCTGTTACACGCGTTGCCCGGAGGTTTTTCCAATCACAGTGCCAGGTACCTTAAAAGCTATGGAGCAATGGGAATGGTTTAGGAATAACTTGCCTTTCTCTCCACCGAACAATGGAGTCAAAAGTCCAGTTGCTCCTCTGGTTTTAGGTGCCGCAGATGCAGGGACCTACCATGTAGAAATTGGAGACGGAGGTGCCTGCACCTATAGAAGTGGAAATCTATACTACTCACCTTATTGCGACGGTAGTGGGTGCGATTTCGATATAATTTCTGAGTTTAAAAACTGTGGTCCCGACGGGCGCTCACCCTCCTATACATTTTTTATTGATAATCCAAACAATGCGCCGATTGTTTATACAGTTGTGCCTCAGATAAATGGTTCGATTGGTTCTATCCAAGGTGTAGCTGCTGCAGCTTCGTGGTCTCAATTGGATGTTGTGTTACACCCTATCGACAACCCTGGCAATCCTATCACTTTTATTTTCACTTTTTGGATTCCAGGAGAGGAGCCATGCGTTAAAGAAATTCAGGTGGAAAATCCTTGTTTCGAAAGCGGGCGACCTGCAATACCAATTGTAAGACATGATAGCCCTGTACCAATAAAAAAAGAAAACACACTAAAGTTAATACCTAACCCTGCCAAAGATCATGTTCAGGTGCATTATACTTCGGCGAATGGTAATGAGGGCTTGGAAGTTGAATTGTTGGATATTATGGGCAGGGCGATCAGAGTGTATAAACTTAATGGCACAGCAGGTTTTTTCACGCTTCCATTGTTTGGTTTGAACGATAACCTTTATCTTGTACGTATTAAACAATATGGGAAGGTTTTAAAAACTGAAAAGGTTTTAATTTCACGATGAAATAATTTCCAGCCCACCCCTTTGGGGTGGACCTATTTCAAAGCTAAACTCTAACCAAATGAAATTCGTCGTAACGTTAATGCTGCTTGTTTACATTACTTCATCCTCTTCAGCCCAGACGTGGCAATGGGGAAAGCGGGGTGGGGGGAATATACAGGCAGTTAATCCTCTAACTCAAAATGAAAGCATAAAGGATATCGCGTTGGACAAATACGGAAATAGTTATTTTGTTGCTACTATCCGCTCAGACAATAACACGGTAACTGTTAGTGATGGTGGGAGTGTACAGGGATATGGGTATTTAGATATAATGGTAGGCAGTTATAGCTGCAGTGGCGCCATCCGTTGGAAAAAAGTGATAGGAGGCTTAGGATGGGACGGTTTTCACACATACAACCTTTCCATAGGTATAGACACTTTAGGGCATGTTTACGTAACCGGCACTACTGATCAATCCCCATCTACACCTGTGCGTTTTGATACAGATACTGTTCTAAATACTAATAACCCCAAAAGTGTTTTTCTAGTGCAATACGATACCTCTGGTATCTTCAAATGGTTACGGATGCCGGCTCCGGATACTGTTACATATTTACGCTCCGGTTATTATCCTTTTTTTGGCCAATGGGTAAATAAAGATGGTACTATTGATGTTTTTAGCTTTTTACAAAAGAGCGGACCTTTGGGCAATAGTAATGGTAGTGTATATATTGACAGCTCGGCTGCATATATCATTAGCTACGATACGGCAGGAAATATAAAACGATTATTAAGTCCTGACTTAAAAATGCGGGTTGAACCTGGAGACTCGTTTACTCGTTTTACGGATTTGGGAATTTCCAGGATGCCAAACGGTAATTATATATTGTCGGGAACAATGGATTTTGGTGCGCCCGCAGATACGGACAAAAAACCTTTTTATATTGGTGGGCAACAAATTTATAGCGGCATGTTTGTAGCTTGTTTCGACTCTGCGTGGAAGAAAAAGTGGCTGCGGCAGGGAAACCCTATTCCCAGTGGAATGGCATATAATGGTGGATTTGTAGGAAATCCTGCTGTAGATGAATTCAATAATGTTTATTTATCAGGTTTTGCACAAGTAGGTGGCCAGTTTAATGGGTACACTTTTACTAATAGCTTTGTGCCCACCAGTGTGCCTTTTGTTGTAAAACTAGACAGTAATGCAAATACAGTATGGATTAAACAAGCACTGGTAAGCGCATCAACGGGGGTAGGCCCACTCACCTACACAAACGGTAAGGTTATCACAACCGGCACTTTTCCCAGCTCCCAGGTCATTTGGGACGGACATTCCATTGGTTCGAACGTTATGAATGTTGGCTATGATATCTACCTCACGAAGTTTGACGCCCAAACAGGCGCTGTTTTAGGGATGGATACTGTGAAAAGCTCTCCCGGGTATAATGAGTATTTATATGCTGCTGCAAGTGATCAACGTGGCAACGTTTATCTAGGTGGTTCCATGGAGTTGAATATAAATGTAAACAGCACTAACACAATCTCTAAGAACGGGGGGTTAACCGATTTTTTCCTTTTAAAATACGGTTCAAGTGATTGCAGCAGCAGTGTGGTTCCGCTTTCCCTTACAGAGTTTTCAGCTTCTTTGGAAAGCAACCGGAGAGATGTGGTTTGCAGGTGGCAAACAGAAAACGAAGTAAATACAAGCCGGTTCATCATAGAGCGCAGTGCCGATGGTGTGGAATTTTCCTATGTAGGTACTGTAAATGCTGCAGGCAACAGCAGCAGCGTCCAGACCTATGGATTTACCGATTACTCTCCGTTTAGCAGCAGGACCGTATTGTACTACCGTTTGAGACTGGAGGATAAAGACGGAAGCTTCACTTACAGTAAAGTGGTGAGGGTGCAGTTACCTATCGAAAAAGATATCGTTAGCACTTATCCTAACCCTGTAGTAAGAGAAGTAAACGTTCGCTTTACCTCTGTTGAAAACACTAAACTGCAGGTAAGCGTTATGGATATGCAGGGTCGTATGGTTGCTACACAAAGCCAGCAACTGAACATTGGTGAAAACATTTTTACACTCAATGCAGCTCAACTGCAGTCAGGTACTTATATCATCAAAGCTGTAACAGCTTCAGGTGAGCAGGTAACTACAAGGTTTGTAAAACAGTAATCAGCTTTCATAAGTTTAAGGCCGCTCCCAAAAGGGGCGGCTTTTTTTATGGGAGTAACTCAAGAAACTCAAACAAGATGGCTGCTTTTGCCTGAGGGGTTGGAGCTTTAGGCCATCGAGGGACAATAGGGACTTTAGGGACACCAGTAGGGTGCGAAAAGAAAAAAAAGTTGTTAAGCAGGAGATTTAAACAAGGGCTTTAAATTTCGAAGACAATGCCGACCTTTAAGGCAAAACAGTTTACATGGGCAATGAAAGTTCAAAACCCACGGGCTTTATTCCTACTCACGGCGGTTATATGAACTTACTTAGTTATCAAAAAGCTGAAATCATATACGACGGAACAGTTTATTTCACCAGGCGGTTTTTTAGCAAATACGACAGAACAGTTGACCAAATGGTGCAGGCAGCCAGGAGCGGGAAACAAAATATTGCCGAAGCGAGCATGGCTGCCGCAATGTCGAAAGAAACGGAAATAAAACTCACAAGCGTTGCTAGAGCCTCGTTGGAAGAACTGAAACTGGATTATGAGGACTTTTTGAGGAGCAAAGGCTTACCCATCTGGGGTAAGGAGCATCGCCTTGTTACACGTTTTAGAGAACTTAACAGAAGCGCGGAGTCTTGTTACCAAACCTTTAGAAAAGCCATAGAACATCCGGATCCTGAAATAAGTGCCAATGTAATGCGATGTCTTATTACAGTTACAACCTGGCTGCTGAAAAAACAAATGGATACCTTAGAGAAAAGATTTTTAGAAGAAGGAGGCGTTAAGGAAAAAATGCTTGCAGCGAGACTTGCCCATAGAAACATTTAAAAGTGACTGTTATTAAATTACCCTAAAAGTTCATCTGGCGTCACTCGTCTCCCTGATGTAACTTCTCGACTTCACCTTTCGCTTTTTCCACTTTCACTTTCCTCTTCCATCTTCACTGCTTCTTATCCTTATCTGCGTACCCCCATTCCTCATCTTCCCCAAGCTCACGGCCATTGTAGGGAGCGTAGCGGATGATCGTATACGCCATCCATACCACCAAAAAAGGCGACAACATAAACATGATCGCCAGCAACGGGAACGGCGCACCTGCCTGGTGCAGCATCGTATAAACAAAAAGGTAGAGCGTAACGGATGCCGTGGCGAACCTGTAATTTTTCATGTGCAAGGTATGTACAGCTAACGGCTCAAATATTTTGCCACTATAGGCAAACGCCGCCCCACCCCAAACGCTTTCGGCGATATGCGGATGATAGGACAAAACTGGTTGCGCTTGTATTCATTCATATTCACCAGCTTCAGCACCCTGTCAACAAGCGCCCCCTCAAAGCCAAGTTCTTTTATTTGCTGTGGCCCCTGCCGCAATTCAATATACTGGTAAAGCACCTGGTCAAGTACCTCGTAAGGCGGCAGGCTGTCCTGGTCTTTTTGTCCCGGCCTCAGTTCTGCACTCGGCGGCTTGGTGATAATGTTGCGGGGAATTATCTCTCGCTCCCTGTTGATATAACGGGCCAGGTTGTAGATCTGCAACTTATAGCAATCCCCTAATACACCAAGTCCGCCCGCCATATCGCCGTAGAGGGTTCCATATCCCGTAGCCAGCTCACTCTTGTTCGACGTGTTGAGCAGTATATAATTAAACTTATTCGCAATGGCCATAACAAGATTACCCCTCGTCCGGCTTTGAATGTTTTCTTCTGCCACACTAAACGGCAGTCCCTTAAATAGCGGATCCAGGGCCTGCAGGAAGCTATCGTAGATATCGTCAATCCTTACCAGGTCGTAAGGATTATTCAATGCCTCGCTCAACTTCACAGCATCCGTTACACTGTGCTCTGTAGAGTAAGGCGAAGGCATCAAAACAGCGCGTACATTTTCGCTGCCAAGCGCTTCGCAGGCAAGCGCAAGGGTAACTGCAGAATCAATACCACCCGACGAAGCAACGATTGCTTTACCGAAACCCATTTTTGAGAAATAGTCACGTATGCCCTCTACCAGTGCGGTGTAGATATGCGCAATGTTTAACTCAGCTTCCAGCTTCGGCGGAATCAGTTCTTTGGCCGGAACGTCAGCACACTGTTGCAGCACCTCACCTACAGGATTGTGTGCATCGTCCAGTTCAACTAAAGCCAATGCCTCCGTAAACAAAGGCAGCTCTTTAATGATGTTGCTCTGCCTGTCAACCACAAGCGATCCGCCGTCGAAAACAATCTCCGTCTGGCTGCCCACGGCATTGCAATAAACCATCGGCAAACCGTATTTAAGCACATTGTTTTTGATGATGGCTTTGCGGTCTTCCACATGGGTATAATCGAAAGGCGAGGCGCTCAGGTTGATCATGATGTCGGCGCCCTCAGCGGCCAGTTTATCCATGGGACAAAGCACATAGAGCGGGTTATCCGTAAGGTTCCAGATGTCTTCGCAAATGGTAACGGCAAGCCTTCTACCCTTGAAGGGGATTACTTTCCATTCTGTGGCGGGCTCAAAATAACGGTACTCATCAAAAACATCGTAGGTAGGCAATAAAGTTTTATGCACTTCGGCTACAATCTCGCCTTCATGCAACAGGTAAGCTGCATTAAAAAGATCCTTGCCCAGCCGCGAAGGATTTCTTGCCACGCTCCCCACCAATACACCAATGCCGTGGCTATGTTGCTTTATTTCATCCAGTGCGTTATAACAACGTTCTACAAAGTCTTCAAACTCCAGGAAATCGCGGGGCGGGTAACCGCACACACACAGCTCACTGAACACAATAAGGTCAGCGCCCTTTGATTTTGCTTCCGCGATAGCAGCAATGATTTTCCTTGTATTATCTTCAAAATTGCCGATGTGGTAATTCTGTTGTGCCAGTGCTATTGTAAACATGAGGGTAAAGTTAGGGGGAGGGAGGAGAAGTATATAGTACATGGTACATAGTACATAGATGTAGATGCCTGATTTTGGGAGAAGCAATCTCTGCTTCCCGGAGCCCCCGTCTTTGCGAGGAGGTGGTGAGGCACGAACCACCGCCGCCTGTCCGCCCACCGGCGGAAAGCAATCTCTGCCTTCCGGAATGTAATTAACTACGCGCGTCATCTCGACCGCAGCGCGACGCAGGAGCGCGAAGCGGAGAGATCTTTTGCTCTAAGATGATGAAGTAAAACTCAGGCCTACAAAAGACAAAGATGTCTCCACTCCGCCCTTCGTTCCTTCGGGCTCCGGTCGACATGACGCCGTTAAGGCTTAGTTTGCCGGTCTTCCCGATCGCAGCACGCTTTCGAATGACAACAAGTGCGCGCGAAGCGGAGAGATCTTTCTCTCTATGATGACGAAGTTGAATAGTATTTAGAAAACTCAGGCCTACAAAAGATAAAGATGTCTCCACTGCGCCCTTCGTTCCTTCGGGCTCCGGTCGACATGACGCCGTTAACTGCCTGAGTTCTCTTAAAACTAGTTTTGCCCGTCATCTCGACCGCAGCGCGACGCAGGAGCGCGAAGTGGAGAGATCTTTCGTTTTGTGATGACGGAATTATTTATATAAAGTCACCAACTGCTTCCCGGAGCCCCCGTCTTTGCGAGGAACGACGAGGTACGAGGACAGCCTGTCCGCCCACCGGCGGAAAGCAATCTCTGCCTTCCGGAATGTAATTAACTACGCGCGTCATCTCGACCGTAGCGCGACGCAGGAGCGCGAAGCGGAGAGATCTTTTGCTCTATGATGATGACGTAAAACTCAGGCCTACAAAAGACAAAGATGTCTCCACTGCGCCCTTCGTTCCTTCGGGCTCCGGTCGACATGACGCCGTTAAGGCTTAGTTTGCCCGTCTTCCCGATCGAAGCGCGCTTTCGAATGACAACAAGTGCGCGCGAAGCGGAGAGATCTTTCTCTCTATGATGACGAAGTAAAACTTAGGTCTTCAAAAGACAAAGATGTCTCCACTGCGCCCTTCGCTCCTTCGGGCTCCGGTGGACGTGACGTTACGTGTAGGAGTTTCGTCATCCGGCCGAAGCGCGCTCCCATCTCATCTCCTTCAGTGTTCTAAAGTGCTGCCTGACCTGGAGGATCGGCCTAAGAA
>JAEZDR010000145.1 GCA_023433265.1 Bacteroidota bacterium | reverse complement strand
AAAAAGGCCAACTACGTAGGAATATAAGGGTGTTATAAGCTAGGCATAAGCTAGGTATAAGCTAGGCATAAGCTAGGGGTAAGCTAGGCATAAGGTAAGCATGAGGCATGGGTAAGCGAAGAACGGGCCGGATAATAGGTAAATAACGGTAAGGCACTGCTTTGTAAGGAGCTTTTTAAATCGGAATAGGATAGAATGCTTAACGGGGTTGCGTTTGTAATTACTGCTTCTCGCTGGAAAAATGCCCATCTTTGCGCCCTTATTATGGAATTTGGCAGTGGTTTAAGAGGGTGGATATTCTTCATTTTCTTGTCGTTTATATGGGGCAGCTCGTTCATATTGATGAAAGAAGGGATGGAAGTTCTGTCGCCGTACCAGGTAGCTTCGCTTAGAATATTGTCTGCGGGGGTACTGCTGTTACCTTTTGCGCTTAAAGCCTTCCGCCGTATTCCTGCCAACAAACGTTTGCTATCGTTCCTCTCTGGTTTTATAGGAAGCTTAATACCTGCCTACCTGTTTTGCATAGCCGAGACAGAAATAGATAGTTCGCTCGCGGGGATATTAAATGCAACTACCCCAGTTTTTACCATCATTATGGGCGCCCTGTTTTTCAAGCTGAAAACTACAAAACAAAAGCTATTTGGGGTGGTAGTGGGCTTTATAGGGATGCTGCTGCTCCCTTTCGCGGGTGGAAAAGAGGTTACAATTGACCACCTATTTCATACTTCGCTTGTACTGATTGCCACCATTCTTTACGGCACCAATGTAAATATGGTGGGCAAATACCTTCATCATATCGAAAGCATAGACATTGCATCCTTTGCTTTTGTGTCGCTTCTGCCGTTGGCGTTAGGTATTCTTTATAGCACGGGCTACTTTACTATGATGGCAGAAATGGGAGGCGAAAAGGAGTTTTTGTTATCCACTTTAGCCAGTTGTACCCTCGGCGCGGTCGGGACTGCATTGGCCACCATTTTATTCTATAAGATGCTAAAGACATCGGGGGTTTTGATGGCGTCGCTGGTTACCTATGGCATCCCTTTCTTTGCTATTATGTGGGGCTTGATAGTGGGAGAGTCTATTAACTTGATGGAGATAGGCTGCTTGTTCATCATCCTCGTGGGTGTGTACCTGGTAAACAAGAAGCCGGTAAATAAAGTAGCCGGGATTGAGAAAGCCTAAAGCTAGCCTGCTTTCATAGCAAGGCAGCACTCAATCGCCCGAAGGGATGTCCTCTATTTCATGCATTTTGGTGCTATCGGCAAGCCGCCCTGCCGGAACATGAATTGATCGGGTATGTGCGATTGTGTTAAGCGTTGTGGCTGTTTATACAGCCATCATTTCCTTTTCTTTTGCCGCGAGGTGCTTATCTACGATAACAATATACCTATCTGTAAGTTTCTGGATATCGTCTTCTGCGTCCTTGGCTGCATCTTCGCTAAGACCGTCTTTTTGAAGTTTTTTAATGTGTTCAATCGCATCTCTGCGTATGTTACGAATAGCCACTTTGCTGTGCTCGCCTTCACCGGCTGCTTTTTTAAACAACTCGCGCCTTCTTTCCTCAGTTAATGGCGGCAGAAAAAGCCTGATCTGGACGCCGTCGTTCTGGGGCGTTACGCCGATGTTGGCTGCAAGAATAGCTTTGTCGATGGCGCCAAGCATGTTCTTTTCCCAGGGTTGAATGCTTAGCGTGCGGGCATCGAGAACGGTAACATTAGCTACCTGGTTTATAGGAGTAGGAGAGCCATAATATTCAACTGTAATGCCATCGATCATTGTTGGCGAGGCTTTACCCGCTCTTATTTTTGTAAGTTCAAGTTCCAGGTGAGAGATGGCTTTCTTCATGGAAGTTTCCGCATCGTCTAAGAGCAGCATAAGGTCGTCTGACATATTCTTCTGGTATTTAGCAGCAAAACTAATATGAAAAAGGGTGAATTAGTTAACCCTTTCCTCTTCCAGCACTTTAGGTGCGAAGATGGAAACGAGTTTTACTTTAGAAGCATCTGCCTCTAATTCCATCAAACCGGCATTATCATCCTCTTGATTCACAACACGCAAAGCATGTTTAGGTTTTACAAGGTAAAGGCCGTACATACCGATGAAGAAGATGGCCATCATTGAAGCGATTATAATAGTTGACCCGAACTGCTGCATAAAGAACGCAAAAGCAGTAAAACAAATACTTGCCGCAGCTATCATAAGTGTTACTGACCTATGAGAAAAACCGAAATCAAGCAGCAAATGATGGAGGTGGTTCCTGTCGGGGCTAAATGGAGAGCGGCGGTGGAAGATGCGAATTGTAAATACGCGAAGCGTATCAAGCAGAGGCATCAATAAAATACCAAAGCCGAGCGCCGGTGTGGCAGCAACAGGGAATTCGCGAAAGGAAGGCCCTGCTTCTATAAACTTAAGAACCAGGATTGTATTTACTACACCAAGTAGCATGGACCCTGTATCGCCCATGAATATTTTAGCCGGTTGATAATTGTAAATGAGAAAAGCCAGCACGCTACCTGCCATGGTAAAGCCGAGGACGGCGTAAGGGGTAACGTGATTAGCCATGAATATGAGCGAGAATACCAAACAACTGATAAAGGCAACGCTACCAGCGAGACCATCTACCCCATCGAGTAGGTTAAAGGCGTTAACAATAACAATGATAGTAAAGTAGGTGAGCAGGTAACTTGAGGTTGTTTCAAGTTGGTGCAAGCCCATGAAACCATGCATACTTGAAATAAGCAGGTTGCCCTTGAAGATGAGGATAGTTGCCACAATAAGCTGACCCACAAACTTTTTCCAGGGAGAGAGGACCATGATATCGTCCTTAATGCCGAGAAAGAAGGTAATGAGCATTGCTGCCACATAGAACTGGAACTCGTGGGCACCATTATAGAACATAAGGGTGAGCAGGATGCTGATGATAAAGCCAGCAAACATGCCAAGCCCGCCAAGTGAAGGGATTGGGTTCAGGTGGACCTTGCGCTCATCGGGTACGTCGTAAAGCTTTTTAAGTTCTGCCACCTTGATAATGACAGGTATAGCATAAAAAGTTACAATAAATGAGAAGATCCCTCCAATCAGAATTTGTTCCATGCAGATTATTTTACGCTCGCTTTTACCACTCTATCTTGTTTCTCTTGTAGCTCTTCAGGGGGAAATCAGATGCAATTTAACCGAAATTTCTATTTTACAAAATACGATTCTGCACCGGAATGCCAAACACTTAACAAGGTAATTTCCAAATAAGACATCCTTAAAAGATTTTTTGATGCTTGATGTGTTCAATGATGTTAGTTTTGCCGCGCCGCATACGGACGATTTACCCAACCTGGGGCAACAGTAAGCAGGAATAAGGGTACTCGCACTAAAAACAATCAATGATGGATGCTAACGAGCTGAAAAGAATAGCCAGCCAGGTAAGAAGAGACATTGTAAGAATGGTACATGGTGTACAAAGCGGGCACCCCGGCGGGTCGCTTGGCTGTACGGAGTTTCTTACGGCACTATACTTTAAGGTAATGCAGCATAATCCAAAGTTTAATATGGATGGTGAGGGCGAGGACCTTTTCTTTTTATCGAACGGTCATATTTCTCCCCTTTTCTACTCTGTATTGGCACGCGCAGGCTATTTTGACGTAAAAGAGCTAGCCAGTTTCCGCAAGATAGACTCGAGGCTGCAGGGCCATCCTACCACCCATGAACATTTGCCGGGGGTAAGGGTTGCAAGCGGCTCGCTGGGTCAGGGTTTAAGTGTGGCAGCGGGAGCAGCCCTGGCAAAAAAGCTGAATGGCGACAGTCGTTTTGTGTATTCGCTCCACGGCGACGGCGAGATACAGGAGGGCCAGATTTGGGAAGCAGTGATGTTTGCGGCGCACCACAGGCTGGATAACCTGATAAGTACAATTGATAGAAATTACCAGCAAATAGATGGCCCCACTGAGCGCGTTATGCAATTGGGCGATGTGGCTGAGAAGTTTCAAAGTTTTGGCTGGCAACTTCTTGAGATGGACGGAAACGATATGGAAGCTGTGGTGAGCACCCTGGAAAAGGCACGAGGCTATGCTGGTAAAGGCAAGCCTGTTTGCATTATTATGAAAACTGAAATGGGCAAGGGCGTCGACTTTATGGAAGGAAGTCACGAGTGGCATGGAATAGCACCAAGTAACGACCAATTGGAAAAAGCCCTCACCCAACTACCGGAAACACTTGGAGATTATTAATTAAGATTTAAGGCTGAATTGCTGGTCTGCAGCCTTCCGGCTGGGGAACCAAGAGGCTAAAACCGCCACAACTGTTACCGTTAGCATTACCAGGACAAAATCGGAGGCTATCATCTTTACCGGGTAATGATTGATAATAAAGCTGCCACCCGTGAGCTTGACCACATGGAAAGTATCCTGGATGTAGCAGACTGTGAACGCGATAAGAATACCTGCACCCGAGCCGATTGCGGCTAGTAACAACCCTTCGTATAAGAAGATGTTTTGAATAACAGATTTTGTAGCGCCCATGGCCTGCAACACTGCGATGTCCTTTTGTTTTTCGAGCACCAACATGGTTAAAGCGCCAATCATATTGAAAGCAGCAACAATGAGAATAAGACAAAGAATGCCATAGACCACCCATTTTTCCATTTGCATTACGGCATAAAGGCTCTGGTTCTGTTGGTAACGCGTTTGTGTTTTGACGCCTTTGCCCAGTAAGGCCTCTATTGAAGTGGCCACGCTGGCAGCAGAATAGCCGCTTTTGATGCTGAGTTCAATAGCTGAAAACTGGTCCTCACTAAGAT
>JAEZDR010000090.1 GCA_023433265.1 Bacteroidota bacterium | reverse complement strand
GAGCAAGAAGGAGAAAAACCAGAAGTTATTAAGACTTTCTCAACAAATAACCAAAAAACTTTAACCCATAAAACCTCAGATCTCCCATATGTCTAAAACTGCCGAATCTGTTTGGAATAATTGCCTGGCAATAATTAAAGACATTGTTGAGTGGCAACATTTCAAAACATGGTTCGAACCGATCAAACCTGTTGAATTGAAAGAAAACATTTTGATGATCCAGGTTCCCAGTCAATTCTTTTTCGAATACCTTGAAGAGCACTATGTAAACCTGCTTGCTAAGACCCTGAAAAGAGAACTCGGTAAAGAAGCCAGGTTGGAATACAGAATTATGGTTGATAGTGGCAACAAAGGAAGAAGTGGTTCGATGGACATCCTTGGAAGCAACAACAAAATTTACGCTAACAATGAAATGGACTTCCCGCTCGTGATAAATAACCCTGTTAAGAATCCGTTCGTCATTCCTGGTCTTAAAAAGATGCAGATTGACCCCCAGCTTAATCCTATCTATACATTCGACTCTTTTATAGAAGGTGATTGTAATCGCGTAGCCAGGAGAGCCGGCAAAACGGTAGCAGAAAAACCGGGTGCAAGTTCATTCAACCCGCTCGTTGTTTACAGTGGTGTGGGTCTTGGTAAAACGCACCTTGTCCAAAGCATTGGTAACGAGGTAAAGCGTCTTCATCCAAACAAAGTGGTGCTTTATGTAAGCAGCGAGAAATTCATTAATCAGTTCCAGGATCACAGCAGGAACAACGCGATCAACGACTTTATCCACTTTTACCAACTCATTGATGTGCTCATCATTGATGACGTTCAATTCTTCGCCAGGGCTGAAAAATCCCAGGATGCATTCTTTGCCATCTTCAACCACCTTCACCAAAGTGGTAAGCAGTTGGTGTTAACATCAGACAAGGCTCCTAAAGACCTTGATGGTATGCAGGAAAGATTGCTTAGCCGTTTCCGCTGGGGATTAAGCGCCGATCTCCAAATGCCAGACTACGAAACAAGAATTGAAATTCTTGAGAAAAAAATGCGCAACGATGGCCTTAACATGCCTAATGAAGTTGTGAAATATGTTGCCTATAACATTAGTACCAACGTTAGGGAACTGGAAGGTGCGCTCATATCATTGCTTGCTCAATCATCTCTCAACAAAAGAGAAAATGATCTTGATCTAGCTAAGCGCGTTCTTCGGAACTTTGTAAAGACCAGCAGTAAAGAAATAACTATCGATGCCATACAAAAAATGGTATGCGAATATTTCGATGTTTCATACGATAAGTTGCTGCAAAAAACCAGGAAGCGTGAAATTGTGCAGGCAAGGCAAATCACAATGTACCTGGCTAAGGCATTTACAAAGAATTCGCTAAAAACCATTGGTGAACATTTTGGCGGCCGCGATCACACCACGGTAATTCATAGTTGCCAAACAGTGAAGGACCTCATGGACACGGACACCATCTTCAGGGAAAACGTAATGGAACTGACACAGAAAGTCCAACTTGCTGCGATGTAAAATTTCCTATCAGCCCCACAAACAAAAATCCTGTCTTTAACGAGACAGGATTTTTTTTATTTTAATAGCAGCTATTCCTATCTAATCTTCCAATATTAATGACAGGGTAATCATCCTGCTTTGCAGCTTATCCAACACATTCGAATATTTAAGTTTTGGATCGCGGGCGTGAATGTTAGTAAGCCCGGTGCTAAATTTTATTTCCGGCGAAACAGTTACAAAAGCCATGAAAATATTAAACCCTATCCCCACATCCACACCAAAATCAGACTGCTTCAACTTAACCAGGTTCTCTGCATTGCGTGCATTGGAATTACTTGCAAGGTCAATGTCATACTTCAGGCCTCCCATCATGTAAACCCTGAAATTATGAATGCGATCAGAATTAAATTTAAACTGTATGGGTAGTGATACAATAGTACTGGGCAACTTTTTCTCTTCTACGGTTTTTTCGCCGGGTTGCGGATACTTTAGTACATAGGTAAACAACTTGGACCCACCAATTATCAACTGGGGATGAAACCTCACCTGCAACCTCTCGGTCAATTTGGCCGTTGCATGAAGGCCTAACGCAACTCCCCCGCTTCCACTGGGATTGACAGATGCAATGCTATCATTATTAATAAAGGTAACATGCTTGGTCGCGTGTAAATAAGAATAATTGTACGCCACACTCATTCCAAAATAATAAGATAGGTCATCATGGTGCGCACGATGTTGCTCCCGTTGGCCATAGCCATTTAAGCAAAATAACAGGAGTGCTGCTATGATTATTTGGAGCCGCAGTAAATACAACATATACCTAAAGTGAGAGGTTTGAAATAAGTATCTGCAAATCCGCAGCTATTCAAAATGTTTACAAAGTTCTTCCTTTCCGGAAAAGCCTGTACCGAATCGTTCAGATACCTATACGCTTGCTTGTTTTTAGCAAATAAACCACCAAAACCCGGGGCAATAATGCGCATATATAAATTGTACAGGTTTCTTACACCAGGTAGTTTGGGCTTAGAAAATTCCAATACCACAAGTTTACCCCCCGGCCTCAGCACTCTATGCATTTCAGAAAGTCCTTTCTCAAGATTTTGGAAGTTTCTTACACCAAATGCTACAGTTATTGCATCAAACGAGTTATCAGGAAAGTTTATTGTTTCACTATCTCCTTTCAGTAGCTCAATGTTTGCCGACAGCCCCTTCTCCAGCAGCTTTTTGCGCCCATGTTCAAGCATGCCCTCCGAAATATCAATACCGGTAACCTTTTCAGGTGCAAGCATTTGATAAGCCAGTATGGCCACATCGCCGGTACCGGTTGCAACATCCAATATTTGCCGGGGTTGTATAGGTTTTAATTGTTTGAGTGCGCTTTTGCGCCAACCCACATCTATTCCGGCGCTTAGAAACCGGTTTAGGAAATCGTACCGGTGAGCAATAGAATCAAACATATTTGCAACTTGTTCTTTCTTGCTCTTTTCACTGCTCTCGTCCGGTACCACCTTATCATGCTCAAAGCCACTCATGTGGCGAAGATAATGTTTGGAATTATTTTGTGTCTTGATTTAAAAGTAAAACCTTTGACAAACAAACGCTTTGACCATGAAACTCAGCCCTTTCCCGTTTTCGGTTACCGACTGGAGCCGCGTTCCTGTAGAGGTGCATAACGGCATAACAGGACATGCAGAATGGAAAACCGTCAATCACGACGACATACGCATAAGGCTGGTCACATATTCGCCTAACTATCTTGCCGATCATTGGTGCAACAAAGGGCACATTATGTTTTGTTCTGAAGGCGAAATGGAAACAGAATTGAAGGACGGCAGAAAATTCTGGCTCTCCGCAGGCATGATGTACACCGTGGGCGATAATACAGATGCTCACCGCACCTACTCAGAAAACGGTTGTACGTTATTTATTGTGGACTGATAAGAGTACGTGCTAAAAAAGCAACGCGAGCGTTGCTTTTTTAGTTTAATCATCCAGCTTTTTATATCCTAAGCTTCAGCGCTTGCACGCTTTTGTTGCTTCTTCCTGTCTTCTTCATCAAGCAACACCTTCCGCATACGAATGCTCTTAGGTGTTACCTCAATACACTCATCTTCCTGGATGTATTCCATACATTCTTCCAGTGTCATCAAAGTTTTCGGCGCAATACGGGTTGCATCATCACTTCCGCTCGCACGGTGGTTGGTTAGCTTTTTTCCTTCAGTAGCATTCACCACCAGGTCTCCCGGCTTTATATGCTCTGCAATGATTTGTCCCGTGTACACTTCTTCGCCCGGATCTACAAAGAAAGTTCCCCTGTCTTGTAGTTTATCGATTGAGTAACCGGTCGTTTTTTCCGTATTCTTCGATATCAATACCCCATTACTTCTTCCGGGAATCTGGCCTTTCCATGGCTTATATTCTATAAAGCGATGAGCCATCACAGCCTCGCCTGCTGTATTGGTTAACATTTGAGAGCGTAAACCTATCAATCCACGGGATGGAATTTCAAACTCAAGGTGTTGCATCTCTCCCTTTGTCTCCATCACTTGTAATTCACCTTTACGCTGGGTAACAAGATCAATTACTTTACCGCTAAACTCAGACGGTACGTCAACAACAAGGTTTTCATACGGCTCGCACTTCTTCCCATCAATCTGCTTTACCAGTACCTGTGGATTACCAACTGTCAACTCATATCCCTCCCGCCTCATGGTTTCTACAAGTATCCCAAGGTGAAGAATCCCCCTGCCATACACTAGAAAACTATCAGCTCCATCGGTATCTTCAACCTTTAAAGCGAGATTCTTTTCTGTTTCCTTCATTAACCTGTCCCGCAGGTGCCTCGAGGTAACAAATTTTCCTTCCTTGCCAAAAAATGGGGAATTGTTAATGCTGAACAACATACTCATGGTAGGTTCATCCACGCTAATCACCGGCAATGCTTCAGGGTTTTCAATATCCGCAATTGTATCACCAATGTTGAAGTCTTCCAGTCCAACCACAGCACAAAGGTCTCCTGCAAGAACTTCGGTTACGCGTCTCTTACCCATGCCCTCAAATACATACACCTCACGCACCTTGCTCTTTTTAATAGTTCCATCAGCCTGAACCAGCGCAATCTGCTGCCCTTCTTTGATCGTACCGCGGGCTACCTTTCCAATGGCTATCCTTCCAAGAAAAGAGGAATAGTCAAGAGATGTGATTTGCATCTGCAGCGTTCCTTCTTCTACTTTCGGTTCAGGAACGTGTTTGATGATGCCATCCATTAATGGAGTAATGTCTTCAGATGCGGTAAGCGAATCATTAAACCAGCCATTCTTACCACTACCATAATAGGTAGGGAAGTTCAACTGCTCTTCTGTTGCGTCAAGGTTGAAAAATAATTCAAATACAGCGTCGTGCACTTCATCCGGCCTGCAGTTAGGTTTATCAACCTTGTTAATAACAACAATGGGCCTGAGGTTTAGATGCAATGCTTTTTGAAGAACAAAACGGGTTTGAGGCATCGGGCCTTCAAAAGCATCAACGAGGAGGATCACCCCATCAGCCATTTTTAATACCCTTTCTACCTCACCACCAAAATCACTGTGACCCGGTGTATCTATCACGTTAATCTTAACGTCCTTGTAAACTACTGCAGCATTTTTACTGAAGATGGTGATCCCGCGTTCACGCTCAAGGTCATTGCTGTCCATGATTAGGTCACCGGTTTCCTGGTTCTCCCTAAAAACTTTTGTAGTGTGTAAAATCCTGTCAACCAACGTGGTTTTGCCGTGGTCTACGTGTGCAATGATGGCAATATTTCTGATTTGCATAAAGAAGATTCTCTGGCGTAAGCTGAAGCTACATAGCAGCAAAAACACCAAACGGGCGGCAAAGGTAAGCTTTTGGTAGGAGCATAATCGTTAAAACTAAATTCTACATATAACTGTCGCCGTTACGCGACAGAGCATCTTGTTACACATTCGGTGCTGGTTTGCAGGCTCCGAATTTTTATCCGTTTTCGCAGTTGTATGTCGCACTTGCCAGCCGGCATAACATCCTGCCTTTACCATCTTTCCAGTTAGTATTTTTCGCTTTTCTTATGCCCGATCTGCCTTACCAATTATATATTTCGTCCATTGCTCAACGATAGCTTGTCTTAATTGGTTGAACGGCACCTAATTTTACACGTTAAAAGAGGTTTGGTGGCAGACTATACTAAGGTTGATAAAGAAATACTTGACTTGCTTATCAGCATAGTCGGAAAAGACTATGTTATTACAGGCCCCGAAGAGCTGAACACCTATGGAAAAGACCAAACAGAACAATTGCTTTATCTCCCGGAAGTGGTCCTGAAACCACGAACTGCAGAAGAGATAAGCAAAATCATGAGCTTGTGCAGCAAACTTCACATCCCGGTCACTCCCAGGGGAGCTGGCACGGGCCTTAGCGGCGGAGCTTTGCCCCAGGCAGGTGGTGTTCTGCTAAGTACCGAAAGGCTGAATAGTATCCTCGAAATAGATGAACGGAACCTGCAGGTCACTACCGAACCCGGGGTTATTACTGAGGTACTTCAAAACGCCGTTAAAGAGAAGGGGCTTTTCTATCCTCCCGATCCGGCCAGTAAGGGTAGCTGTTTTATCGGCGGCAACATAAGCGAAAACAGCGGTGGGCCCAAAGCAGTAAAATATGGGGTGGTAAAAGATTATGTTCTGAACCTGGAGGTTGTGTTGCCAACAGGCGAAATTATATGGACAGGGGCAAACGTCTTGAAAAATGCAACAGGCTACAACCTTACCCAACTGGTAGTTGGTAGTGAAGGTACGCTCGGTATTGTAACTAAAGCTGTTCTTAGGTTAATTCCCCACCCGCTTTACGATTTGCTTATGCTTGTGCCATTCAAAAGCCTGGAAGTGGCAGGTGAAGCAGTCAGCGCCATCTTTAAAGCAGGGCATACTCCCAGCGCTCTTGAACTGATAGAAGTAGACGCTTTGAAAATCGTGGCTGAAATGGTGGATAGCACGGTAGTACCTGTCGCGGCCGACATTGAAGCTCACTTATTAATAGAGGTGGACGGTAACAATAAGGAAGTCCTGATGAGCGAGATGGAAGCGATAGCCCTATTAATGGAGCGGTACGACACCGGCGAAATCCTGTTTGCGGATGATGCAGTGCAAAAAGCAGAACTTTGGAAACTACGGAGGCGGGTGGCTGAGGCTGTAAAACTGCAAGGCTTCACTATTGAGGAAGATACAGTTGTTCCACGTGCAGAGTTACCTGCTCTAATAAGGGGTATCAAAAAATTAGGAAGGCAATATAACTTTGATGTGGTCTGCTATGGTCACGCCGGTGATGGGAATCTTCATGTTCGCATAAGAAAAAGCGGGAGTGCCAACAGCTCGGAAGATGATGAACTTATGACAGGATTACGCGACTTGTTTCACCTGGTACATAGTTTAAGAGGAACAATTAGCGGCGAACATGGAATTGGCCTGGTTCAGAAAAGTTTTATGGATATTGTTTTTGAAGAAAAAGCACTGGAACTGATGAGGAGCATCAAGCTTGCTTTTGACCCGAACAACATATTAAACCCTGGGAAAATATTCGACTTAAAATAATTATATGAATAGAAAACTTTACAGTTTATTGTTATTGTTAGCATTGTCTACCGGCATTTTCGCACAACAGGAGAATACAGAAGAAGACGGCGATGACGATGAACCTACGGGCTTCAGAAGGGAAAACATATTTCTCGGCGGCGGCATTTCAGTTGCCGGAGGTACCGGTCTTTTTGCGCTGGGCTTAACTCCTGAAATTGGCTATTCCGTTTGGGACTGGCTGGATATCGGCCCCGCTTTCAACTTCAACTACACTTCGCAACGTTATTACATAAATAATATCGAGGTAAAACAAAAGAGTACCATTATAGGCGCAGGTATGTTTCTCCGTGTTTACCCTTTTAACCCCATTTTCATCCAACTGCAACCAGAACATAACTGGATAAAAATTAAGCTGGAAAACACTTCTAATAATGCACAACTCAAATATGACTTAACAGCCATGTCAGTGTTGGGAGGTGTCGGTTATTCGCAAAGAGTAATTGGAGAGAATAACTTTTATATCATGATGATGATTGATCTCATGCAGGAAGTAAATTCACCCTATCGCGACAGCTATAACAAGGCTATCCCTTTCTTTAGATCAGGTTTCAACATTTACCTCAACCCAAAGAAGAGAAAATAGCCTCTGCATTTTTGAACACGGCGATTCGGTCTTTCCAATCCGCCCAAAGGAAACCCTGCTCAAACATCCTATCAATGAAAAGCAACAGCGGATCGTAATAGCCTCCGCTGTTAAGCAGTATAATCTTTTTGTTATGAATGCTGAGGCTGTTCCAGGTAATCATTTCAAACAATTCATCCATAGTGCCGAAACCGCCCGGAAGTACAATCGCAGCATCGCACATATCATACATCATTTTTTTACGGGAGTGCATATCCGTCACCACATGCAATGCAGTTAACCCTTCGTGCTGATGTTCCCAATTGCACAGCAGGTCAGGAATTACACCTACCACTTCCCCTCCCGCTGCTAATGCAGCATTTGCAACGGCCGCCATCAGCCCTTTATTGCCACCGCCATATACAATCTTCATCTTATTGATTGCGGCCAGCCTTCCTACCATTGAGGCATCTTCTTCATAACAGGATTGATTTCCACTCCGCGAGCCACAGAACACTGCAATGGAAGTTAAGCGCATTTGAACTGATTGTGATTACAGCAAAATAAAGTGTTTTGAATTTGATGTTTAGGCGATATTTGTCTCTAACAGGTAAACTAAACTCATGTCGCCCGCATTACTCTTCGGATTTGTAATCGCATACTTCCTCATACTTCTAACGGTTGCTTACTACACTAGCCGTAACTCTAACAACGAATCTTTCTTTATTGGAAATAGGAGAAGCAATTGGATGCTTGTTGCTTTTGGAATGATCGGCACAAGCCTCAGCGGAGTAACCTTTGTAAGTGTTCCGGGGGCAGTAAAGACGGAAGCATTCGCTTACTTTCAAATTACGCTGGGTTACCTTATCGGCTATATTACCATTGCCTATGTGCTGCTGCCTTTGTATTATAAGCTAAACGTTACTTCCATCTACAATTACTTACAGGAAAGGCTAGGATTTACATCCTATAAAACCGGGGCATCATTTTTTATTTTATCGAGGACGCTGGGTGCAACCGCAAGGCTATACCTCGTGGTTAACATCCTGCAGGCAGCCATCCTGGAAAAATTAGGTGTTCCTTTTTGGGTCACCACTGTAGTGATTCTGCTTATGATTTTGCTTTATACCTACGAGGGCGGTGTGAAAACGATCGTCTACACGGACACGCTTCAAACCTCATGTATGCTCGCAGGGCTTGTAATTTGCACCATTTACATCTTAAACACACTGAACATGGGCGTGGGCGAAAGCTTCAGTCGCATGAATGCAGAAGGCCTAAGCACCGTGTTTAATACAGATCCTTCAAGCAGGTTCTTTTTCCTTAAGCAGATAATCGCCGGAGCCTTCATTACTATTACAATGACGGGTATGGATCAGGAAATGATGCAAAAGAACATTTCAGTGAGAACACTCCGCGACTCACAAAAGAATATGGTCACCATAGGGTTTATCATGCTCGCCGTAATTTTTCTTTTCCTTTATCTCGGTGGTTTGCTATACCTCTATGCAGGGCAGGAAGGGGTGACGGCTACAGGCGACAAGGTGTTTCCGGAAATAGCCTTGAATCACATGCCGCCGGCTATCGCTATCATATTCATCATAGCGCTTATCTCTGCATTATTTCCAAGCGCCGATGGTGCAATAACCGCACTCACATCTTCGTTTTGCATTGATATGCTGGGTTTAAAGCGCAGGGAAGACATTACAGACAAACAAAAGTTTAAAACACGGAAGCAGGTACACCTCGTATTCGCCTTCATCTTTCTCTTAATGGTCCTAATGTTTAAATGGATTGATAGCCCCAGCATGATTGGTGTTATTCTTAAAGTGGCTGCATATACCTATGGGCCACTCCTTGGGCTCTTTGCCTTTGGTGTGCTTACCAAACGGACGGTTAATGATAAATGGACACCGTATATCTGCCTCGCTGCACCTATTATCTCTTACCTCATAGATATCAATCAAAAGAAGATATTGGGCGATTTTGAGATCGGACTGGAGCTATTAGTAATCAATGGTCTACTCACTTTCATCGGGCTATTGGCATTTTCATATAAATCGAAGACAAATGGAATTGGTTAGTGAACTTGCTGAGCGCTACGCCGAAGAGCTAACGAGTTCCCAGCCGGCGCTGCTGTTAGAGCTACATGAAAAAACCCTTAAAGAACATCCGCATGCCCATATGCTAAGCAGTCGCGTTCAGGGCATGTTTCTGCAACTGCTGAGTAAGTTGTTAAGACCGCAAAGAATTCTCGAAATAGGCACATTTACAGGCTATAGCGCACTCTGCCTTGCCGAAGGCCTGGACGACGGGGGAACCCTGGACACCATAGAATTGAGGGAGCAGGACGCTATTACTGCTAAAGCTTATTTTAAAGAGGCAAAAAAAGATAATAGAATAAATTTGCATATAGGTAATGCGCTTGAGATCATTCCAAAACTGGAAGGGAAATGGGACCTTGTTTTTATAGACGCTGACAAAACCGGTTACATTGACTATTATGAACTCGTGCTACCCCGGCTAAGTGAGAACGGATTGATTATTGCTGATAACGTGCTGTTTCACGGGCAGGTATTAGAAGAGGAAGTGAAAGGCAAAAATGCCCTTGCCATACAAGCATTCAACAGGCACGTTGCGGCTGATGCAAGAACTGAGCAGGTGCTCATTACGTTACGTGATGGACTACTGCTGATAAAAAAGAAATAACCTGATGAAGAATCTATTTTTAGCTGTACTACTTTTATTTTCTACGGCCATGTGTCGGGCGCAAAGCCCGGCAATACAAGCCTATATTGATGCGCATAAAGAAATAGCCATACAGGAAATGTTGCGCACCGGCGTACCGGCATCCATAAAACTGGCACAGGGCATTATTGAAACACAGGCCGGCCAGAGCCCCCTGGTTCTTCGTTCTAATAATCATTTCGGAATTAAGTGTAAAAACGATTGGACAGGTGATAAAACTTACCATGACGACGATGCAAGAGGTGAATGCTTCAGGGTTTATGGCACTGCCGCCGAAAGCTTTAGGGATCACTCTGATTTCCTTAAGACCAGGGCACATTATGCTTTCCTTTTCAAGCTTGATCCTACTGATTATGAAGGATGGGCAAAGGGATTGAAGCGCGCAGGTTATGCCACCAATCCCCGCTACCCCGAAATGCTGATAAAAACCATTGTGGAGAACAACCTTCAGCAATACACGCTCATTGCATTAAACATGCATAACCAAAAACAAAAAGAAGTATTTGCTATCAATACTCCACCCGCAACAGAACAGGCTGTACCTGGCAAAGCTCAATCGTTGGCCGATGAAGTTGTATCCGCAAAGGCAGGAAATGCCAGCGTATCCACACCACAGGTTACCGTTACCGTTGCCTCAACAACCATCGAGGAACCAGTAGCCGTTACCACCGTGAAACCAAACTACCCACAGGGAGTTTTCTTTATTAATAATGTGCAGGTAGTTTACGCACAGGCAGGAACTTCGCTGTTGGCATTAGCAACAAAACATAATATAGCCTACAATAAGCTGCTTGAGTTCAATGAAATGGAGGAGATGGAGATTTTAGACCAGGACCAGCTCCTGTTTCTGCAAAAGAAAGCAAAGAAAGGCGCAAAAGACTACTGCATAATTGCACCAAACGAAACACTTCGCGAGGTATCTCAAAGGGAAGGAATAAGAATGGAAAGTCTCCTGCTCTATAATAAGCTTCAAAAAGGCGACATGCCGGCTGCAGGCCAAAAACTTTACCTCCGCTCCCCCGCCGTTGCCGCCCCTAAATTGGCAAGCTCCGGCGCTACAGCTTCCAGCTGATAGTGTTTTGCCTTAATATTGCAGCAACAAACCAGTTTATGTCTGCAGCAATCACCGTACACGACAAAGAGTTCGTTCCTTACATTTCTGAGCAGGAAATTAAAGAAAAGATAAAGGAACTTGCAGGCCGCATGAACCAGGATTACAAGAACAAAAAACCTGTGTTTATTGCCGTGCTTAACGGTGCTTTCATGTTTGCCGCCGACCTTTTCAAAGAACTGAAAATAGACGCAGAAATTTGCTTCATTAAGCTAGCATCCTATAAAGGAACAAAAAGCACCGGTCATGTAATTACAGCCATTGGGCTTGATACAGACGTAACCAATCGTGATGTAATTGTGCTTGAGGACATCATCGACACAGGCAAAACCATCAACCAGTTTCTGCCGCAGCTTAAAAACCAAAACCCCGCTTCACTAAAAGTTGCCGTGTTGCTACACAAACCGGCAGCAACCATTCATCCTGTAGAAATAGATTATTGCTGTTTTACCATACCCAACCGCTTTGTACTGGGATACGGCCTCGATTATGACGGCCTGGGACGTAATCTTCCCGCACTTTACCAACTTGCTTAGCAGGCAACAGCTAATGGCATAAGTATTGACCCTTTTTCAGTAAACGGTTTACATGAAAAAGTTATTCGTATTGGCTGCAGTGCTTGTTTGCGCATTCTCAACATTGCAGGCACAGTCCGGGTTTGCGCTCGGTGTTAAACTAGGTGCCAATCTAACCAAGATTGATGGAGTAAGGTTCAGGGACGCTTTCAATACCTCCTACCAGGCAGGCGCTTTTGCAGAGTTGAACCTGAGCGATAAGTGGGGTATTCAACCCGAATTGTTATTCAGCCAAACAACCAGCAAAATGGATACTTCCCTGGCGCAGGTAGTGGGATTTCACAATACCCGGGATGTAAAGCTTAACTACCTTTCAATCCCCATCTTGCTTCGCTACAACATCAATAAGTTTATCACGCTCAATGCAGGGCCGCAGTTCAGCATCTTAATGAACAGGAATGATAATTTATGGTCCAACGGAAAGAGCGCTTTCAAAGGAGGCGATTTTGCTATGGTGGCAGGCCTGCAGGTAAATATCAGCTCATTTAGAATATATGGACGCTATAATATTGGCCTGACAAATATTAGCGACGTGGATAACAGCGGCAAATGGAAGCACCAACAGATTCAACTTGGCGTAGGTTTAAAGCTACTCTAAACAACTTGTACTATACGCATTGCGGACCAGAAGCTTGCTTGCCTTGAAAGGATACATAAACAGAAAACCGCCCCCTGGAGGGCGGTTTTCTTATGTTTGTAAGCCAGGCTATTTAAAGTCAGCTTCGCTTACGCCTTCATTCAGTTTCACAGATTTAACCGTCATGGGTATTTCCATTGACTGTCCACCTGCCGCCTGTGTAATGGTTATCTGGTGTGGAATCATAATGTTACCCACTTTCTTATAGTCAGAATAGTCCTTGGTTACAGTTACCTGCATACCACCCGGGCCTTCCTCATCTTCCTCCTCACGCAGAAGGAATTTGGTTTTAACATCATAATACTGGGTATTTGTGCTACCACCCGGCGATACAACTTCCACTTTGTAAGCATCAGCGCCATTGATCTTCTCAATTCCTTTTATTGACAGCTTGTACGCTTTGTTGTTCAGAATGCTCAACTGATCGAAAATGCTGGTATTTGCTTTCTTTTCAGCAATATCGCCGGCTTCCATGTCGCTTTTACGGCCCATTTGTTCTTCGTAGCCTTTTTCTCCATCGAAAACCTGCTTATTTACTGCCTGGCCTTGCATCATAACAACCATAAGTTCCTTATTCGGAGCCATTTTTTTCTGTATACCCGTTAGTGGCATTCCCTGCATTTGCATATCCATTTCTACGGAAATAGACTTTACAGCATTCAGTTGATCTTTTCCGCCAATAGCATCTAAATAGTCGTTCATCACCTTGGTTGCATCCACCCCTGCAACAGCAGCTTCATTTGCTTTGTTGTTGCCTGGTACCACTTTCATAGCCCACTTGTCGTATTCTACAACCGGGTAACCGAGTTTAGCAAGATTATCTTTTAAGGCAGACGCTTTACCAACTACAACAATGCGGGTATTGTCGTGATTGAAGTATTTCTGAGCTACCCGTTGGATGTCCTGCTTCGTTACAGCATTAATTTTCTGAAGGTAGGTCCTGTAGAAATCTTTAGGAAGATTATTGATAAGAATGTTTGACGCAAAACCGGCAATACGGGCAGGATTTTCCATACCGATTGCGAAATTGCCATTGTAAAGCATTTTGGCATCAGCCAGTTCCTGGTCGCTTACAGTTTTTGTACGCATGGTGCTGATCTCGCGCAGTATTTCCTGTACAGCACTGTCAGCTTTCTCATTACGCACCGCTGCAGATGCTTCAAATGTGCTTTGAAACCTGCCTGTACCCACACTTGAATAGGCGCCATAAGTAAAGCTATGCTTCTCCCGCAGGTTCATAAACAACCTGCTTTCGCTTCCGCCTCCCAGGATTTGGTTAGCCAGCAAAATGGGAAAATAATCAGGGCTGCTCATAGGAAGGTTAACCAGGTTAAGCACCGTTACTTCAGCCTGCACTGCATTTGGAACGTCTATGAGATTGATCTCTGTTTTTGCAGGATTGTTTACTGCAGGCAATTTAGGAAGCACCAACTGAGTGCCTTTCCAGGATTCAAACTCTTTCTTAGCAAGCGCGAGCGCCTTGGCAGGTGTAATGTCACCTACGAACGTAAGGTAACCTCTTGATGGAGTGATGTACTTACGGTAAGCTTCCTTGATATCTGCAAGGGTGATTGCATTAATGGTTTCTTCACTTTCGTATTCGCCTTTAGGATGGTTAACACCGTAGGCAAGTGCATTTGTTACACGGGACGAAATAGCCTTTGCGCTCTTCTCACTTGCCTTAAGGCCGGTAATTGCCTGCGACTTCAGTTTATCGAATGACTCCTGCGTAAAGGCAGGCTGCTTAATGGCCTCTGCCATCAGGGAAAAAGCTTTATCAAAATAGCGCGTCAGTGCCGAAGCGCTGCCACCGCCTGCACTAATACCTACATCAGCGCCAAGCATATCCACCTGCTCGTCAAACTCTGCTTTTGATCTTTTTAAAGTGCCCTCATTCAGCATCTGCCCCATGAGGCTGGTAACACCTGCTTTTTTACCCTCGGTAATGGGGCCTGCGTCTATGCTGTACGTTACGGAAACCTTTGGCAACTTGTGGTTTTCTACAACCAACACCGTGATGCCATTGGCCAGCTTAAACATTGCTGGGTCTTTAATAGAGATCACAGGGGCAGGGCCCGCCTTAGGCTTTTTGCTCCTGTCAATTTCCTGTGCAGAAGCTCCCTGTATCAGGAAGGCGCCTGCTATAATCAAGAATATCTTTTTCATAAATTAAGTTTAGTTTGTAATGTGACTTTGAAGGATGTTTATTTACCAGGCAAATAATAAAGAACTACTCTCTGGTTAGGGTTCAGGTACTTACGCGCAGCATCCCTGATCTCTTCCCTGGTAATTTTGCGAATCTGGTTCAACTCTTCATTAATGTGATTGGTGTTGCGATAGAAAGTATATCCATCCGCAAGATTTTCAGCCACACCCAACATCCTTGTGTTTGCACTCACATAGCTATTCTCGAATTGGTTTTGCAGTTTGTTGTAGTCTGCCTCACTTATCAGGTCGGTCTGCAACTTCTTAATTTCGTCATCCATATCCTTCAGCAGGTCTTCAAGCTTGGCGTTATTGTTTGGTAAAGCGAGCGTGATGTAAGCGCCATAGTCTTCAAGCGAATAATTGAAAGCTGCTACCTGTAAGGCATTCTTCTTTTCGTCTACCATCTTTTTGTAAAGCCTGGAACTAGCTCCGCCCGACAATACCGAAGAAATCATTTCCATCACTTTAGCATCCCTGGTAGTGATACCCGGAACACGGTAAGCCGCAAACACCGCAGGAATCTGGATGTTAGCATCATAAGCTGTATCTATCAGTTCACTGGTAATTGGATCTTCCTGGATCTTTGGCTGTATAACCGGAGCGCCCTTAGGTATGGCTCCAAAGTAAGCCTTCACCAGTTGCTTCGTTTTTTCTATATCAATATCTCCCGCAATGCTCAACACAGCATTGTTAGGTACATAGTACTTTTTAAAAAACGCAATGAACTCATCTAACCGGGCGGCATCCAGGTGCTCCATACTTCCGATAGGAACCCACCTGTAAGGATGCTTGGTGAAGAGGCGGCTAAAAATCTCGTTGCTGAACCCACCATAAGGCTGATTGTCCACGCGCATTCTCTTCTCTTCCTTCACAACTTCGTTTTGGATATCAACGCCTTCCTGGCCAATTACAGGGTGTAACATTCTTTCACTTTCCAGCCAGAGCCCAAGCTCAAGTTGGTTTGAAGGAAACACCTCATAATAAAAAGTACGGTCCTGGGTGGTGTTTGCGTTGTTCTGGCCCCCGTTGCTGGAAACCGTCTTCATAAACTCACCCCTTTTAATGTTTTTGGAACCTTCAAACAAAAGATGTTCGAAGAAGTGTGCAAATCCCGTACGTGCAGTGTCTTCGTTTTTACTTCCTACATGGTACATAACAGACACAACCACCACGGGAGCTGTCTTGTCCTGGTGCAGAATTACGTGCAGACCGTTATCGAGGTCGTACTCCGTAAAATTCACTTTTTGTGCAGAAACCGTTACACAGCAAGCAATGGCAGCCAGTGCAAGAGTAGTTCTTAGCATAAGCATAATGAATTTGTTTAAAATAGTTTGGTTGTAAAAATAAGGTAAGAATAGGCCACGGCAAGCAGCCGTTGCCAATAATTTGAGTAACGGTAAATGCATGGCTTCAACCCTTAGGGCTGCCGGAGGAATCCATCAGCGTCCAGGTACAACAATTCTTCGCCTACCAGGAAATTGACCGCCTCTAGCATCGCTGCTTTTTGTACCGGCGATAGGGAAGCTGTAATAGCCTGCAACTGCGCGGGTGCTGAGGCCGTAAGCGATAAAACATGTTGCTGCATTTGCCTGGCATCAGGTACGGCAGAACGCTTTTTGTTTAAACAATTGTCGCAAACGCCGCAATCAGGTAGCCCGGGCTGGTTGAAGTAAGCAGCAATATAAGCCCCGCGGCATGCAACTTTAAGCCGGGCATAGCTAATCATCGTGTCTACCCGCTGCGCTGCAAGGATGCGCCGCCTGTTATGAACGGTAGCATCAATGTGCAGGTGGGCTGCCGGAACGCGTGTATGATTGAAGGTTAGATGGGGAGTTTCGCGCTGGGGCTTGTACTTTAGGATTCGTTGATTGTGAAGTAGAGTGAGTTGTTGCTTTACGTCGGTTACCGACAGCCTGAGCAGCTTTGCCAGTTGCTTTTCGTACACTGACACTTCGTTATCAAAGATGCCCTGGTAGGTGCGCAACAGCACTTTGATGGTTTCGTCCAGCGATGGATTCAGTTGTTCAAACTGATTGATCGTTTCCCGGTTAGTGGTAAACTCCACCTTGGAGGGAAAGTAAAACCCGTCAGTTACAGTTAACAGGCCTTCCAGGTCTAACAACTTGATGGCACTGCCGGTAAGATGTAAATGCAGCTTGAACGCCTTACTGAATTTCAAAAGATCAAAGTCGTAACTTATGCCTTCGCCGCCCCCGCTTTCTATCTGGAGGTGATTGCAGAGGTGCGTGTACACTTCTTTCACTTGTTCAATAGAAGGATACTGAACTTGTGGCTGGAGTTTTAGGGCTTCTATATCGCCTTCATTAAACAGCAGCACAGCATAGGCAGGTTTACCATCGCGGCCGGCCCGGCCAGACTCCTGGTAATAATTTTCTAAACTGCCCGGTATGTTATAATGCACCACCGTCCTTACATCCTGTTTGTCAATGCCCATTCCAAAGGCGTTTGTTGCCACCATTACCCTTGTGAAGCCGTCCGTCCATGCACACTGCTTCGCCGCCCGGTCTTCATGGCTCAGGCCCGCGTGGTAGAAATCCGCATTTATATTACTGCTGCGAAGCAACGAGGCTACAAACCTGGTTTCACTGCGAAGGCTGCAATAAACGATCGCTGATCCGGCAACGTTTTGCAGGATTTCGAGAAGCTTGTTAATCTTACTCTCGCAGTTGAACACACTGTAGGATATGTTAGGCCTGCTAAACGATTGTTTGAATGTTTTGAGCTGCTTTAGCTGCAACTTTTCAACAATGTCTTTTTCCACTTCAGCAGTAGCAGACGCGGTAAGTGCAAGGACAGGCACCTTTGGAT
>JAEZDR010000132.1 GCA_023433265.1 Bacteroidota bacterium | reverse complement strand
CCTGAAGTGGCGCCGCCAGCCCCGGGTGTAAAGCGGTGCCAGGTATGATTGGCTCCAAATCTCAACTTCAACCATTTGTTGCTTGTGTACAGCCAATCGGTTTTAACAGCTTTGTCTGACAGTGCTGAACTGAATACGAAGCCAACAGTACTGAATTGGATTTTACTATCTAAATCAAAGCTGTTGTACACGACTGATGTTTCCTGCTTAAGCTTCTTTGTTATTTGTTGCTTCCAGGTAAGTCCTGCTATGGTATTGCCCCAATACGTGTTGAAACTGCGATTGCGGTTATTCTCATTGTTGATGTAAGTAAAGTCGTCCAGTCCCCTGTAGAAAGTAAAATAAAACTGGTTGTTTGCGTTCAGCACATAGTCAGCCTTAGCATTGATGTCATAGAAGTAGTAGCCATTATCACCCACCTTGCTACGGGCCACCAGCTTTGCCAATGCATCAATGTAGGTTCTTCTTGCGCTCACTACAAACGAAGACTTCCCTTTGATGATAGGCCCTTCCACTGACAAGCGGGATGATATTAAACCAATTCCCCCGCTTCCTTTTATTGAGTCCTTGTTTCCTTCGCGGGTATCAATACTAATTACACTGCTTAACCTTCCTCCATACTCTGCCGGGATGCCACCCTTTATAACCTCTATGCCTTTAATGGCCTCACCATTAAAGATGCTGAAGAAACCTAACAGATGATTAGGATTATAAACAGGAATGCCGTCAAGCAACACAAGGTTTTGGTCGGGTCCTCCTCCCCTAACATAGATGCCCGAACTGGCTTCACCACCGGTTTTTACACCCGGAAGCAACGTAATAGTCTTGAGTGGATCTACTTCGCCCAACACTACCGGCAACCTTCTTAGCTCGCCTGCAGTAATAGACTGTATGCCCATCTGGTTACGCACCACATTCCGCGACGATACCACGGTAACATTACCTAACAGGCTTTCACGAAGCCTCAAGGAAACCATGAGGGTTGTATCGCTGTTAAGATTAATGTTTAAGGTAGTGGGGTAATGATTAATGGCACTTACAGAGATGATGTACCTGTTATTAGGAAGCCATACTTCTACCTTTCCAAGAGAGTCGCTGAAGTACTTTTTCTGGTTCACCTGTACCGAGGCATCGGAAACAAATTCACCTGTTACGTCGTTAATGACCAAGGTCACGCGACTGTCTTGTCCTGAAGTATTATTCAGAGAAAGCAAAAAAAGCGATAAAAGAATAACAGCCGCAGGTATCCTCATATTATGACAGGAAAGAGTGCAAGTTATCCCAGCATCACTTTCTCCTTGTTATAGATGCGTTAAGAAAGATTAAACAAGCTGGGATAATTACTGTTGTTTAATCTTTTCCTGCCATTCCAGCATTCCCCCTGATAAATTTGTTACCTGTGTAAAACCTGCCTGTTCCAGGGCCATAGCTGCCATCTGGCTTCTCTTGCCACTGCGGCAATAAACTACGATTTCCTTGTCTTTAAGATGTTCAATATCATCCAGCATATAGGTCTGCACTTGTCCAAGGGGTATATGATAACCACCAATATTGAACTCAGTGCGCTCGTTAGGTTCCCTAACGTCCAGGAGATTAACTTCTTCGCCTAGTTGCATACGCTCATGAAGTTGCTGTGCAGTGATGTTTTTCATAATCAGGTGCGATTAGTTATTGTATGTGGGTGGATTTTCTGATACTTTAACCGGATCGGCAGGCGCCGGCTCCTCTACTTTTGGTGGCGGAGGCGAAGCGCTCAGCGTGAGGTCAATAATCTGGCCTGCCCTGATCTTGTTCAAGATCTTCTGACCCGGAATTGGCTCTGAAATGGCTGGTGGATTCTGTTCCCTGACGTATGCAATGTTCTTATCCTTAACACCGGGATCTACCACCACTGCGCCCAGGTTAATGTTCAATGCCGAAAGCTTATCCTGAGCTTCTTTAAAAGTTAATCCTACGAGGTCGGGAACAGCTATTGAAGTGGAGCCTACGCCGCTACCCAACACCAGGTCAATTTCGCTTCCCATGTTCACTTTGGTCCCGGGCTTTACCGGTGCGCCCTTATAGAGTTGATCCAACACAAAGTTCTTAGCTATGTCCGGTTTGTAGATGGTGTCACCAAGGTTAAGACCGAGTGACTGCAAATGATGTTCAGCGCTTAGGTAGGAGAAACCCCTCAAATCAGGCATATCAACCAGGGGTGGAATAAGGCGGGTTATGGTGACATATACTTTTCTGCCCGCTTTTACTTCTGCATCTGCTTCCGGTGACTGCCTAATAACAGTTAATCCTTTCAGTGTGTCTATATAAACTGAGTCCTGCACCTCTACTTCAAAATCCTGCTCTTCCAGGGTTTGCGTGGCATCGTCTATATGCATACCCATTACCTGGGGTACTTTTATATTCTCATTGTGATCAGTAAAGCCAGCGAGTGTGCTAAAAAATACAAAGATGATAAGCACTACCAAAACGATAATGATGAGAAGGTTGACCCAGAAATTCCTGATGCTTAGTTTCAAGCCGTAGATTTTTATAAAATTAAGATACTGATGCGGATAAAGCTTCCTCAATTAACTCCGTGTAAAAACGTTTTAGCGTCCAACCCATTGCTTGCACCTGTTGAGGAACGATGCTTGCATCGCTTTGCCCAGGCACCGTATTCACTTCAAGCATATAAGGTTCACCGTCCTTTTCATTGTAAATAAAGTCGATCCTCACTACACCACGACAGTTCAGTTCGTTATAAATGAGCCTCGCGCAGTTCCTTATTTTTTCTGCAATAGACTCGTCCACCTTTGCGGGAGTAATTTCATCACTCATGCCAAGGTACTTTGCCTCATAGTCGAAGAACTCTTTTTTGGAAACAATCTCGGTTATAGGAAGAGGTGTAACAACATTTTTCTGTTTAAACACGCCAATGGTAAACTCACGACCTTCAATAAACTCCTCTATCAATACCTGCCCATCTTCTTTGAAAGCTTTTTCTATGGCTGCGCCAAGCTGCCCAGCATCCGTCACCTTGCTCATTCCAATACTGCTGCCCCCATTATTTGGCTTCACAAACAAAGGCAGCTTAAGACGGCTAAGTATTTCTTGTTCCTTATAGCCTGCCTCCCTGAAAAGCAACACTGAACGTGCCACCTTAATACCACCAAAACCGGCAACGGCAACAGTATAGCGCTTGTTGAACGTAAGTGCAGAAGTAGCAGCATTGCAAGTGGTATAGGGAAGTCCAAGCAGGTCGAAGTAACCTTGCAGTTTACCATCTTCGCCCGGTGTACCATGAATACACATGAGTGCAACGTCAAAGGCAATCTTTTTGCCTGATGCGTTTATAGTAAAGTCGCTCTTATTAACAGCCGTTCTCACGCCTTCGTCGTCAATATAGTCCCAACCCTCAGGATGGATGTCTATCTTATATAACTCGTATTTATTGAGGTCAATGTGTTTAGAAACGGCCTCCGCGCTCTTATAACTTATTGTTGCTTCTCCGCTATAGCCTCCAGTAACAAGTGCGACTCTTTTTTTCATGCAAATGAATGATGAGCAAAGAAATTAAAACTTTTTCAACCTTGTAAAACAAAAAGGTGAAGGAAATCATTTCCTTCACCCTCACTTTACGGGAAATATCACCCGTATATTAATGTTGCCGAAGCAACAATTGCATAATAAAGTTAGCGATATTAAATTATGCAGCGTGTAATTTTTCTTTTTTAGAAAGCAATTCATCCACTGTTTCCTGGTATAATTCATCTGGTACACAACAATCAACAGGGCAAACAGAAGCACACTGAGGTTCTTCGTGGAAACCCTGGCATTCTGTACACTTGCTGGGAACAATATAATAGGTGTCCACAGCAATAGGAGCATTCTTTTGGTCGCCGTCAACCACTGTACCGTCAGAAAGGACAAAAGAGCCTTTTACGGATGTTCCATCAGATAACGCCCATTCAACGCCACCTTCATAAATTGCATTATTAGGACATTCTGGTTCGCAGGCACCGCAGTTGATACATTCTTCGGTTATTTTAATCGCCATAGCATTTAAGTTTTAAAATGTTTTTGTCAGGTATTTTTGGGTGCTCAAATATACTATAAGATGTTATTAGAAGAACGATTGGAACTGTTAGAAAAGTTAGGAAATTATATTCTTGAAGAAAAAGATGACTGGCGTCAGGAAAAAGAGCGGGCATACCAGCAAAATCCCTGGTTTATTTCCCAATTTATAGATATTGCATCCAAAAACATTGCGGAAAACTATTTGCAAAAAGAAGCCCTTAAACAACTAGCTGACGAGAATCATATTCCCGCTACACAAGATCATCCACGCAAGGTAGGAATTGTGATGGCAGGAAATATTCCACTGGTGGGCTTTCATGACCTTCTTTGCGTCTTCCTTTCGGGCCATATTGCTGTTATTAAACTTTCTTCAAAGGACGAGGTGCTTGTGAAGCACCTTGCCGGAAAGCTTATTGAATGGAATGCTAATGCTGCCGGCTTCCTTGTATTTGCACAGCAGTTGAAGGGTTGTGATGCATACATAGCTACCGGCAGCAACAACAGCAGCCGTTATTTTGAATACTATTTCGCTAAATATCCTCATATTATCAGGAAGAACCGCACTTCGGCTGCCATCATTACCGGCGAAGAAAGCAGTGAACAACTAGATAGATTGTCGGATGATATAATGCTCTATTTTGGCCTTGGTTGCCGGAACGTTACCCACATTTTCGTTCCACGGGAATACGATTTTATACCGTTGCTGGAGGCCTTGAAGAAATTTGACTGGCTGATGGACCACCATAAATACAGGCACAACTACGATTATCAACTAGCGCTGGTAATGATGAACAACCGGTTCTATATGACCAATGGTTCGGTAATACTAACGGAAAATCCCTCGTTATTTTCTGCCATCAGCGTGGTGCATTACAGTTATTACGATAGCGTTGAACAGGTTCAACCGCAACTGGATAGCGACTCGGCTAATTTGCAATGTATAGTTGGATCTGAGTTTATTCCTTTTGGCAAAGCGCAAACCCCCGGGCTTTGTGACTATGCCGACGGAGAGAATACCATGCAGTTCTTAATGAAATTGTAGGCTTGCACTCAGTAATAGGTCTGAAGCACGAGATTATTTCACGTTCGCTACTACCCTCGCTCCTGCCCTCTTTGCAGATTGCATGATTTTGAAAACTTCGCCATAGTGCGCAACTGTATCGGCATTGATTACCACCGATGGGGTATCTACAAAAGCACGTACCCTGCTTACCTCAGCTTTAAGCAGCGTGTCCATTAAAGCAAGGTCAACAGGCTTTTGTCCCAGGAAGATCTGTTGATCTTTATTGATCGAAACAACAATGTTCTGTTTAGCCTTTGTGTCTTTGCTGCCCCGTGGGTTATTTACTTTAATAACGTTTGGGTTTGCCAGGGTAGATACAATAAGAAAAAACAGCAGCAGGATAAACAGTATATCGTTTAACGCTCCTGTATGAAGTTCCGGGTGTGATCGTAACCTGTTCCTGATGTTCATAGTAGTGTTCTCCAGGTTTAACGTGTAGGCTCCTGCAAAGTATCGAGGAATTCAGCGCTGGCTGCTTCCATCTTATTTGCTGTTTTATCAATTAAAGTGCTCAGGTAATTGTGGGCAATAAATGCCATTAACCCAATAATCAATCCTGTAGCAGACGTGATCATTTTTACATAGATACCCCCGGCAATAGTATTGAGTTCGAATCCACTGTTGTTAATGTTATAGAACAACTGGATCATTCCCGCGATAGTACCAAGAAACCCAAACATAGGCGCAATACCAGCAATGAGTGACAGTATGGAAAGATTGCGCTCCATTTTGTACATCTCTAATTTTCCTACATTCTCCATGCTTTTTTCTATCCTGTCAATAGGCTTGCCGATGCGCTGAATACCTTTATCAATCATCCTTGCTACCGGGTTGTCCGTGTTTTTTGCCAGGTTTCTTGCTGCACTAACGTTTCCCGACATAATATTATCCCTAATAATATTCATGAAGTTCGGTTCGATCCGCGAAGCCCGTTTAATGGCTAACAATCGCTCTACAAATACATAAACCGCCAAAGCAAATAACAGGTATAAAGGATACATGATCCAGCCACCACGGGATAACAATTCAAGCATTGAGATAGAATTATCGCCTGCTGTTGTAGAAGCTGCTTGCTGAGCCGTATCAATAACCTGGAGTAATATTCCCATTGAGAAAATAAGTTTGTTGCTAAAATAGAAGTATTCAAAGCTAAACAACAGGGCTGTGCATAAATTACCTATGGTTGTTATTAAGAAAGATTTTGCATCTGTAAAAAAAAGCCGCATTACTGCGGCTTTTCTACTATTAGTTTAAATGTCCTTTAGACTATCGCAACAGGGTGATGTAACCCGTCATTGCAGGGAATCCATTTTTTGGATTGATTATATAATAATAAGTAGCCACTGGTAAAGGCGTACCGTTATACGTGCCGTCCCATGGAATATTATAATTGTGCGAACTGAAAACAATTACCCCCTGCCTATTGAAAATCTCAACCGAATGACCTGGATAGTCTGCCAAACCTGTAATCTGCCAGGTATCATTAATGCCGTCTCCATTTGGACTAAAGGCGTTTGGAATTTGTATTGCCCTCAGCATTTTTACATTGAGACTGTCGGTGGCTGTACATCCAAAATTGTTGGTTGTAGCAGTAAGCCAGAAAATGCCGTCATTCAACACCATCAATTTTGCGTTCAACTGGTTATCGTCTATCAACTGCGGGATTTTCGGCGTCCAACTGAACGAAACCGAAGTGGAGTCGTTAGCCTTCGGTTGGAATGAAACAATTGTTCCCTGGGGAACGACAAATGAAGGCCCTGCATCAATTTTAGGTTGAACGTGAACCTTTAGAGGCTGTTCTGTAGATGCCACGCAACCACTATCATTGGTAACAACCAATTTAATGGTGAAATCGCCTGCACTATTCATTATCCTGCTTACGGTTGACCCGCTAGCAGGTCCCTCATTGCCCAAAGTCCAGTTCCAGCTTTTGATAGGCGTTCCGTTTGCAGCCGACTTATCCTGGAAGGTTACCGGTTTACCCTGGCAAACCTGTGCAGGGTTTATTGTAAAGCTGGCGGTTGGTTTCATATTGGTTTTCACCGGTACAATAGCTGAGCTAACACAACCCCCTGCAACGGAAGTAGCCGTAAGCTTAACCTGGTAAGTTCCGGCAGTTGTATAGAGATGTTCCGGGTGTTGTGCGCTTGATATTGCGCTACCATCTCCAAATTCCCATTTCCATGTTATGTTTTGATTGCTCGCGTAGAAGGTGGTCGTATTATTGAACTTGGCTGTACCACCCGGGAAGCAGATTGGCTCTGCCAATTTGAAGGAGGCCTTAGGCACAGGGTGTATCATAACATCCTGCGTTTTTACTTCACTTATACAACCGTTTGGAGAAATCGTTACGAGCTTTATTGTTTGCAATCCTGTATCAGGATAATTGTGGGTAAACGGAAGGTTAATTGATTTGACGGTAGAGTCCACATCACTGAACCACCATTTCCAGCTTGAGATATTTGTAACTATTGGCGCCGGTGTAATGGTTACCATTTTACCCTGGCATACATCAGCGTCTGCTGTAAATGAAGCAGAAGGACGTGGATAAACATTGATATTTAAATCAATGGTTGTATCACAGCCCGCATTTGTGGTAAACTTGTATTGGAATGTTTTGAGGCCACCCCCTGCCACAGCAGGATTGAACAATCCATCTGCAGAAATAAATGCTCCCCCTGAAAACACACCCTGTCCCTTAACACCATTTGTAACAGGTGGGGCAGTCAGCGTAAATGGAGCCACATCCTCGCAAACAGGATTGTAAACAGGCTTGGTAAGTGCGGGGGTAAGTTTAAATGTAAAATTCTGCGAGGTATCTTTTACGCAGCCATTGCCCGATACCACCCTTAGTGTAACGATAATGGTAGTGTCTTTCATGTTCATTGCAGGGTTCTGCAGGTTAGAAGGCGTAGAACCGGTTACCGTACTATCGCCGAACCACCATCTATAACTCTGAATTGTGGTACCCGGGGCGGTAGCCGTTGCTGCAAACTGCGCAGCACCTTTAGAGTTAAGGCAACCTGCAGGTGTAAACGCAAAGCTTGTTATGGTTGGTTTTGGATAAATTGTTATCGTTTGAGAAACAGAGTCTTTACAGCTATTATTATCAAACACATACCATAGGGTATGCAT
>JAEZDR010000126.1 GCA_023433265.1 Bacteroidota bacterium | reverse complement strand
CCCTTTCCAATAGACGGCTGTGCAGGTAGAATACGTCTCCAGGATAAGCTTCACGGCCTGGAGGACGACGAAGAAGGAGCGATACCTCACGGTAAGCTACGGCCTGCTTAGAAAGATCATCATAAATGATAAGAGCTGGACGTCCTGTATCGCGGAAGAATTCGCCGATAGCTGCACCTGCGAAAGGAGCGTAGAACTGTTGTGGAGCAGGGTCAGATGCAGAAGCCGCAACAATCGTCGTATAAGCCATTGCACCGTTGTCCTGCAATGTCTTCATTACACCTGCGATAGTAGAAGCCTTCTGACCGATGGCTACATAAATACAATAAACAGGTTTTCCTGCAGCAAAGAACTCCTTCTGGTTAATAATCGTGTCAATACAAATAGCAGTTTTACCTGTTTGGCGGTCACCGATTACAAGCTCACGTTGACCGCGACCGATCGGGATCATTGCATCGATGGCTTTAACACCCGTTTGCAATGGCTCTTTTACAGGCTCGCGATAGATAACGCCCGGAGCTTTTCGCTCAAGTGGCATTTCATAAAGATCGCCAGTGATAGGACCTTTACCATCTATAGGTTCGCCGAGTGTATTGATAACGCGGCCTACAACGCCTTCACCTACTTTGATAGATGCGATTTTGCCGGTACGCCTTACTTTATCCCCTTCACGTATTTCTTTGTAGTCGCCCATCATAACCACACCCACGTTGTCTTCTTCAAGGTTGAGGGCGATGGCTTTCAGACCGTTTTCAAATTCTACAAGCTCACCTGCGCCTACATTATTCAAACCGTAAACACGGGCAATACCGTCACCTACCTGTAGAACGGTACCCACTTGCTCAAGCTCAGCAGTAGAAGTAGTGTTGCTTAACTGTTGCCTGAGTATGGCAGAAATCTCATCTGGCTTAATCTGTACCATGATGTTGTTTTTATTTAATTCTTATCGTATGTTTTGAATGAATTCATTGTTCTGGAAACCTTTTTTTATGTCGTTAAGTTCCCTTGCAATACTGGCGTCCATCAGTTTGTTGTGATATTCCAGAACAAAGCCTCCGATGATGCTTTCATCTACTTTGCTCTCCAGCTCTACATGCTCAAAACCTGCTTCCTGCTTCACTTTGCTTACAATAGACTTTTGCAGTTCTTCGGAAACGGGAGCTGCTGTGGTAAGTTTTACTTTATGGATACCTTTTATGTCGTTGTATTGATCAATAAAAGCATCGACGATCTCCGGAAGTGCTGATTCCCGGTTCTTCTGCACCAGCAATGTAAGGAAGGCAGAAGAGAGCTCGCTCACTTTGCCACCAATAATACCGCTGATGACTGCATTCTTCTTGTCTGCATGAATTACCGGGCTTTTTAGCATAGCAACAAACTCTTTGCTTTGCTTGTTAACCGCCTGCAGGTACTTCATATCGTCATAGACCTTATTCAGCTGGTCTTTTTCGCCAGCCAGGTCTACAAGGCTTTTGGCATATCTTCCTGCTAAACGTGGATTCTGCATATTATTATAGTGTGACACCGGAAGCTGGCTTCCGGGGCGATTGTAATGTTAGTTAAGTTTTACTCCGTCTGCCAATTGCCTGATAAAGCTCTCCTGATCTTTCTTATCGGAAAGTTGCTTGCGCAATACCTTTTCAGATATTTCGATTACGAGATTGCCTACTTGGTTCTTTACATCAACAATAGCAGCATTCTTCTGTTGCTGAATAGCAGATTGAGCATCGGCGAGAATTCTGTCGTATTCGGTTTTAGCCCTTTCTTTAGATTCTGCAATAAGTTTGTCAGACAGCTCCTTAGCTTCCTTTAGCATGGTAGCCCTTTCTTCTCTTGCCTTAGCCATCAAAGCTTCGTTTTCATTCTTTAATTGCGCCATTTCCACCTTTACTTTCTCAGCCGTTGCAATGGATTCGGCAATGCTGTTTTCCCTGTTCTTTAAAGCAGTAAGAATAGGTACCCAGGCAAACTTTCGAAGGATGAATAATGCTACAAGAAACGCTAGTAGTGTCCAGAAGATTAATCCTAAGCTTGGTGTAAGTAATTGCATATTATATTGCTACTATTATTTTTTAAGATATGGTTTGCTTCTCATCAATGATTAAAAAGAGAAAGTAAACTGCATTCTCCGCCCTGTGCTTTGAATGCAGTTCCTGTTTCTTAACCGGATCTTCTTATTTGATGAAGATTGCAAGTACCGCCGCAATAACCGCGAACAGTGCAACACCCTCTACGAAGGCCGCAGTAAGGATCATTGCTCCACGGATATCGTTAGCAGCTTCTGGCTGACGAGCGATACTTTCGGTAGCACCCTTACCAATTTGACCGATACCGATACCGGCACCGATTGCCGCTAAACCTGCACCAACAGCAGCACCCATGTTACTTAGGCTACCTGTTGCTTCCAGCATAATGCTCATTAAAGACATAATGATTGGTTTTTATTGATGAAAAAGCTTGTGTTTTTTAAATTACTACCGGGTTTGGATGCTGCACGCCAAGATCTTCCTTATGGCCATGGTTATCATGGTCATCATGGTGCTCACCTTCGAAAGCCTGACCGATAAAAACTGCGGTTAGGTTAGTAAAGATGAATGCCTGGATGAAGGCAACCAAAACTTCTATTAAGTAAATAAAAATGGTAAATGCAAGGGAAACCGGGCTAAAACCTATACCTGCTGCTTTGCTAAGGGAAGCAAAAATGAAAATCAGCATGACGAGGCAGGTGATAATCATGTGGCCCGCCACCATATTAGCAAACAGACGAATGATTAATGCAAAAGGTTTAGTGAAAATACCAAGGAATTCAACAGGAATAAGGATAAGCTTTATTCCCATTGGAACCGGAGGATTAATGATGTGTCCCCAGAAATGTGTGTTTGTGCTAAACAGGATAACAATAAAAGAAATAACACCCAGTACAGCTGTAAAAGCGATGTTGCCGGTAACATTAGCTGCTCCGGGAACCAATCCAAATAGGTTGTTGATAAGAATGAAGAAAAATACTGTAAGCAGGTAAGGCATATACTTATGGTATTTATGCCCAAGGTTTACTTTACCTACCTCATCGCGAACGAAAGTAATAACAGGTTCTACAGCGTTCTGCATACCGGTTGGTGCTACATTGTAACCGCGTTTTTGGTACTTAGAAGCGATGCTTGTCATAATCCAGATTAGCAAAGCCATCGCTACAAGCATTTGAACCACATTGCGGGTCATGGAAATATCGTAAAGCTTAACAGAAGGGTCAATTTCGCCGGCTTCATTTACCGCCACAATCTTGTTCTCCTCAATTTTATAGCCTTTATATATGGCATGACCATGTTCCAATTTCGACGACATGAATACATCAAGGCCGCGCTCGTTTGAGTACAAGATAACGGGAAGTGGAATACCGATAACATGGCCATCTATTTCACCAAAATGATACTCATAAGCATCGGAAATGTGCTCCATTAGAACATCGCCTGGTCTGAACTCGTCTGTTTCAGAAACAGGGTGTTGCTTTCCGTACTCAGGGTTTATGCCATCATCATGATTAACTTCTTGTGCAATGGTTTGAACAGAAAAACCAAGTGTCAATATGCTGAAAACCGCTACCAGTAAGAACTTCAATTGGTTGAAGAACATAAGGCTTTTTAAAATTTGGCTGCAAAGATAGGAGTTGGCAGATGAAAAAAACAATGAATGTTAGTTTTCCACATTAAGATGAACATCTCTCACAGGAGTGGACACTATTAGTGCTTACAAACCGCAGAATGGCAGTTATTACTCTTCTTGCAATATCGGAAATTGAGATAGTGCGCGGAAACGATTAGAATAACGGCGGGAACTAGTAATACTACGTGGTAATCGTGCCAGTATTGCTTAGCCAGAAGTAAAACGATTCCTCCAACAAAAAGGATGATAGGAAGGCGGTGGTTATGGTGATTCTTAAGCCCATGCGAAAGCGAAAAAACACCAATTACGGCGGCAAGACCAATCATAAAGTATTCGAACGCTTCGTTTTCGATGATGTCAATACCTAAAAGGGGAAGGCTTGTAAGAAACAATGGTAACAATGCGCAATGAATAGCGCAGGCTAGTGATGTAGTAATACCCAACGCGTCCCAATTGATTCTTCGGTTCATCTGAAGCAAATCTAGGTAAATGCAACTTTGTTGCAAACTATTTAGCGTATTGTTAATAAGCAGAAAGCCTTTAACAGGGGTGGTTACCTTTGCGGCAAGCTTAATTAAGGCATTGATGAAAAAGATAATTGGTTATTCACTGTTTTTTATTGTGCTCACCATAGGATTTCTGGTTGCAGTTTTTTGGGATAGGGACCTGTCTGCTAAACCGGCAACCATCAGTTATGTAAAGCCTTTCAGTTTTATAACCCAGGACGAACGGTTATTTACGGAACAGGATATGCGGGGCAAAGTATCGGTGGTTGAGTATTTTTTTACTACCTGTAAGAGCATATGCCCAAAGATGAACAAGAACATGGCAGAGATCTATGAAGAATTTAAAGATGAGCCTGATTTTCAAATAGTAGCGTATACCTGTGACCCTGAAACAGACTCTGCGAGCCGCTTGAGACACTACGCCGATAGCATGGGTATCGACACGAAGAAATGGCATTTACTTACTGGCCGCAAGGATAGTTTGTATTATACTGCCCGCAACAGCTATCTCCTTGACGATCCGAAGAATAACTTTGAAAAAATAGAAGACCAGTTTCTGCATACGCAGTTCTTTGCTCTCGTAGATAAGGGAGGGAACGTAAGAGGGCAGGTTTATGACGGTTTAAAAAAGGATGAAATTGCCCAGTTAAAGAAGAACATTAAGCTACTTCTGAAGGAGAAGGAAGGGCACTCCGGCTTTGCCAACAGCATTTTTACAAACAATCCAAACTAGGGGATGACAGACTCTGTTGCTGATATTCTAAAAAGAAATGGCTTAAGTATTACGGAGAGCCGGAGAAAGATACTTGACATGTTTCTTTGCGCCAAAGGCGCGCTTGCACATGCAGACATAGAAAGGAGTAGCAGTGAACATTTCGACCGTGTAACCATCTATCGAACCCTGCAAACCTTTGTAGATAAGGGAATAGTACATTCCATACCCACAGCAGACAATTCTGTTAGGTATGCCCTTTGCAAGGAAGACTGCCATCCAGGGCACCACCACGATAATCATGTACATTTTGTTTGCGACACCTGCGGAGTAATGTACTGCCTGGAGCACACCACCGTTCCTCCGATAGCTATCACTGAGGGTTTCAAGATTAGGCAGGTGGATATGCTCATAAGCGGTGTGTGCAAGAATTGCGCGTGACCGAAGGATTTCTTTTGAACAGAACCTGATTTAGTTGTTACACTCTTTGCTTTCGTCGTTCATTTGTGCTTTTTACTATAACTGGAATAAGAATTGGAAGTATATGTGAAACGCACCAGGATGAAAACGATTGTGGTTGCTATCGCCACCTTATTTACAACTTTCTATTATACTCCTTCCCCGATGTTAAGCGAGGTACGCAGCCTTTACCAGCAGGCGCCAAAGGAGAAACAGGCCTGCGTTAGATTGTTGGATTTGCTAAAGGATGCAGATGAGAAAACAAAACCGGTGCTTGCCGGTTATAAGGCTTGTGCCACTATGATCATGGCTAAACATGCATTCAATCCTATTAGCAAGTTGAACTACTTCAATAAAGGGAAGAACCTTCTTGAGCGTTCGATAAAACAGGATCAGAACAATATAGAGCTACGGTTTTTGAGGTTTGCAGTTCAGAAGAATGCACCCTCTTTTCTTGGATATAAGGACGATTTGGCAGCAGACAAACAATTCCTGGAGAGGGAAGTAGCAACAGTTAATGATCAACAATTGAAAACCTGGATATTCAAAGAATTGGCGAAACAATAGTTGCAAGCGTACGGAAGAGGTGGGTTGGCAGGCCGCTGAATGATTAGGTAAATTCATCATAAATAACGCTCGTCTTATACCTAAATTGCTAAAAAGCAAAAACTTAGGTATGTTTGGCATTCAAACCTTAAATCGATAATGATGAGACATTTACTTGCTGTATGCCTGATGGCTATAACCCTCTTTTCCTGCAAAAAGTCTTCAGATGACAATCCGCCTTACAAATGTGCTACCTGCACAACCACCCCTGAGGCACAAGCTGCACATGATGCCAGTAGCAAGGGAATTTACAAGGGTGTTCTTATCGGTTCATCTGGAACCATTAGCTTTAACATTGCTAATAACGGCAATACCATCACAGCGGTGATGGTGATAGATGGCACTACAGTAAACCTAACATCGAATGTAACTTGGGTTGCCGGCACAGCCTATATAGCTCCATTTACCGGTTCTATGGGTGGACAGACTGTTACAATCAACTTCTCGGTTGACCAGACAGGTTTAAACCCAATGGTAACAAGCTCAAGTATCCCGGGCCATCCCAATGCCATCTTCACAATAGTGAAGGAAAGCTCAACCAGCCTCGTAGAGGCTTTCCAGGGTACTTACACTAAACCGTCTTCTGGGGGAACTGAGACAGGAACCTTTAATATGCTTCTTGCTAAGCCTCTAAATAAGTTCAGGGTATTGAGTAGGAAAACAGGTTCATCGTCCGCTTCTGAACCATTTGAAGGAAGTTATAGCAACGGAGTACTTTCTTACACATACTCAAGTGGCGCGGGTACCGGCACACTTACAGGTTCTGTAAATGGCGATGTGGTTTCCGGAACGCTGGTGGATGGCTATGGTAACGGGTCTTTTAGTGGACAGCGTACACTATAAAAGTAATAACAATCGAAAGGTGAGCTTTTGCTCACCTTTCTTTCTTGCAATATTTACTCTTTAATTCTTACAATTAAGCGTCGTATCAGCAGATGATGCCAACGAGGCTATGCCATTTACTGATTTTTAAATACAGTAAATATATTCTACAGCAAGCCGGTTCCACTGTATCGAAGATTACCAGTGGAGTCACCATTTATCTTCTTCAGGAATTGTAACCTGAGAAGCAAACATCTTTTTTGTAAGTTCTTTCTGCTGTTCACGTTCTATGATGAGGTCTGCTATGATAGCGGCTGCCTCCTGGTTGGTATTCTGTTTCAACAGCAACTTTAGCTTGGTTTCATTAATATCCAGCCTATACAATATCTGTACAAGCAATGGAAAGTTTTGTACGATAAGGCCATTTAAGTAGTCAATAAGTTCCTGCTTATTCGCATAGTCGAAGCCTGCTAATGCAATTTTCATATAGAAGGGTTGGGTGCTATCTTATTGACTACTTAAAAGCCATTTGTACCTACACTAATTGAGGCACTGAACTGCGGAGCAGTTTCTTTAGCATGATGATTTGTCCAAGGTGATAGTAACAATGTTCTATAACGCCATGAAGTGACTTATATACTGATGAGCCCGTTGGTTTTAAAGGTTCACCCATACGGCTATCATCAATATTCCGGACAGCATCTGCCAGGTCATGGATAGCCTGGTGTAAATGCTCCTGCTGCTCTTTCCAGTCCACATCACCTTCCAGCGACTTTAATCTGAAGCTCTCGTTATGTTTAGGATCGAAATTATTTCCAAGAAGTCTATGCTCAACAACACGGATGTAATAAGTGATGTGATGCGTCAATGCCGCTATGTTGTTTTTTGAAGCACGCGTAAGGGTAGTGGCTTCTGAAAAACTTACATCACTTAAAGTGCTCTTTAGGCAAACCTCTGACCAGTTGTTACCATCGTACATTTCCAGAAGCTGCCTTGCAATCTCTTCGTTGATTTTCATAATTGACAAGTTTGATTAAAAATAGATTATCAAATCGGTTTATCGAAATTTTTCCATGACACCTAAACCAAATAGAGCAAAATCGTACTTCACCGGGTCTTCTTCGTCAAATTGCCTAAGGTTTATTGTTAATTCCATAGCAGCAGCCCAATCGGTTTGCTTACGTGTAAGCAGGTTGAAGTGCTTTGCTACCCTTGCTACATGCACATCAACGGGGCAAACAAGTTCGGCAGGTTTTATATTGTTCCAAATGCCGAAGTCAACACCGTTATTATCCTTTCTCACCATCCATCTCAGAAACATATTCAACCTCTTGCAGGTGCTGTTTCTTTGGGGTGTAGCTATATGCTTTCTTGTACGTGAAGGAACATCATTTAAACTGAAGAAATAATGATAAAAATCACTAAGAATACATTTCAGAGGTTCTGCGTTTTTACAATCATTTTCGTTATATAGCAAGAATGCTTTTTCAAGTGATTTGTGCTGCGAATAGTGGTGTTTGAAGAATGAAATAAAGTAAAGGAGATCGGTAGTGGTGAAGGTTCTATGTTTGAAGTGCATTAGTGTATGGAGGTCGGCTTCCTGGTGTTGCATGATGAACTGGTAGGGGGCATTGTCCATCAGTTGCATTAGTTCTTTGCTTTTATTGATGATGGTAAGCCTGTTACCCCACGCAAACACTGCGGCAAAGAAGCCTGCTATTTCTATGTCCTGCTTCCTCGAGAAGCTATGAGGAATGCAAACAGGATCGGAGGGTATGAATGAGGGGTTGTTATAGGCCTTCACTTTCTTATCCATAAACTTCTTTAGCTCTCCCCACTTCATAGTGCAAAGATGCTATAATTAACGCTGGATGGAATACACGGGGATGCATTGCGTTGGAGGATAGGCTGGTAGAAAATTTGAAGGTCTTGTTGCCACCGATATTCGATGGAGCAGGTGCTGTGCGATACAAAATTGGAGTTGGTGATTTAGAATTCCTCTATCTTTATGTGTACCAATTACACAACCTAAATTAGCATTATGATTAAACAATTCTACTCAACTCTTTTACTCGCAGCAACACTTGGTACCGTCAGCGCACAGTCGCCTACTATTGACGGTACTATATCGGCCGGTGAAGGATGGCAACTTGCCGCAACGGCAGACCAGGTAGCCGGATGGTCTGGTGCAAATGCCCGCAAACTTTATTATGCACAGGATGCAGCCTACTATTACCTCGCGGCTGAATTAAATGCAGATGGCTGGATGAGTTATGGTTTCATAGTGAACGCGATACCCATGCAAGGTGGTACATCAGACGGTTGGGCGAGGCAGATAAATTACACTCACACTGAGAAGCCTGATCTTGAAATAAGGGGTAACCTGGACAACTCATGGGCAGAAGTCCATTTATGGTCAGGCACAGCCTGGACAGGCGGAGGAACCAACATCACTACTGCAAATGCAATGGTGAATCTTACCAGTGGCGGAACTTACGGCGCCGTTGAGGTAAGGATTCCTAAAGCTGCTACCGGCACCTTTACCAGTGTAGATGCTCAGTTCTACATTACCGGTAACAACAACGATCATGGAAGCTTTGATGCCGTTCCCAATGATAATAACGCTACCGGTTGGACGCCACCAGCGTCGGTGACTAACTTGTCGCAATATGTATCTATCAACACTACACTAAATGTACAGCTTCAGGCCTTCAACGGTAGTATTGCAGGCGATGATGTGAAGTTGGAGTGGAGTGTAGCTAATGCTGAATCAATCAGTGAATTTCACTTGCAAAGCAATACCAGTGCAGAAAACTGGAAGACAGAAACCGTTATTAGCGGAAACGGTAACCAACAGGTTTATACCACCACGCTTAAGCAGTCAGTATCAAATGGTTTTTACAGGCTGAAAATAATAGACAAGGCTAACAAGGTTACCTATAGTAATGTTTTGCTGTTTAAGAAACAAGGCAACAATACAATTACCCTGTTGGAAAACCCCGTGCGGAATACCATCCGTTTTAGTTTGCAGGATGTAAAAGAACAGCAGGTACAAGCAACCGTTTACTCATTTGACGGAAGAAGAGTAGTAGGTAAATCATTCAACCATCAACCTGGTACTGCTATTTACACAGTGGACCTGATGAAGGCAAAGCCAGGGGTTTATATTATAACGGTTGTTACTGGCAATGAAAGTAACAGCTACAGGATAGTTGTGCTTTAGCCTCAATGCATACTTTTGAGAAAGAGCCATACCAATAACGGTGTGGCTCTTTTGCTTTTGGGCAGTAGCAGGCAGCTAATTCGCTATCACCAGTGAAGCGCAAAAACTAAAGCAAGAGCATTCAGCCTGCGGTAGGGTAGGAGAGAACCTGGCAGGGATTACATCATAGTCTGCTAAAAGCAAGGTCGAGATTAAGTGAACCAGGCAGAAATGATAAAAGTCATAGAAAAAAGCGAGTCGAATTCACCGGTTTTATTGGTTTTTAGAATGCTTATGAGAGGGGAAATGCAATGTTGGGACGGGAAAGGGATGGAATACCTACGGAATATCCCCGGAAAATCCCTGGTTTAGGGTCCAGTAGGCATGCTTGCAGTAGCAGGTGGAGATGCAGTATGTATAAGCTTTGTAGCACCTAAAGGATAGGTAGGCTATAGGCAGGAATGCGGTAAAGAGTAGCGGAAGAGGCGGTAAGATATATGGAAATAACCTTGGAGAGGGAAGCGGGTTAAGGAAAGTAGGAGCGGCCGGTGAGGGTATTAACTGGCCTGTGTAGCAAAAATCAGCATGGAGGCCACACTCCCAGCCTCGCGTAGCCCGCTTTAGGGGTAGTGTACCAGGGCGAGGAGGGACTAATGACGGGTTAAGGGATAAAGGGATGGCGGGATGAGGGCCCCTACTAAGTGATTTTGAGTGGGTTGCCCGGAACAAGAGGGTGTTTGCGTAGTTCGTACGCAATGTCGGATCCAAAAAGGAGTGACTCCGATATGACTCCGACTTTAATCCGACTATTGGTTCTAATAAAAGTCGGATTCCCCTTCAAAAGTTTATGGAACAAGAGGCGGGTACCTGGCGATTAAGATCTAATGATTGACGGGGTAATTTCCATCAACATCTCGTATCACATAATCTAAGCGAAGGGTTTTATTGCTTTGCCCCTACGGGGCAACGTACCGTTGTGCTGGTCTTATTTTGCTACCGATCCGCCGCCCCTACAGGGCGGAGACGCAGCCTCAGGCGATGGTTTATTAAGGTAATTGCTCCATAGGAGCAAAGAGTTGTAGCAACGAACAATGATCGAAGGGGTTATTGCTCCGTTAGGAGCAAAGGGTCGGTAGGTCTTATTTTGCTACCGATCCGC
>JAEZDR010000125.1 GCA_023433265.1 Bacteroidota bacterium | reverse complement strand
CCACAAGGCCTTTGTTTCCGGCACATTTTTACCTGCCTTTATGGCATGGCATCTTTGTTCAGCGACATACCACCTGCTTACCCGCCCGGCTTTAGCTATCGGGAGGATTTTATCAACCCGAATGAAGAACAGGAACTGCTCCACCTCATTAATGGCATTAAGCTTCACACTTTCGTCTTTCAGGGTTACGAGGCCAAACGCAGGGTGGCAAGCTTTGGTTATGATTACAGTTTCGAAAGTCGCGAATTGAAAAAAGGGGCTGATATACCTGCCGGGTTTCAAGCGCTGGTACAAAGAGCTGCCACTGAATTCGGTTTTAAAGCAGAAGACCTAGCAGAGTTATTGGTTACCCATTACCCGGTAGGCGCTGTAATTAACTGGCATCGCGATGCGCCTCCGTTTGATGTAATTATTGGAGTGTCGTTGGCCGCCGACTGCGTTTTTAGGCTGCGCCCACACGAAAAGGCAAAGCAGGTAAGAGGCGCTACTATTGATGTTCCTGTTCGGCGGCGATCGGTCTATCTCATTAGTGGCGAAGCCCGCAGCGCGTGGCAGCACGCCACCAAACCAGTAAAGGCAGATCGGTATTCAATTACCTTGAGAACATTGAAAGGAGGCTAATACTAATTGTAAAGAAAAGAGGGTGATGCCCGAAAGGGTAGTGCTACGCTCTGGAGAAGAATCTAGCGTAGATACACCTTCTCCCTGCATCCGAAAATCAGCATGATTTTCCGGGGTTAAAGCGTAACTAAAGGGTAGATAAAGCGTTGCCAAAGCGTACAAAAAGCATTCGTATCCTTTGCACATGCTTGATCTACCTATCGTCTAAGTATCTGACGGAAGTTATCTTAGTGCTTCAAACAGGTGTTTCACGTTTGACCAGAATGCGTCGAGGGCAATGATACGGGGTTTAAAGAATGAGATGAGTGCAGGCCAGTGTTCCTGTTTCATGATACTTTTGCCGGAAACATTGGTGAAAATGCGGCTTGCTTCTTTGCCCTGATCATCGTAAAAGCGCTGCTGCCAGATCCACGGTTCGCCTATTGTGGCTTCAAGTAAGAATTTTAATTCAACCAACTGCTCGTAATAGAGATCGCGGACGCCCTGGTCCGGGTGCGTTAAGAAGATGCCTATTGACGCTTCTTTATTGTCCGCATTCATTTTAAAGTAAAGATGCTTCTCGCCGGTTTTATAGTTGATCCAGTTTAACTTTTCCCCATCAGCAGAAGGAACGGGAGCCATATAGCTGCCAAAGCTTGTCCAAAACGCCTGTTTAATTTGAGCAGCTTCCTGGCGGGAATACATTGAGTATTTTGGGTGCAATGTAATAACCGAAACGGTAGGTTGTACAGATAGGGTGAGGATAGTGATCCTTTTGCCTGGATGCAGGTTGCGAATCCATAGTTCAGTAACTTTGGTTAGACCAAACAAATGTTTCAATAGCAATCAAGCCCAACCGACAACCAGCGCTTTAATAAATTTCTTAAGAAGAACATTATTTCGTTTATGCATGTTTCTCTTGATGGTTTCGTTGCGGGACCTAAAGGGGGAATGGACTGGATAAGGTTTGACGAGGAACTGTTCAATTACATTGGCAATCGCATTCGTAAAAACAATACTTCCCTATACGGAAGGGTTACTTTTCAAATGATGGAGAGTTACTGGCCAACGGCAGCGGACCGACCCTCGGCCACGAAACACGATGTAGAACACTCGAGGTGGTATATGGGCGCTCATAAGATTGTGTTATCGCGTACCCTGAACGAAGCTGGCCGGCCTGATACAACGTTCATCAGTAATGACCTTCCAGGCAGTATTGCTACAATAAAGAAGCAGGAAGGAGAGGAGGTACTGCTTTTTGGCAGTCCCGGCGCAACCCATTCGCTAATGCAACATGATCTGATTGATGGCTACTGGCTTTTTGTAAAACCGGTTGTCCTGGGTAAAGGCATTCCTCTTTTCCTGGAAAGCGATAGGAAGGTAAGCCTGGAGTTGTTACCGGCTACACGACAGTTTAGCTGCGGTGTTACTGAGTTGAATTACCTTGTCGAGAGGAGCGGTGCGTTATAAAATGCGTTTAAAATGCTAAGATTACTGTCGGCCGTTTTGCTAATAGCCTTTTCCTCCTGCAAGCTGTGCTACGTTACCAACCCGCATTGCTGGTTATCGCCATCGCAACCTACGACAAACATCAAAGACAATATCTATTACGATAAGCAATTCCAGAAAGCGGGCAAATGAACTATGCTTCATTGCCAATTCTGTAAACTTTATAGTAAGGCATAACGTTCATGTAAATGTGTAAGTCGGTAGTGTCATATAAATAAAAATGCAACCTTTCTCAAGGCTGCATTTTTATTTTAATCCGGGATGATCTAAACGTCTGTTGTTCTGCGTCCGAAAATCAAAGACAGAACAAACAGTATAATAAATGCCCAGAAAAGAAACTTTGCTATTCCTGCCGCGCCGGCTGCTATTCCACCAAATCCAAATATCGCCGCTATAATCGCAATCACCAGGAAAATTACTGTCCAACGTAACATAACTCATCTTTTTGGTTAATAATGCTTGGTATAATTCGAATACCATGCCAACGCTGGCTGGTTTTCTAAAAACGCTGAGAATTAGTGTCTTACAACGGACTCAATAAAAGGTTTAACATTGCTTCAAATAGAAAAAGGCTCCTTGTTTACCGGGAGCCTCCGTTTGAATATGTTTTCTTTAACAACTGCATCTGCTACTGTCTATCCGAAGCTTTTTGTTGGTGTAATTGCATCGGGTTAGTAACCCCCTGAGATTGGTTTCTTCCACCCCTTTTCCATTTATATAGTTGAAACTTGTTAGGAGCATCCACCCTTGGCCAATTATTATTGTCTTCGTTAATATCAGCCGTTTCCCTCATCGGGTCGAGCCTGATAGCCGTAACCTCTCTGTCCTTAATAAATACCTTCGTCAGCTTCTTTTCGTCCTTGCGCCATACCTGTGCCGGTATCCTGTCTATTTCTTTTGAACCATCTGCGAAACTGAACTCCACTATCACGGGCATTACCATGCCGCCCCTGTTCGTGAAGGTAAGTTCGTAAGCATGCTTACCAGCATACTTCTGTTGATCTTCTTCGCCCAGCGGCTCTCTTGTTCCCATTTCCCCCATCGCTACAGGTGTGCTGTCGTATGGAATAATTCCGCGGGCATAGTCCCAATAAAAGTCGCGCAATGTTGTATCTACATCTGTTTGAAACATTATTCGCTTATCATTCCTGTTCCTCAGCTTTGAAATGTCGTCAAAGGCAGGTACGGCAGGTTTAGCTACGGGCCGGCGTATGTCTCTCGGGGGCCTTACGCTTGCAGCTCCGGAAGCATCATAGACCGCATGCTTTACCGTATCGATAGAGATGTCAACCGGGTCTGTGCCGTAGAACCAACCCCTCCAGAACCAGTCAAGGTCTTCACCGCTTGCATCCTCCATAGTACGGAAGAAGTCGGCAGGCTCAGGGTGCTTGAAGGCCCACCTGCGGCAATATTCACGTAGCGCATAATCAAAAAGTTCCCTGCCCATGATGGTTTCCCTGAGGATATTAAGCCCGGTGGCAGGTTTGGAATAAGCATTCGGACCAAAGTGTATGATGTTGGCGCTGTTGCTCATGATGGGTTCCAGTTCATCTTTCGGCAGCTTCATATAATCTACAATCGTCCAGGCCGGCCCTCTTCTGCTTGGAAATTTATTATCCCACAATTCCTCAGTCAGGTATTCTACAAAAGTGTTAAGGCCCTCGTCCATCCAGCTCCATTGCCTTTCATCGCTGTTGATGATCATAGGAAAGAAGTTGTGGCCAACCTCATGAATGATAACACCGATCATCCCATTCTTTGTAGCCTCCGAATAAGTGCCGTCTTTTTCCGTGCGGCCGAAGTTGAAACAAATCATCGGGTATTCCATACCGCTGCTTGCTTCAATACTTTGGGCAACAGGGTAGGGGTAAGGAATGGTAAAGTGGGAGTAGGTCTTAATAGTGTGCGCCACCGCTTTGGTTGAGAACTTACGATATAGACCATAGGCTTCTTTACCATACAGGCTCATGCACATTACCTTTTTGCCTTCAATGTTTACCGCCATCGCATCCCAGATAAATTTGCGGCTGCTTGTCCACGCAAAGTCGCGCACATTGCTTGCTTTGTATATCCAGGTTTTCTTTGCAGTGCTTTTACTGCCTTCTGCCTTTTTAGCTTCGTCAAGGGTTACGATTTCCAGGGGTTCGTTAGCATTTTGTGCCTTGTTATACCTGCCTAGTTGTGAAGGGTTGAGCATTTGTGCGTAATTCTGGCATTCACCGGTGGAAGCCACTACATGGTCTGCCGGAACCGTCATGTGCACTTCATAATTGCCGAAGGTGAGTGCAAACTCTCCGCGGCCCGTAAACTGTTGGTTCTGCCAGCCTTTGAAGTCGCTGTAAACACACATGCGTGGAAACCACTGCGTCATAGTAAAAATGTGATTACCATCTTCCGGAAAGTATTCATAACCGCCACGTCCGCCCATGTTCATCCTGTCTGGTATTTTATAGCTCCAGTCGCAATTGAACACAAACCTTTGCCCAGGCTTCAGCGGTGCAGGAAGGTCGATGCGCATCATCGTTTTATTGATGATGTAAGACAGTTTTCTTCCGGTAGCATCTGTCAGTTTCGAAATCTTAACCCCATAACCGTTATCACTACGGCTTGCAACCTGCCTGTCAATAAAATTGGTAGTGATGTTCTGAAGGGAACTCGCATCCTGGTAGTTGGCATTGTTCACCGTGCTATGCTGGTTCTCGTCCAGTTGCAACCATAGATAGTTTAGAGGATCGGGCGAGTTGTTTATGTAGGTTACCGTTTCAGAGCCCCTTAACACAAGGTTCTTCTCATCCAGTTCACACTTGATAATGTAGTCAGCTCGTTGCTGCCAGTAGCTCGGGCCCGGTGCGCCGCTTCCACTGCGGTACTGGTTGGGCGTGGGCAGTATGGTGCCCAGTTGCTCAAACTTATTACCGTGGTTAGACCCGGGATTGTTTTGAATTTGTTGCGCTGATGCTGATAGTAACAGCATCAGGCTTAGGATACTGAAAGCCAGTTTTATCATTATGTATCTCCCGTTTATTTGGATATCTGTCAATTGCCATGTTGGCACTTACTATCGCAATAGCCGCACTAAGCGTAATAATATAGGCTTTGCGGCGTATGCGTAAGCGTGCTACGAATATATAGGAAATGAAAAGCAACACTGCCAGTATGGCTAATTGCCCTACCTCAAGCCCCAGGTTAAAAGCAAAGAGCTCAGTAATAATGCCTGCATCTCTACCCAGCATGCTTTTTAGCAGAGTGCTGAACCCAAGTCCATGTATCAAGCCAAACAGGCAGGCCATTATATAAATGTACCGGCTATGCCTGCTCTGCTGCCCATACCTGAAGTTGTTGGCTGCTGTCAGTAAAATGGTAAGCGCAATTACAAACTCAGTAATAGCTGAGGGAACACTGATGATGTCTAATGTGCTGAGGGCAAGTGTTAGAGTATGACCTAGCGTAAAAGCCGTTATCAGCATCAGCAATTTCTTCCAGTCGCTCAAAAGGTATTGTAGGCACAACGCCGCAATGAAGAGGATGTGGTCCATTCCATTGAGGTCAGTAATGTGGCGTATGCCCTCTACAAAAAACAAGTTGAAGTTGTTCATTGCCTGCTGCCCGTTAACTTTCGCATTTCGTTATTAGAAGCTTTGAAAATAAAGCGCAGATTTGTATTTCAGCAAATCAATTTGTTAAATGGTATTACCTGTGGTTCAATGGTTATTGGCGCTTGGCCTCAGCTTCCATCCCTTTTATGTTTCGCTAACGCAATTTAGCCATAACTCCAAGGAGAAAAGTATAGAGATAAGCGTTCGCATTTTCACTGACGATCTTGAGAATACATTGTCCACCTTTTCAGGTAAACGACTTGATATGGCCAGGCCTGCGTCTCCACAGCAGGCCGATGCTATCCTGCACGCATACTTAAAGAAGCACCTTGCTGTAAAAGTGAATGGCACTTACAGGGCCTACAACTACGTGGGCTTCGAAATAAATGAGGAGAGTGTTTGGACTTACCTTGAAATCACCGGAGTGGCAGCGCTAAAAGAACTGCAGGTAGAAAACAGCTTGCTGCACGACTATAAGAAAGAACAGGTAAACATCGTAAACGTAAAGGCCAACGGAGAGGATCAAAGCAGGAAGTTGGATTACCCGGACAGGACGTTAATATTTAAGTGGTGATTAGTAATATAGAAAGATAGGCTTAGAAACTTATTCTCCCCTGGTATTTCTACATACCAATCATGTAAATCTGTTTATGGCAATAGGTCGTAAAAGGAGGTAAACGCTTCCTGTCACTTTTCTTCAACTACAAATGTGATGTTCTGCTGTAGGCGATATATTACTGGCTCACCAAATTGTATAGCTGGCGCCCATTTCCCGCCTTTACTAATAACTCTGACAGCCTCTTTAACGGTACCATAACCAGGATCATTCAAAGCATGTACTTCGGTTATGTCGCCCTTCTTATCAATAATAAAGCGTAC
>JAEZDR010000031.1 GCA_023433265.1 Bacteroidota bacterium | reverse complement strand
TCGGTCTTGACCTGAGCATGGGCGGCCACTTAACCCATGGTTCACCTGTTAACTTTAGTGGTAAACTATACAAGCCGCATTTTTATGGTGTGAAGAAAGAAGACGGGCGTGTGGATTATGAAATGCTGGAAGCGAAAGCCCGCGAGGTAAAGCCAAAATTGATTGTTTGCGGTGCGAGTGCCTATAGCCGTGACTGGGATTATGCTCGCATCAGGAAGGTAGCAGACGAGGTAGGTGCGCTGGTGCTTGCTGATATTGCACACCCGGCAGGGCTGATAGCCAAGAAATTGCTTAGTTCTCCTTTCGAACATTGCCAGGTTGTTACCTCAACCACCCACAAAACACTGCGGGGACCCAGGGGGGGCATCATTATGATGAAAAAGGATTTCGACAATCCTTTCGGTCAGGCAGACAACAAGGGCAACACCAAACCGATGAGTAACCTGTTGGATATGGCCGTGTTCCCTGGGACACAAGGCGGCCCGCTTGAACATGTTATTGCGGCCAAAGCAGTTGCTTTCGGCGAGATCCTTTCTGACGACTATACACAGTATGCAAAGCAAGTCATTGCCAATGCACAAGCTATGGCAAAAGCTTTTGTAGCCAAAGATTACCACATCATTTCGGGCGGAACCGATAACCACCTCATGTTGATTGATCTTCGCAACAAGAATATCTCCGGTAAAAAAGCAGAGCAGGTATTGGTAAAAGCAGATATCACCGCAAATAAGAATATGGTGCCCTACGACGATAAAAGCGCGTTCGTAACTTCAGGAATCAGGTTTGGCGTGGCGGCAGTAACTACCAGGGGGATGATGGAAAACCACATGTCATTTATCGTTGACGCCGTTGACCGGGTGCTGATGAACAGCGATGATGCAGGGGTTATAGAAGAAGTGAAGGGTCAGGTAAACCAGTTCATGAACCAGTTTCCGCTGTACCCCGAATTAGGTTAATCCGCTAATAATAAATAAATTACAAATACCATATAGGTTATGATCCAACGCATTCAAACTATCTGGCTGCTTATTGCAGCAACCCTGGCTTTCCTGGCACTGCAGTTTCCTTTCTATATCGGTAATAAAATGGTAGATAACATTGCCACTCCCATGGAACTTACCGGCAGGTCGGATGGCAATTTTTTTGCCCTCATCTGTAGCGTAGCCATTGCTTTGCTTTCGCTCATCGCCATCTTTATGTTTAAGCAAAGGAAAACCCAGGTGAGAATGGTAATCGTGGCGTTCCTGCTTTCATTAGTCAATATCGTTTTGTTCATTATGGAATCGCGCGAGTTTTTACCAGGGCAGGGCGGCTTTCACCTTTCTTCGGCATTTGTTTTTCTCATTCCTGTCTTTCTCATCCTTGCCTGGAGAGGCATTTATAAGGATGAAAAGTTGATTAAAAGTTTAGACAGGTTGCGATAGGAAGAAGTAGGAAAGGCCTTTATTAGCCTCCAAAGATCATTGCAAGGTGCCTTATTACTTTAGCTTCCTTTAAGCTATCGAAGGGCAGTGCTTTATTTGCAGTTTTGGCTTATCTTCGTTGTAGTTCAATCCCCCTGAACGAATTTATTTAATCCATATCCGGCAAAAACCGGTAACCTTATTAAAGCTTAAAACAATGAACTTCCGGACTATTTGGGGGATGCTTTTGCTCTTGGTATGCATCACAACTAACGCTCAGAATTTTACACAACAATTTCGTACAGCCATCGGTTCCACCACGAGTGTTACAGACCCGGCTTATGTAAGTACTACAAACCCATCCGATACGCAGTTTACTTATCTCGGTTCAACCGGGGCGGGTTTAACGGTCTCAGTACCGGCTTCGGGATCCAATGCTCAGTCGCTTTTAATTGACAGGACAGCAGATGTAGCCGGGCTTTCCGGCGGGTTTGTGAGGAACCAAAACCCTCCAACAGCCTCAACAGCGCTTTATATTCAGTTTGATGTAACGTTTCTTACTACGGGCGGAGCAACGGCCAATGCCGTTAAATTCATGGCAGGTAACCTGTTTACGAATACCCCTGCGGAAGAAACATCTACTGCAAGGTTTGCTGCAAAATTTGGTTTTTCGCTCACGCCTAATGCCGGCGAGTTCAACATGACGAATGCAGCGGGTACGGCCGTAGGCCCAACCTATACCGGCAGGCAACGCATCACTTTGGTGTTGAATAGGGGAGGCACTATAATATATCACACCCGCAGTGGTGTAGGAAAATCGCTCGCCACAAGACGTTATGATGTATATGTGGGTGATGACCGGGTGATTACGAATGCCGCCGCAAACAATGTATTAATCGACCAGTTTAAACTTAGTTTCCTCTCAGGAGTCGGTAGCATAGCTATTGATAATGTTCTGATTGATAACCTCCCTGCGGCTCCGGTAGGGGCTACACCTACTGCTGTTACGCATCAATCTTTCACGGCTAGATGGAACCCGGTAGCTGGCGTGGAAGGTTATAGGGTAGATGTATCCGCAGCGAGCAACTTCAGCACTTTTATTCATAAAAACCTATTCGTTGCCGCAGACAGCCTCCCGGTGAGCGGGCTTTCTGCAGGAACAAATTATTATTACAGGGTGAGGGCGGTAAACGTGTACGAAGTGGACTCCATCACGGGAGGCAACTCTTCAACACAAACGGTTACTACTGCACCTTCTATCCCCGTTCTGTCGCCGGCAACTACTGTATCCGCTATCCTGCACGATCGTGCCACGCTGGGTGGAACCATCCTTTCAGCATCAGGTTCTCCTATAACCCAAAGAGGGTTTGTGATAGCTAAAAAAACAGAAAATTCGAATCCACTGGTCGGCGGAACTAATGTTTCAACCGTGGTAGCAAGCGGAACCACTACAGGAGCATACAGCCAGCTTGTAACCGGTCTCTCACCGGCTACTATCTATGTTATAAAAGCTTTTGCCACCAATGCCTACGGTACAGGATATGCTGCAATCAGGGAGTTTAGCACCACTGCTGCAGAGCCTGCTGCCTACCCGGCCATAAGTTTCGACAATATCTCTACAACAGGCTACAGGCTCAACTGGAACTGGACTTCCGTCCAGGCGCCTCCTGCAGGTTACATTGTATTAATGCGAATGGTTCCGGGGGCACTCAACAGTTCTCACCCTGCTGATGGTAAAACTTATAACGTAGGTGATACGATTGGCGATGCGAAGGTGATGTACATAGGTACCGGCGATAATCTAACTTTTACCGGGTTGAATCCGGGTACTGGTTACGGCGTTACAGTGTATCCTTTCAATGGCGCTGACAGCACAACTAATTACAGGACCACCACATCCGGTATGTCGAGGCAGCTCAGGTACACTTTGGCTCCTGCGCCCACCCAGCACGCTACCTCAGTAACTGTAACGAATTACAACCAGGGCTTTGTAACGCTTGCCTTTCCACCTGCATCCTCCCTACCGAATGGCAAAGGGTACCTTGTTTTACGCAAGGCAGGCACCGTCCCTGCTACTTCCAAACCTGCCAATGCGGTTTGGTATGCCGCGGGTGCTGTTATCGGCGATGCGGTGGTTGGAGCTGTCGTACCGAATCCGGCAGCAACATCGGTTACAGTTTCGGGGCTTGCAGCAAATACAACATATACTTTCTCGCTCATTCCTTTCGATACGGTTACAAATGTGCAAACCGTGCATTACAATACAGCCGCAGGCGAAGCCACGGTTACAGCAACTACGTTGATTGCAGAGCCCAGCCGTTCGCCTGTTCTGAGTTTCACACTCGTTGGGCCCGATTCCATGCGGGTGAATTTCACGGCAGCCACAGGCGCCACGGGTTACATCCTCTTTCAAACACTTAACCCAGGCCCGGCCCTGCATGATAGTTTTCCTTTAGACAGGCAGGTCTACAATGTAGGAGACACCGTTGGAAATGCTCGCGTCATCTACATCGCAACGTCAACGGCTGCTCCCAGGTTTTTAGATGTGAAGGGGCTTTCTCCTAACACCCAATATAGCTTTGCCGTGTACCCTTACGCAGAAAACAGCACTGGCATCAATTACAGGGTAGCAGCCCCGGCAAGGGCAACCAAATTTACCACCATAGGCAGTGCCCCTACCCAACATACCGCTTCGTTTACCGTAGATAGTATCGGGTCCTTTGCTGTCAAGCTAGGGTTTGATTCAGCAGGGTCTATCCCGAATGCCAAAGGCTACCTCATCCTGCGTAGGCAAGCATCAGCTTCTACAAGCTTGCCGGTGAATGGCACCGCCTACACGGTTGGCAGCACGGTGGGAACAGCCGTTGTGGCAGCAATAGTCAAAAGTACCAGCGATACTGCTGTTGTGGTTGGCTCGCTGCTGGATAACGTGACGTATTATTTCACCATATTTCCTTTTAATGCCGATACTGCAAATATTGGTACCGCGGAATATTACACAGCATCGCCTGTTCCGCAGGTGATGGCGGTAACCACACCACCGGTTGCGCCCGGAGGTAATCCCACTAATCTCGTATTTGACCAGGTAACCAAAAACAGCATGCGCCTTACCTGGAAAGCATCCACCGTTTTTCCGAACATGGGTGTAGGCTATCTTGTTTTGCGTACCACCAACAGCGGAGGGGCATTGCCCAACACGGCTCCCGTGGATGGCACAACTTATACGGTTGGGTCCACTTTAGGTAATGCAACCGTTGTCTATGTAGGCACTGCTTTACTAACTACAGCAACAGGGCTGCAATCTGACAGCGAGTACGGGTACAGTATTTACGCTTACAGGCACAGCGGTACAGCAACATTATATCATTTGACAAACCCACCATTACAGGGAACGAAAAGTACAGTGCTGGAACCGCCAACCGTACAAACTGCGTTTGGTGCATTTGACCATACGACTAATAGTATTACCATAACATGGCTTAATACAAGCCCTGCGCCCGATGGCTTCATGTTGGTACGTACCACTGCTGCTAACAGCACTGCTGTTCCTACTGTTCCGGCAAACGGAAATGTCTATGCAACTGGGGGCACATATGGCAATGCCACGGTACTTTACATCGGAGACGATACTGCCTATTTGAATGCAGGGCTTGCAGCAGGCGCCCGTTATAATTATGCTGTTTATCCATTCAACGGAAGCATGGCCGATACAACAGCGAACTTCCTTACGGCCGCTGCTCCGCAGGCAAGCTATTACACCCTCGCCTTGAAGCCCGCAATGCACTCTTCTGTTTTTGAAATAGAAAGCAGGACTGCAAGCAGCTTAACGCCTGAGTTTATCCCGGCAACCAATATCCCGCAAAATGCCGGTTACCTGCTTTTATATACGCCAGGGAATACAACGATCAGTGATACTCCTGTAAACGGGCAGGGTTATGCGGTCGGCGATATGGTGGGTTCCGCTACCGTGGGAGCAGTCGTTATCGGCAACGCTATCAATGCCACCATCACCGGTTTGCTGCCTGATACAGAATATACGCTTCAGCTTATCCCATTTAACAGGGGTGGCAGTGCGGCGCTTACTTATCATTACAACAATGACGGTAATGCACCTACGCTGGTTGCAAGAACTTTGGCTACAGCGCCCGCTGCGCCTACCGATCTTAGTTTCACAAATGCGGTTCAGTCGCTTACGCTTTCATGGACGGGAGCGGCCACTGCACCTTCAGGATATCTTGTGTTGCGCACTACCAGCCCAGGGTTCGAATATCCCAATCAGCAACCCGGGAGCGATGCAGTGTATACAACAGGTCAGGCAGTAGGTAACGCTACCGTGGTGTACAAAGGAAGCGGCACCACATTTACCGATGCCGGCCTTGTAGCAGGTAGCCGCTATAACTATCATGTGTACAGCTTCAACACGGGTAGTGGCGATAACACAGGTTATTCCGCACCGCTCGCGGGCTTCTATTACACCCTTGCATTGAAACCTTTATCACATAGCAATACATTATCCGTCAGTAATATTACGCCTTCTGAAATGCAGCTCAATTATGCAGCAGCTTCTACACTGGGTAATGCAGCAGGTTATATTGTGTTGGTCAAACAGGGTACCACACCGCCTTCTGAACTACCGGCGAACGCAACCGGTTATGCAGTAGGGTCAGCTATTGGCGGCGCTACAGTGGCTGCAGTAGTGGGCAGTACTTCCACTTCAGTGGTGGTTAGCGGTTTAACGCCTCTCACAGACTATAGCTTTTCATTGATACCATTCAATACGTCAGGCGACGAGCATGCGCTGGCAAATCATTATAAAACAGACGGGGCTATTCCAACAGCAACTGCGCAAACCGAAAGTCCTTTACCTGTAGACTTTGTTCGCTACAGCGCTGTGGCTCAGAAAAAGGAAGTGGTGGTACGCTGGACGGTGGCCAACGAAATAAACATCCAACACTACGAAGTGGAGCGATCTGCTGATGGTATGGTGTTTACATCCATCGCCAAGGTTCCAGCCACCGCTGCATGGGGCGAACTAAATTACATCGCATCTGATTTGCAACCTTTGCCCGCTACCGCATATTATAGGGTGAAGGCAATAGGCGCTGCGGGTTATACCCGTTACACCGGTATTATGGTGGTTAAGCAAATGGCCGGTACTGCAGAAGTAAAGGTTTATCCGAATCCGGCAACGGCCAGCCATTTTTATGTTTCGTTGAATTATGTAAAAGCAGGTAAATATTCGCTTGCATTGTATGATGCTTTAGGAAAAACAGTACTTACAAAAGAAATAGTTGCCACAACAGGTAGTGTAGAAACCATGCAGCTTACCCTTCCTGCATCGCTGCCTGCAGGTAGCTACTATTTGGTTGTTACCGGTAACGACTTCCGGTTTACACAATCTATATTATCTAAGTAATCCATATTCAATTGTAGAAGAGAGGCTGTGCAAACAGTCTCTCTTTTTTTATGCTCCTGCCACTAATCTATACCCCGGGATTGTTTGAATGAGCTACAAAGCTTTACCGGCCGCCTTTCGGGGCCTTCTTTCTAACGGCATACCGTGAAGCTCGCTCCCTTAACCTGTTGGTTGGCAAGGTTTTTAATACTTGTCTTGTCAAACAACACCAGGAATGAAACTTTTCCTCGAAAGGAATGCTCTCACATATATCTTATGCACCACGTTAGTGCTGCTGTTTACAGTAACTGCCGGTTGGGCGCAACGCGACACTACGATAGCTGCAGGCCCCGAATATGCGAAGCCGCGTAGCTATACAAAATGGTGGGGCGAACGCTATCGGAAGGAGTGGACAACTCCGGTTAAAATGCCTGTCGTCTATCTCGATACCGTCGAAGGCGGCTTGAAAATAGACCAGGTGGGGGGAGGTAAACAAACCCTCTCACTGAGGCTAAAAGATAAAAAGGGAAGGGAGTGGGCTTTACGTTCTGTAAACAAAGAGTTTGCGCGTACCGCACCGGAAATGTTGAAAGGCACTTTCGTAGAAGACCTCATCGCCGACCTCGCACCGTTGATGCATCCTTACGCACCGCTTACTGTCCCTACACTGGCTAAAAATGCGGGAATTTATTATGCACCGCCGCGCCTCATGTTTATCCCTTACCAGGCAACGCTCGACACGTTGAATAAAACCCATGGTAACCGCGTCTATTGGTTAGAACCTCGTCCCGACGGTGATTGGAGTACTGCCGCAAACTTTGGTAACTCAGAAAAGATTATAGGCACAACGAAGCTGCTGGAAAAAATGCGGGAAGAAAACGACCACCGGTTAGATCAAAAGTTTTATGTGAAGACGAGGTTGTTCGATATGTTGATTGCCGATTGGGACAGGCATGAAGATCAATGGCGCTGGGCAGGCTTCAAGCAGGAAGACGGAACCTTGTATAAACCTGTTCCCCGGGATCGTGACATGGTGTACTCCAAATTCGAAGGTTTTTTGCTGAAGGCTGGAATCAAGGTAGCGCAATTGTTCTACCTGGAAAGTTTTAGCCCCGAAATAAAAGATGTTACCACGTTCAACTTCGAAGAGCGTAATATGGACCGTTACCTTGCTAACGAAACCACGTTGGAAGATTGGTTGAAGGCCGCAGCTGAATTACAGGCAGCTTTAACCGACACAGTTATCACTACTGCTGTAAAGCAGTTGCCCCCTGAAGTTTTCAATGCATCCGGCCCCACCATTATACATAACCTGAAAGAGCGGCGAAATAAGCTGGATGCTTATGCCCGCGACTATTTTTTATTTCTCGCGAAAGAAGTGGAAGTGGTAGGTAGTGAAGGCCCTGAATACTTTGCTGTGGAAAGACTGGATGATAAACGTACTTCTCTCAGCATTTACAATATCAGGAAGAACGGCGACAAAGAAAACAAGCCTTTTTACAGCCGTGTGTTCGATAATGATCAAACAAAAGAGCTGCGCATCTACGGACTCGACGGTAAAGACGTTTACACGGTACAGGGTGATGTTGAAAGCGGTATGCGCATTCGCTTGATAGCAGGCGTAGGTAAGGATTCAATTGTCGTTAATTCCAAAGTGAGTGGCGGAGGAAAGCAACTACACATTTATGATAATCCTGGCAATGTCATAACAGCTAATAGAGATACCCGCGTGCACATTAAAAGTGATACCGCCATTAATAGTTTTCAATACTATGGCTATCACTATAACAGGGAAGGTTTCAGGCCTATGATTTTTTATAGCAACCAGGACAGGTTGTACGTCGGGCTCAATTATACTGCTACCCTTCACAAGTGGCGTAAAGCACCTTTTTCGGCGCGCCATAAAATAGATGCAAACTATTCAATCAGTCAAAAAGCGCCCAGCATTACGTACAGGGGCATCTTTCCGCAGAGGATCGGGCGTTGGGGCATCGTGGTGCAAGGCTATTACGACTGGGTACGCTGGATGAATTTCTATGGTTTAGGCAACGAAACTAAAAGAATAGATACGGCAAACCGCTTTTACCGTAACCGCATGAGGGAATGGGGCGGCATAGTAGGCATAGACCAGGAATTTGAAAAGAAACACCACGTTAACCTCTCCGGTTTTGTAACGGGTATAAAAGTGCTTAAGGACAGCGGCTTGTTTTTTTATAAATTGTTCAATCCTGCACTGGCTGCACCTGTGTACGAAGACAAACAGTTTGGCGGCGCCCATTTATTGTACAACTACAACCAATTGGATAATGACGCGGTTCCCACGAGAGGATTTGCGTTTTCTGCCAAGGTTACCTATACGCAAAACCTTAAACAAAAAGATCGCTCCTTCTTTAGGTTCGATAGTCATGTTCGCACCTACCTGCCCATCACATCGCACCTGGTATTATCAGTCCGGGGGGGTGCATCTACCGTGGAAGGAGAAGCAGAATATTATCAACTGCCATGGATTGGCGGAGCACAAACTTTCAGGGGTTTCAGGCGGGAACGCTTCTTTGGAAAAACTGCCGTTTATAACAACAACGAGTTGCAGTGGGAGATACCTGTAAAAGCGAGATACTACAGCGGAAAAATAGGCTTCCTTGCGCTGTTTGATAATGGAAGGGTTTGGTTGCCCGGTGAAAAAAGTAATACATGGCACACCGCAGTGGGTGGAGGCATTATGCTTGCACCGCTTAATATGGTGATGGCTTCTGTAACCTATGCTGTATCATCCGACGGCAGTGCCATACAAATAAGGCTCATTAGGGACCTCTAATGCTTTGGTGTCTAAAGCATACAGCCTAAAGTACAGTCGGCTACCGGAAGCATCAGCAGCTTTCTTCACTACATTTGTTGCATGAAAGCTGCCGTCCAGTCATCTTATATCAATAGAGCATATACCTATCCTGCTTATCGAAAGATGCTCGATGAGCTAATGGCAGAAGGAAAGACAACAGGTGAAAACCAGGAACAGGACATCATTGAGTATGCGAAGCTGAACATCGCGCGCATGAATCGCCTCGACAAGACCATTCAACTCGTCCCGCAAACATTGCAGGCAGTCGCAGCAATAAAAGAACCACAACATTGGTTTGTGCTTACTGAAGGGTGGTGCGGCGATGCTGCACAGATCGTCCCGGTATTTTATGCGCTTGCTACAGTCAATACGAACATTCACCTGCATCTCTTGCTGCGCGACGAGAACCTTGAGCTGATGGATCAATATCTTCAGAACGGCAAAAGCCGAAGTATACCTAAACTGGTAGTAACGAACGATAACCTGGAAGAGCTTTTCAATTGGGGGCCTCGCCCGCAGGTGCTGCAAGCCATTTATGACGAAGCAAGGGCGCAAGGCAAAACGAAAGAAGACATCGCAGTGGTTTTGCATACCTGGTACAACGAGAATAAAACAGTCGAAGTGCAAAAGGAAATCACCGCGCTTCTCCTGCAGCACAACGCTTAAAAGAATACAACCATAAAAACATCAGCCATGCAAAAAATGAACTTCCGGCAGGTTATGAATGCGCCCATCGAAAAAGTCTGGGATGTACTCTGGAGAAACGAAACCTATAAGCAGTGGACTGCTGCTTTTAGTGAAGGCTCCACCGTAGTTACCAACTGGAACAAGGGTGATAAAGTTTTGTTTCTTGACGGGCAGGGACAAGGAATGGTGTCTCGGATTGCAGAAGTACAGCCGCCAACGTACATGAGTTTCGAACACCTCGGAATGGTGAAGGATGGAGTAGAAGACCTGGAAAGCCTTGCGGTAAAGCAATGGGCGGGCGCGAGGGAGACCTATACGCTTACGCAGCAAGGCAGCTCAACACAAGTGGAAGTGGAGTTAGACATAACAGAAGAGCACGCCGGGTACTTCAACAAAACATTTCCTTTAGCGCTTGCAAAAGTGAAAGAACTTTCAGAGGGTTAATAACCTCTTACATTTTTTCCTTCCATGTAATTGATGAATGCAGCATTTACAACACGGTTACCACCCGGTGTTGGATAGTTGCCGGTAAAATACCAGTCGCCTTTATTGGTGGGACAAGCCTGGTGCAAATCTTCTATTGTTTGGTAAATCACTTGTACGGGAATGGTTTGCCCAGCCGGTGTAATCAGTGCTGCTATTTTATTGGAAATCTCTTCTGTTGTAAAGGGTTTATACACCTGCCGAACCATATTCTCCTGGTGCAGCGTGCCTGCAGCTTCTGATTGTTTGCAAGCCTCGTAAACTTCCTGTAGTGCATGCATCGTGTTCCTTTCCTCATGCAAAGCCACTGCAGCTTTGAAGGCAATGAAATCGCCTAGCTTGCTCATGTCTATACCATAACAGTCGGGGTACCTTATTTGGGGTGCAGACGAAACGACGATTATCTTTTTCGGGCCTAAGCGTGCAAGCATCCTGATGATGCTTTCTCTCAGCGTAGTACCGCGTACTATGCTGTCGTCTATTACTACCAGTGTGTCCTCGTTAGCGCGGAGTGTGCCGTAAGTTATATCATACACGTGTTGCACCATCTCGTTCCGGCTGCTGTCTTCAGTAATGAAAGTCCGCAGCTTCACGTCCTTGATCGCTATTTTTTCCTGTCTTATCTTACGGTTGATGAGTTCACTAAGTTTCACCTCATCTAATTCCGCCCCCCACTTCATTATCTTCTGCACCTTCACCTGGTTAAGGTAATCTTCCATCCCTTTGCACAGGCCGTAATAGGCCACCTCGGCTGTGTTGGGGATGTACGAGAAGATGGTATGCTTCAGGTCATGGTTGATGGCTTCCAGTACATGCGTACTTAACTGGTATCCTAGTGATATGCGTTCCCTGTAAATTTTCTCATCGCTGCCCCTGCTGAAGTAGATGCGTTCAAAGCTGCAGGCGCGTCGTTCTTTTGGTTCCTGCACCTGGCTGATGCTGCACTCACTTTCCGGGCTTACAATAAGGGCGCAACCGGGCATCAGTTCTTTCACTTCATTCTCAGTAACGTTGAAAGCAGTTCTGATAGCCGCGCGTTCGCTTGCTGCAACAATTACTTCGTCATTTACATAATAGTAGGCTGGCCTTATACCATGCGCATCGCGCGTAACGAAACTCCATCCGTTGCCAATTAACCCGCCTACTGTATAACCACCATCAAATAGCGATGTTGCTTTTCTCAACGTGTTTTCTATGCTCGGTGCGTTTGGCGAAAGCACATCTTCACGCACAAGGTAATGATGCATCACTTCCATCATCGCAGCAAGGTCGCTTTGCTTTTGGAAGTCGCCGGGATTCATTTTTATGTGAGCAAAAAGCTCCTCGGTATTTACCAGGTTAAAGTTGCCTGCTAGGGCAATGGTTTTGCCCGGCACCAGGTCTTTTTTAATGAAGGGATGGCAAAACTCTACATTGTTCCTGCCCTGTGTGCCATACCGTAAATGGCCAAGCAATAATTCGCCAAGCGAGCTAACATGTCCTTTCATGAGGCCTGCATGTTGCCTGATGTCGGGTTGATATTTTTCCAGTTCGCTTACTTCTGCAGCAACCTTATTAAAGATATCGGCTATTGCCTGGGGTGCGCTGCTGCGAATGCGGTGAAGAAAAGGGTGACCCGGTTCTATATTCAATTTTACGGTCGCAATGCCTGCGCCATCCTGCCCACGGTTATGCTGCTTTTCCATCAGCAGGTAGAGCTTGTTGAGCCCATACATTACCGTTCCGTATTTTTTAAGGTAGAAGGAGAAAGGTTTGCGGAGCCTGATGTAGGCTAGTCCGCATTCGTGTTTAATCGGGTCGCTCATTTTATTGAAAGCGCAAAGTTAAGCAAGCCCTTTTTCATGGCAACACAATGGAGTATGTTTCTACGACCTGGGCGGCGCAATGCTGTCGCTGCCGGGCTAGCTGCTATGGTCATACACAATTACCCATTCACCCTTTTTAAGGTATAGTAACCCTGCAGATTGCTTCGTAGGAGGGGACGGGGATGGCCCCATAGGGTATCCTTTTAAGGTTCTACTCCAGGCCTTGGACTAGCTGCACTATTTATATACTGTCAATGGTTGTCAAACTAGATCAATGTCTTAGTGCGACATCGGACAACTTAAGTATACCGCAAAGCCCCGTCATCACTTTTAGGCGGGGTTTTACGGGGTATTTGCGGATACTTTTTTAAGAGTTAGCTGAGTTTTTTTACCACTACTATTCTACGAAAGTTTCGTTATAAAGAAACTTTTGTTTTATATTTGCTTCATTGGACAGAATGTAAGCATGGACAATTACTTTCAGATAGTTTTTCTAAGTGAAGCGTTTGAGTTTTTGAAATCTCTTGACGAGAAACATGCTAACAAGATACTTTACAACATAAGAAAAGCACAACAGAAAAACGACCCGCGGAGTTATTCAAAAAGCTTACTGACGAGATTTGGGAGTTTAGAGCGCTTTACCAAGGATTACAATACAGACTTTTAGCATTTTGGGACAAGACTGACAAGGCAAATACATTAGTAATCTCAACTCATGGATTTGTTAAGAAACAGAGTAAAATGCCTGATAATGAAATCGAAAGAGCGGGAACAACAACGAAAGAAATATTTCACTGAAAAACAGAAAAGCAGAAAATGAAAACCTACACTTTAGACGAAGTTCAGGATAAAATAATCGGGAAAAAAGGGACGCCAAACCGTGACAAGTTTGAATATGAATTACAAATGGATTTGATTGGCAAAGCGATTAAAGAAACCAGACAAGAGCGTAAACTTACACAAAAACAGCTTGGACAATTAATTGGAGTTCAAAAGGCGCAGATTTCCCGACTTGAAAGCAATGCAAGTAATGTAACCATTGACACATTAATGAAAGTGTTTAGTGCATTGAAAGCTAAAGTTAAAATCCAGGTTGAACTGCCAAATGCAAAATTTAACGTTGCGAGATAAAACCATAGCTTACAATGCATTGCACATATGGCGGGGACGGAAAACAATCGGTTGAAGGAAGACTTTCAAGATCGGTTCCGTTAGAACGAAGCGGTGAGATTCCCCTACTGACTCGATAAGCAGTAATTTTCGCAGTTCTTAAATTTCTTAAGCATCTCTACCTTACACGACAACCAGGGAAAATATTGTTTCAGTGCTACGAAATCATAAGGCAGAGTTGTCAATGGCGTATCCAACATTGGATTGTTTGGTTCTTATTTACGGCATGTACGCAATGCTGTTACCACCCGGTTAGCTGCTATGGTCATACACAATTACCCATTTTCCATTCACCTTTTTTAGCAAAAGGGTATAGTAACCCTGCAGGTTGCCTGGAGTGCGGGTCAAGTGCCACTTGCCGGTAACCAGATAATATGCAGGAGAAAGCTTTCGGAGTTCAAGTACGTCGAATGCAAGCTTACCCATGGCAGATGTATCCGGGTAGCTTTTCTTATAGTTTGCAAGTGTTGTCTCGAAACCGTAGGTAGGGCCTCCTTTTCCAATAAATACAAGGCTGTCGTTCTTCCAGTAACCTTCCATAAAAGCTTCAATGTTACCGATGTTCCAACCCTTTACTTGTTTGGAAAGCAGGCTTTTAATTTGGTCTGCATCCGAAGGTTGCGCCCCGGCAAAACTGGCTGCTAAAAGGAGGAGTGCAAAGAGACAGGAGGTTTTAAGCATGGGAGTGTAATGTGATACTTAATAATGAAGGTAATATCAGTTGCTCAGGCAGAGGGCCGAAAGCTCTGCTTTCGGCAAATTACAAAAGCAGATGCCTGCTTTAGGACATTCGCTCCTTGTAAGCTTGTAACGTGTTCTTTAAAAGGCCTGCAATTGTCATAAGTCCCACACCGCCCGGAACCGGCGTAATAGCCGAAGCTTTGGGTGCCACAGATGCATAGTCCACATCGCCCGCTATCCGGTAGCCTTTGGCGGCTTTTTCGTCTTCAATCCGGCTGATGCCCACATCAATTACCACAGCGCCCTCTTTAACCATTTCAGCTTTAACGAACTCTGGTTTTCCAAGAGCTGCCACTACGAGATCTGCCTGTAGTGTAAAATAGGAAAGATCCTTGGTGTGCGAATGGCAAAGCGTTACAGTGCAGTTGCCGTACTTGCTGTTACTGCTCAGCAATACGCTCATGGGGCGGCCCACAATATTGCTGCGGCCGATCACTACAGCATGCATGCCTCTGGTATTTACCTTATAATGTTCCAGTAACAACATAATTCCATAAGGAGTGGCAGGAATAAACGACGGTAAGCCCTGCACAAGTTTTCCCATGTTTTCAGGATGAAAACCATCTACATCTTTTGCAGCATCAATTGCATGAATTACTTTTTCTTCTGATATATGCTTAGGGAGAGGAAGTTGTACCAGGATCCCGTCAATACCTTCATCCTTATTCAGTCGCTCAATTGTTTTCAATAAGTCAGCTTCGGTAGTAGATTCGTCTAGCCTTATCAAAGTACTTTCAAACCCTATCTCCTTGCAACTCTTCACTTTGCTAGCTACATAAGTCTCGCTTGCTGCATTATTACCCACAAGGATTGCCGCCAGGTGGGGAGCTCGTTTACCGGAGCCTGTAATACCCGCTATTTCTTCCTTAAGTTCCTGTTTTATAGAAGCGGATGCTTCCTTACCGTTCAATATAAGCATGCGGCAAAGGTACCGGGCCAAATCACTTTAAAAAATGACATGCAGCAGATTTCCACTGACCGTTGTCATATTCATTACAGCAAAAAGTTTTTAACAAAGTTTTTATCAAATTTAAACCTTTTGCTATATTTACCTCATAAACACTTTATAAGCCATGAGAAAAACGTTACTGTTTATGGCAGTATTACTGTCAAGCCTATGGGTTAGTGCACAAACCCGGGAGATCAGAGGAAAAGTGGTTGATCAGGACAACAAGCCCGTAGAAGGGGCTTCCGTCATGATTCGCGGCACCTCTACCGGAACTGCTGCTGACGCGCAGGGAAATTTCAGAATCAATGCTAAAACAGGCGATGTCCTTGTGATATCGGCCACGAACTTCGGATCAAGAGAACAAAGAGTAGATGACAAAAGCAATTTCACAATTGCCTTAAGCCGTCAAACAGGCGTAATAGACGAGGTGGTCGTAACCGCCATGGGTATTCGCCGTAACGACAGGGTGCTGGGTTATTCTGTAGCCAAAGTTGACCCTGAGAAACTAACACAAAAATCAGAGCCGGACCTTCTGAAGGTACTGCAAGGTAAAGTAGCCGGTGTAGACGTTAGGTCTTCACAGGGTACACCAGGTTCTGCAACTCGTATTCAACTGCGTGGTAATAACTCGTTTGAATTGGATCTTCAGCCACTGATTGTAGTGGATGGAATCCCTTACAGCAACGATCAAATTACAACCAGCAGCCAGGTATCAGGTGGTACTGCTTATTCAAGCGGTATTTCTGCATTGGACCCTAATGACATTGAGTCAATGAACGTTTTAAAAGGTGCTTCTGCTGCGGCACTGTACGGTTCAAGAGCTGCTTCCGGTGTATTGGTAATCACCACTAAATCCGG
>JAEZDR010000177.1 GCA_023433265.1 Bacteroidota bacterium | reverse complement strand
GATTACGGGTGCCGGTAAAACCTCCCGTAAAATGAGTTTTGAAGCCCGCAAAGTAATAGCCCCACGTCCCGATATTTCAGCATCGGCCGCTGATTTCCTGGATGAACCTGTTATTGTTTGCAAGGCTACCGGAACCTGTGTAGTGCCTGCTGCCTGTCAACGTCTTAAAACTGTTTGATAATGGAAAAACTAATTATCACTGCAGCCATTTGTGGTGCAGAAGTTACCAAAAAGCAGAACCCTGCAGTTCCCTACACTATTGATGAGTTTGTAAAAGAGTCGCAGCTTGCTTACGATGCCGGGGCGAGTATTATTCATCTTCATGTGCGAACGAACAGTGGCACGCCTACACAGGACCGTGAACGCTTCAGGGAAGTTATGGAAGCTATCAAATCGGTCCTTCCTGATGTTATCATCCAACCTTCAACGGGTGGAGCTGTTGGTATGAGCAACGAGGAACGAATGCAGCCCCTCGACCTAAAGCCTGAAATGGCCACGCTGGATTGCGGTACACTCAACTTTGGCGGCGATGAGGTTTTTATGAACACGGAGAATACTATAAAAATATTTGCCGAACGAATGCTTGAGATGGAAGTGAAGCCAGAACTGGAGGTGTTCGACAAAAGCATGATAGATATGGCACTCAGGCTCGCCAAAAAAGGTTACATCAAGCAGCCGATGCACTTCAACCTGGTTATGGGCGTAAACGGTGGAATAGCAGGCGAACTCCGCGACTTTGTGTTTATGCGCAACAGCTTACCTGCAGATGCCACTTATTCCGTAGCAGGCATAGGCAGGTACGAATTTCCTCTTGCGATGGCTGCTATTATCGATGGGGGTCACGTAAGGGTGGGTTTAGAGGACAATGTTTACCTGTCAAAAGGAGTGCTTGCCCGTTCCAACGGTGAACTGGTTGCCAAAGTTGTAAGAATGAGCCGCGAGATGGGTAGAGAGATTGCAAACCCATTCGAGGCGCGGCAAATTCTTTCATTAAGTACAGTTGACTTTATGATTTACTAATATCAAAACGAATATACATGAACCTGGAAGCTCCGACAGCCGTTCTTTTAAAAGAAGTAGGCCAAAGCATTAAACGAGGAAACAAGTATGGAACACACCGAGTATTGCAACCCCTTGGTGTATTGCCTCAACCCGCAGAAAGGCTTAATAATAATATGGCCGAGCGATATGACAACGAAATAAGAATCGACGTTAAAACGCTAAATATAGATTCAGCAAGCTTTACACAGATAAAACAACAAGCCGGCGGAGATGATGAGAAGATTGCCGCTATCATGATGGATATTGTAGAGAAACAAGGAAAGCACAGAAACCCGGTTACCGGTTCGGGCGGAATGTTGCTAGGGGTTGTTGAATGGATTGGCCCTTCTCTCAACGGTAAGACTGACTTGAAAGTAGGCGATAACATCGCCACTTTGGTCTCCCTGTCGCTCACGCCTTTACGCATCGATAAAATTAAAGCCATCCGCAAGGATGTAGACCAGGTAGACATTGAAGGAAAAGCAATTCTTTTTGAGAGTGGTATTTATGCCAAAATACCTTCAGACATACCCGAGAAACTAGCCCTTTCTGCTTTGGATGTTGCAGGTGCTCCTGCACAAACAGCCAAGCTGGTGAAGCCTGGTGATACTGTGTTCATTATAGGCGCGGGCGGCAAATCGGGAATGCTTTGTTGCTACGAAGCAAAGAAACGTGCAGGCATCACGGGTAAAGTGATAGGCCTCACTCACAGCCAGAGAAGTACGGACAGGTTAAACGAACTTGGGTTTTGCGATTATGTTTTTGCTGCTGATGCAACTAACCCGGTTCCAGTAATGGAGAAAATACAGGCTATCACCAACGGAGAACTGGCTGATATAACAATCAATAACGTAAACATTCCCGATACCGAAATGACGAGTGTGTTGTGTACAAAAGACAGGGGCACAGTTTACTTCTTTTCAATGGCTACCAACTTTACTAAAGCTGCCCTGGGTGCCGAAGGCGTGGGAAGCGATGTTACCATGATTGTGGGCAATGGTTACACTAAAGGTCATGCAGAAATAACACTGCAAATACTAAGAGAGAGTGAAGTGCTGCGGAAGGTTTTTACCGAATTATATGCATAGTAAAACGTGGACCATATGGTTAGTGATACACTCATAGCAACAGGCAGACAGCAGTATTTCCCTAACGTTTCAGACGAGGATTGGAACGACTGGAAATGGCAGGTAAAACATAGAATTGAAACTTTTGACCAGCTGAAAACTCTTTTTCCTCTTACCGATGAAGAGGAAGCTGGCGTAAGGAAGTCCTTGTCAAGTTTAAGGATGGCAATTACACCCTACTACTTGTCATTGATAGATCCTGATAACGAAAGGTGTCCCATCCGCAAACAGGCGATACCTACAGCACACGAAACACATTATGCTGAAGCCGATCTGCTTGATCCCCTACATGAAGATGAAGATGCACCGGTACCCGGACTTACACACCGCTATCCCGACCGTGTGCTTTTCTTAATAACAGACATGTGTTCTATGTATTGCCGCCACTGTACCCGTAGAAGGTTTGCGGGTCAAACAGATGACGAGTCTCCTTCTGAACGAATTGAGAAGGGGATATCTTATATAGCTGCCCATCCAGAAGTGAGAGATGTCTTGCTATCAGGCGGAGATGCTTTGATGGTGAGTGACAGGAAATTGGAGAATATCATATCGAGGTTGCGACAGATAGAGCACGTAGAAATTATCCGCATCGGTACACGCGTACCAGTTGTTTGCCCGCAGCGTATTACACCGGAACTGGTCAATATGCTAAGGAAATATCACCCTATCTGGGTTAACACCCATTTCAATCACCCTGATGAAATTACCGCTGAATCTGCTGCTGCATGCGCCCGGCTTGCAGATGCAGGTATTCCACTTGGTAACCAAACTGTTCTTCTTCGGGGTGTTAACGATTGTGTACACATTATGAAGAAGCTGGTGCATGCTTTAGTTAAAATAAGGGTGCGCCCCTACTACATTTATCAATGCGACCTTTCCATGGGCCTTGAACACTTCAGGACACCAGTATCCAAAGGCATTGAGATTATTGAAAATCTTCGGGGTCATACCTCGGGATATGCAGTTCCTACATATGTTGTAGATGCTCCCGGAGGCGGCGGTAAAATTTCTGTTATGCCAAATTATGTTCTTTCACAAAGCCCCGGCAGGGTTGTGCTTAGAAACTATGAAGGAGTCATCACCACTTATACTGAACCTACTGATTATGATAATACCTGCAATTGCAGGGATTGCAATGCACCAAGCGATGGTGTAGCCTCGTTGCTTGCCGGGCAACAACTGGCATTGGAACCAAAAGATATTCTCCGAAAGAAGCGTAGCCACCCATAATGTCTTTTGCAGCCACCATATCGAATTATAAAACCGTTTCCATAGTGGGGATGGAAAAGAACACAGGAAAAACAGAATGTTTCAACTATATTATATCCAATATAGCTGACAAGCAAATGCAGTTGGCTATTACATCAATAGGCTATGATGGCGAAACAATAGACAATGTAACCGGAACTGCTAAGCCGGAAATTCATCTGTGTGCCAATACGCTTTTCGTCACGGCTGAAGCCTGCTATGCAAAGAGGCATATTAACGCGGAGATACTTGATATAGGATCCAGGCCTACGTCTTTGGGAAGGCTGGTTACTGCACGGTCTCTTGGTCCCGGAAAGGTAATGCTCGCGGGGCCATCTGAAACTTTGTGGTTACGCGAAGTAATCAACAGGTTGCAGGCTTTGGGGGCAACCACTACCCTGGTAGACGGATCCATATCGCGGTTAAGCCATGGATCACCTTTAGTGGCCGATGGAATTGTACTTACTACAGGTGCATCCGTTTCAAACAGCCTGCCTCAACTGGTTAAGCAAACCCGATACATCCACCAACTGATACATTTACCGCAGGTAACACTACCGGAGCAGTTGTGCAATAAACTGCTTACACTCAACGATGGTTTGTATTTTATAAATGAGATGCAGCATCTAGAAGAACTGAAGCGTAGCTCTTCTTTTTTATTAGATACCTCAGACTACTTACCTGAGATCACTGGAACCCTTTTTATCCCCGGGGCAATCACAAGCCGGTTGTTAGATTACCTGAGGTTGCAGCGAAGAAATCGCCCGGTGCGGTTATTGATAAAAGACTTTACAAGAATATTCGCTGACAGGAAATCATTATATGCCTTTGTGGATGCCGGCCATGAGGTACTCGTTTTATTAAACACGCAGCTGATAGCTGTTTGTGTAAACCCTGTTGCTCCCAATGGTTTCCGATTTAATTCGAAAGAGTTGTGCGATGCGGTTGCTGATGCATTGGGCAGGCCCGTTTATGACATTAAATCCACGGGATATGCGGTTAGCTAATTTATTGAAAAAGCAACCCGGTCTGCGTTTCATGTTAGATGCGATGGAACTCCAGTCGCCTGTTGGTAAAAAGTTTCTTTTACAACAGCAAATGCTGCTTGAGCAGGGCGAAATAGAACAAGAATTGGAAAGTGTACAATTTTTCCAACAGTTACAACAGCAGCGCCCCGCATTAACTGAAAAACTGCAACAGGCACTTTCCCAGGTTCACGATATTGCAGGCACAATATCGTTATTAAATAGCGGCGCTTCTTTAGATGACGTTTCATTGTTCGAATTAAAGCGATTTGCATTGCTGGTTCAAGGGATAGGCGAATTGCTTGACGAAGTGCCTCAGCAGTTAATCACCCTATGCGGAATGCAGCGTGTGATAACGATCCTGGACCCGGACGGACGCGATATTCCTCATTTTTATGTATACGACAGTTATTCTGAAGAGCTAAAAAAATTGAGGCAACAGTTAAAGCAATTTTCAGATGACGAGCAGCTTATCTCCAGTCTTCATAGTGCTATTGCCGACGAAGAAGACCGCATTAGAGACTTACTAGCTGACGAGTTGAAACCTTATGCAGATGCGCTGGCCGCTAACCTGGAAGCCATTGCCCGTTTAGATGTTTGGCTTGCAAAAGGATTGCTGGTAAAAACCTATCGCCTATGCCGGCCAGTGGTTCATGCTAACAAAACCAGTTACCGTGGTTTGTTTCACCCGATGGTAGCAGAAAGTTTAACGCTAAAAGGCAAACGTTACCAGGCTATCGACATCGATGTGAATAAGGAGCCGGTGCTCGTAACGGGAGTGAATATGGGTGGAAAAACCGTGTTACTGAAAACACTAGAGCTCTGCCAATACCTATTTCAGTTTGGTTTTTATGTACCCGCCGCTTCTGCTATAATTGCACCTGTAGAAAAAATACTGACGAGCATGGATGATGAGCAAAGTCTCTCAGGCGGGCTTTCCTCTTACGCTGCGGAAATGCTCAGGCTTAATACAATCATTCATGAGTCAAGGCAATTTATAAAGCTGCTCGTGTTAATTGACGAGCCGGCTAAAACAACTAACCCAGATGAAGGAGAGGCGATCGTAAACTCGCTCATCGACCTTTTACAGCATTACCATGTGAGAAGCCTTATAACTACCCACTACAATGGCATTCGCACCACCTGCAGAAGGTTGCAAACAAAAGGCCTGAGGGATGAGGTTTATGTGAGCAGACCTCAAAGCCAAAGAATAACAGAGTTTATGGACTACTCTCTCGTTGAGCTACCCAGTGAAAGTTCGGAACGTAGCGTGCCGCATGAGGCTTTGCGTATAGCAGAATTGTTAGAGATTGACCAAGAACTGTTGCAGGGAGCTCTTATGTACCTGGAGCAAAATAACACTGAGAATTCATGGAAAAAAGCAAACTCGGTTTAGACCCCCTTAAAATAGAAGCTGCGCGGGCACTGGCCTCAGGCATTGCCGATGATATGCAGGCTTTTTGCGAAAAGTACTCTACAGTGGCAATAGAAAGAACCATTTGCAGACTGATAGGAATTGATGGGGTGAATAACCAGGAAGTGCCGCTTGCTAATGTAGTGGTTGAACACTTAAAAGACCGTCACCTGCTTTTCCAGGGAGTGGTTTACACCATTGGCAGTGTTGTGGCATCAACCAACCTTTCGCCTATGCAAATTGCAGCGGAAGTAGCGACCGGCAACTTAGACCTCGCAAAGGTTACCCTGGCGGAACCTTCTTTAGCACGGGCTGCTCTCGAGCCTTATATTGGCGAAGCACTGGAGACAATTAGTAAGAACCGTTTGCGTAGGCAAAGGA
>JAEZDR010000169.1 GCA_023433265.1 Bacteroidota bacterium | reverse complement strand
AGGACATTTACCAGGTATTACTTCATGTGCATAGTGTAGGTCGCTGGGTGCTTTTAGTATTACTGCTGATTGCTATTTTCAACAGTTTAGTTGCCGGCCAAAGGCCATTCATCCGCACCGATGCCCGTACCGGCCTCATCCTTACTATTGTTGCTGATTTGATGTTGGTGATAGGAGGTGTCCTATGGTATTTTGGAGAGTGGGGTTATAACCAAATAAGGACGCGAGGTATGTCGGCTGTTATGAAGGATGGCGTAGCCAGGTTTTTTGTAATGGAACACCTGCTTCTTATGTTGATAGCTATCATACTGATACACATAGGAAAAGTACAGGGTAGGAAAGCTATTAGCGACCGTTCAAAGCATAACAGGACCATGTGGTATTACCTGATTGCACTTATCCTGATCCTGATTTCCGTTCCATGGCCGTTCAGACAAAACTTCCTTGACAGAGGTTGGTATTAGTAGAGCTGGTTGTTACAAATTGCGGGTTTACTGGTACCATACAGGCAAAAACCATTTATCGGTAACAGTTGTCGTGTTTCCTGGCCTTTTTCGATACATTTATTAATAAAACCTTTCTCGATGCCTTTCTATTATCAATTAGGAGATATCCCTCATAAACGTCATACTCAGTTTCCTAAGCCTGGTGGTGGGCTGTACTCAGAGCAATTATTTTCTACGGAAGGATTCAGCAGCGACTATTCTTTGCTTTACCATGTTCATCCTCCTACCATCATTACACAAACTGAGCATCCCTATGATGTAATGCCTAGGGTGGCTGAAGAAAAAATGCTTAAGCACAGGAGTTTTGAAGGTTTCAACATAGAACCTACAGAGGATTATATTAAGGCGCGAAAACCTGTATTGGTTAACAACGATTGCCACATAGTGTTAGCGGCACCCACCCGGGGCTTCTCGGATTATTTTTATAAGAACGCCGATGCTGATGAAATGATCTTTGTGCATGAAGGAAAAGGGCGCCTGCTCACTCAATATGGCGAAATACCTTTTGATTACGGTGACTACCTTCTTATTCCGCGAGGTAGTATTTACCAGCTTGAATTTGCCACCACGCAAAACAGGCTTTTTATAGTAGAAAGCTTTAGTCCTATCCGATTTCCAAAACGGTATATGAGCAATTACGGACAGTTGTTGGAACACTCACCTTTTTGTGAGAGGGATATTAAAACGCCCCGGAAACTGCAAACATTTGACGAGAAAGGCGACTTTATAATAAAAACTAAAAAGAAAGGCCGGATGTATCACATCCATTATGGCTTTCACCCCTTCGATGTGATAGGATGGGATGGTTACTGCTATCCTTATAGCATGAGTATCCATGATTTTGAGCCGATAACAGGGCGGGTGCATCAGCCACCACCGGTGCACCAGACATTCGAGGCGCACAACTTCGTGGTGTGCAGCTTTGTGCCGAGACTATACGATTATCATCCACAAGCTATTCCTGCCCCCTATAACCATTCAAACATAGATAGCGACGAGGTTTTGTACTACGTAGATGGCGACTTCATGAGCCGTAAGCATGTTACAAGAGGAATGATTACGTTACATCCCGGCGGCATTCCTCACGGACCGCATCCCGGGGCTGTAGAAAAGAGTATAGGCGCTAAAGAAACCAGGGAACTTGCGGTTATGGTAGATACATTTCATCCTTTGCAGCTTACGGTAGAAGCCCTGGAGATAGAGCATGCCAACTATACAATGAGCTGGGCAGAGTAAAGTAATTTCCATTACTTTATTTTATTATATTTATTGTCTAAAACAAATGCCGTATGATAAAATACAATGAACTTAAAGTTGGGGATTTGGTGATGACGGAGTTTGACGGACGAATGCTGGAGGGAGAGGTGACTAATCTTAACGGTGATGAAAAGCAAGTGTGTGTAGAGACCGAAGTACAGGAGTTTTGGTACGAGCCCGAACACCTTTTCCCGATCCCCATGACAGACGAGCAGTTGTTAAGAATGAACTTCACAAAAGAAGTAGGTGCTGAGGGCGGCGTGAAGTATAAAAAAGGGGCATTCAGAATTAAGATACCTGCAGAAAACAACTTTAATGAGGTTGAGATTTGGTATAGGGAGGAGCACAGAATTTTTCACCATAACCTAATGATCCACGAGCTTCAAAACCATTACCTGCAAATGACTAAGGTGCATTTGACAAAGGATGTAATGGTTTAAAATCGTTAAAAACAACATTGTAAAAGGTTGCGCGAAAGTTGGTGGCAGATTTTTTGGACGTTTTCATTAAAAACCTATGGAGAAAGCCGCGTTAGCAATTGTAGGAACTTTGAGTGGCCTCGTTGCCGGAGTTGCAGTTGGTATCCTTACGGCTCCCTGTAAAGGCAAAGAAACGAGGGTTAAAGTTGCTGAAAGCGCCAATAACCTGCGTAAAGTTATCCTTGGTTTCAGAGCAAGAACCGGCCATAGTGTAGAAGATGTTAAACAGCTACTCAACCAGGAAATTCAAGGTATAAACCCTGAAGTAAAGCAACATATACTGGACATCATTGAGTCGTCTGAGAGGAAAAAAGTATAGTCCCTCTGGCAAGGTTCTTGACCGCCTTCCAAGACAAAAAACTATGATATGCAAAACGATAAATTACTAATCGGAGGTATTATCGGGTTAGCGGCAGGTGTGGCAATAGGTTTAATGCTAGCTCCTTCAAGCGGCAATGATACCCGTAGAAATATTTCGGAAACAGCAGGTACCTGGGCTAACAGCCTGCGAAACAGGTTTAGAAACCTCACAGGCCGGGATGTAAATGAAGATGATCCCTGGAAAGAGCATCATCGCGCCGCTGAAGGGATGACAGACGCTGGTTATTCGAGCTAAATAATGAAAAGTTTAATGGAAGTCCACCGGAACCACGGTGGATTTTTTATTGGGCTAGATTATGCATTTTGTGTAACGTTTACACAACGTTACTTTTGCCGACCGGGGTAGTAGGTACAGACCTCGTTTTTTTACTCCTCATATTAATGCTTAGAGATGGCAACAGAAGAATCAAAAAAGAAAAAGCAAAACACGGCTAAGTCCCCGAAGAAAGAGAACCCCACAAAGAAGTCAAAAATAAAGGGTATCGAAATAACTGATGAAGTTAAGCCTGCAGTGAAAGAGCCCGCAGCACCCAGTGAAAATCTGGGTATTGCAGAGGGGAAGCCTGAACAAGTGAGCAAGAAAGCAGCAAAAGCAACTGCCGTCAAAAAGAAAGAGGAGAAGGTGAAGCCGGAAGCTACTAAGGGTGCTAGTACAAAAGCGACCAAACAAGCGGCTTTAAAGGAAAACGTACCAACAAAGAAAAGATCAGTTAAAGCCGTTCGCGGATCTGATGCGACAGGAGAAAAGACGTTTGTTGTACACTTCATCCTGAAGTTTCACACAAAATTCGGCGAGCAGTTGTTCATCACTGGCAACCATCCCTTGCTAGGGGGTGGCAATGTTTCAGACGCCTTCCCGCTAACGTATTTGAATGATGAGCATTGGCACGGATACTTGTCTTTTAAGGCGTCCGATCTGCCTGCAACGCCAATCGTTTATAATTACGTATTAAAGAACATTGACGGTACTTTTTCGATAGACGCGGGAACCGACAAACAGATAGATAAAAGCATGTTTGCCAACAGCAAATTGTTTATTGCTGACTCGTGGAATCATCCAGGATATTTTGAGAATGTATTTTATACGGAGCCTTTTAAAAAGGTCCTATTAAACAGCAGTTCCGTATCGCCTGCGGTTGCGGATACTGGTAAAGCTACACACCTTTTTAGATGCAAAGCTCCCTTGCTAAGTCAAGATGAGGTGTTATGCATTGTAGGGGCAAACCCTCCTTTGAAGCTGTGGAACCAGGATGAACCTTTGTTAATGACGAAGGCCGCAGACAAGGATTATTATGAAGTGGGCGTTGATTTTTCGGGATCGTCGTTTCCTGTCCTTTATAAGTACGGGGTTTACAACACAGCTCAACAAAAGTTTATTCATTACGAAAGGAGCAACAATCGCATTCTGTACCAACAGCCGGAAGCTGACGCATTTGCCATCATCAATGATGGATTTGCTGTGCTGCCCAATACGCATTGGAAAGGGGCAGGGGTAGCCATACCTGTATTTTCGTTAAGAAGTGAAAATGGCCTGGGTGTTGGTGAATTTAACGACTTGCCGCTCTTGGTTGACTGGGCTAAGAACATAGGCTTGAAGCTGGTTCAGATACTGCCGGTGAACGATACGATAGCTACCCATTCATGGCTTGATTCATACCCTTATTCTGCTATCTCAGCGTTTGCTTTAAATCCAATTTACCTGAATCTTGATGCACTATTATCTGATGGTGCGCAGGAAGATATTAAGAAGGAGATTGCAGACGCGAAGCAACGATTGAACGAGGAGAAGGACATAGACTTTGATACAGTAGTAAAACTTAAATGGGACCTGCTGAAGCGCATTTACCCTACGCAGAAGAATACGATATTCAAAACTGACACCTATAAGCAGTTTTTTGAAAAGAACGATCATTGGTTAGTACCTTATGCTGTCTTTTGTTACCTGAGGGACAAGTTTAGTACGGCTGACTTCAAAACATGGCCTGAAGAATACTGCGTTTACTCAGCAGCCCTGGCAAAAAAGCTACTGGGCAACAAGCAGGCAAAAGACGATATATCTCTTCATTACTATGTACAATATGCGCTGCATACCCAGCTTTGCAGAGCGACTGAATATGCCCATAGGAACGGTATTATTTTGAAAGGTGATATTCCCATCGGCATTTACCGCAATAGTTGTGATGCCTGGCAGCATCCTGAGCTTTACCACATGGATATGCAGGCAGGCGCTCCGCCTGATGACTTCGCTGTCAAGGGTCAGAATTGGGGTTTCCCAACCTACAATTGGCAGAAAATGCGGGAAGATGGGTTCTCCTGGTGGCGCCAGCGCTTTGAGCAGATGAGCAATTACTTTGATGCATTCCGGATTGACCACATCCTTGGCTTTTTTAGGATATGGAGTATTCCAATGCACGCAGTAGAAGGAATTATGGGACATTTTGTTCCGGCTATTCCAATTCATGTAAACGAGTTTAACCAACGGCATCTTTATTTTGACCAACAGCGTTATTGTATGCCGTTCATTAATGATGATGTGTTGTGGAGCACCTTCAATGATGTACAGGACAGTGTAAAGGAAAAGTTCCTGACGAGCAGCGGTTATGGTATGTACAGCCTGAAACCTGAGTTTGCTACACAAAAACTTGTACAGGACTATTTTGATAAACAAGAAGATAACCAGCACAACCAATGGATAAAGCAAGGACTGTTTGACCTAATTTCGAATGTTATCCTGTTTGAAGAAGAGGGTTCGCACGGCCAGGGATACCATTTCAGATTTGGAATGCAGGATACGGCATCATACCATAACCTGGATGCAAATACCAAGCACCAGCTTTACCAATTGTATGTGAACTACTTCTTTGAAAGGCAGGACAACTTTTGGAGAGAAGAAGCTATGCACAAATTGCCAGAACTGAAGCGCGCTACTAACATGTTGATATGTGGCGAAGATTTAGGTATGGTGCCTGCGAGCGTACCGGGCGTAATGAAAGAACTAGGTATCCTGAGCCTGGAGATACAGCGGATGCCTAAAGATCCTAAGAAGACGTTCTTTCATCCCGCTGATGCACCCTATCTGAGCGTTGTTACACCTTCCACGCACGATATGAGTACGATCAGGGGATGGTGGGAAGAAAATAAGCAACGTACACAAACTTTCTATAATTCAGAACTTGGTCAGGCAGGCACTGCGCCTGATACATGCGAGCCCTGGATAAACAAGGCTATTGTATTCCAACATCTCTATTCACCGGCAATGTGGAGCATCTTCCAGTTGCAGGATCTTATGGGCATTGACGAATCCATAAGAAGAGAAAATGCAGAAGAAGAAAGAATAAATGTACCTTCTAATCCTAGGCACTATTGGCGCTATCGTATGCACCTTACATTGGAGCAACTGCTAAATGAGCAGCAGTTTAATACAGAGCTGATGGCAAGTATTAAGGCATCGGGAAGATAATTTAGTAAATTCAATATCAGTTGAAAAGCCTGTGCATTGTGCGCAGGCTTTTTTGTAGAAGATAGCAGGAAGAGCAGCGGAGCCCATAATACTGGAATATCCTTGTATTTTAGGGGCATGGAAAAAGAAGATATTCCATTGTTCAAAAGTTGGCGGCAGTGGTATTGGTTTGTAGTTTTAGTACTTGCGGTACTCATTATTTTCTTTACCTGGTTTACTAAATATTTTGCATGAGTAGCCTCGACTGGATTGTTCTTGCTGCAACCTTACTCCTGATAATAACCTACGGCCTTTACAAAAGCAAGACATCGAAAAACCTCGAAGGTTATTTCTTAAGTAATCGCAGCATGCCGTGGTATCTCGTGTTGCTTAGCATTATGGGTACACAAGCAAGTGCCATCACCTTTTTATCTGCACCCGGGCAGGCTTTTACCGACGGGATGCGTTTTGTGCAGTATTACTTCGGGCTACCACTTGCGATGGTGGTTATTTGTATAAGCTTCGTACCACTGTTCAACAGGCTTAAAGTTTTTACAGCTTATGAATACCTGGAACAGCGGTTTGACTTGAGGACAAGGACACTAACGTCATTCCTGTTTTTATTATCGAGAGGAGTATCAACAGGCATCAGCATTTATGCTCCATCTATCATTTTATCGTCGCTGTTTGGATGGGATATTTATTTTACAAACATACTTATGGGAGGACTGCTCATTATTTATACGGTGAGCGGTGGGGCCAAGGCGGTAGCCTATACACAACAACTACAGCTCATTATCATCTTCGCGGGTTTATTCTTTGTTGGGTACCTGCTGGTGAGTTATCTACCAGATGACGTAGGCTTTAGCGACGCACTGCACGTGAGTGGTGCAATGGGAAAACTAAACGTAATTACAACGGGTGTAAGCGAAGAAGGGTTTAACTGGAAAGACAAATACAATCTGATCTCCGGCATTGTAGGTGGTTTTTTTCTTGCTTTGTCTTATTTCGGAACCGATCAAAGCCAGGTGGGACGCTACCTCACTGCCAAGAACAATACACAGAGTAAGTTGGGGTTATTAATGAACGGTATTGTGAAAGTTCCCATGCAATTTGCCATTTTGCTGTTGGGAGCGCTGCTGTTTACCTATTACCAGTTTAATAAAGGTCCCATTTTTCATAATCCCGCAGTGAGTGCGAAGGTTTACTCCACGAGTCATGGCAACAAGCTGAAGCAACTTGAACAAGGCTACGAAACACTTACCCTTAGCCATAAGCAGGTAGTGAGGGAATACGTAAAAAATAAAGAGGATGATGCATTGAAGCTGCAGCTTCAACAAGGTAATAAGAGGCTTGATAGCTTACGAATAGCTTATAAGGAAACGCTTAAAGAGGCCGATGCCTCCATTGACACCAATGATACCAATTACATCTTCCTGCGCTTTGTTGTGGACACATTGCCGGCAGGATTGGTAGGGCTTCTAATTGCCATTATCTTCCTTGCGGCCTGGGGCTCGATTGCTGCTGCACTCAATTCACTTGCATCGTGTACGATGATTGACTTTTACTGGCGATACAAAAAGCAGCACGAACACCCTACGCACACCGATATAGAAGAAGCGAGGAAGTACAAGCTATCTAAGTGGATGACGTTTTACTGGGGTCTGTTCTGCATTGTTGTTGCGCAATTTGCCAATAGGATGGGCAGCCTGATAGAAGCTGTGAACGTGTTGGGCTCAATATTTTATGGCGTTATCTTGGGGATATTCCTTGTGGCTTTTTATTTTAAAAAAATAGGGGCGCGGGCGATATTTTATGGTGCCTTGCTGGCGGAAGCCTTTGTTATACTATTTTTTGTTCTTGATTCGCAAGGAACTATAGGTCTTGGGTTCCTGTGGCTAAACGTAATGGGGGCGGGACTGGTGGTGATTTTTGGCTATTTGTTGCAAAGCTTTCAACAGAAAGCAGGTTCAAATGCCTGACCTAACAGCTTCTGCGCTAACTTGCAGGCTAACTACTTTTTGCTTTTAAAAACCCATTTGATGAACCGGATACTAAAGTGTGGCCTTTTAGCAGGATTGCTTTTGTTCGTAATAAGCGCTACCCAACTGTTTATCGCCATACAATTCTTTCCATTCCTTTTCCAGGAATACATTTTGGAAACCAACTTGTTTGACGCGCACAGCACGGTGAAGAGTGTGCTGTTTTACCTGCATCCCTTTGTTATCAGCTTTGCACTATCCTGGTTCTGGGATCGCTTCAAGCCACTGTTTAAGGGAGGTAAATTGTTACGTGGGCTGGAGTTTGGATTGATGTACACATTGGTGGGCCTCATTCCGGTGATGTGGATTACGTTCTGTGCTATACAGGACATTACGATAGCCATGATAGCTAGCTGGATAGTATATGGAACTATTCAAAGTACGGTTGCAGGCGTTCTGTTTGCCAAGCTGAACCCTTAAGACAAATTAGCTAGAAAGAAAAAGCAGGTGAACTGAAGTACGCCTGCTTTTTCTTTTCTGCAAACGTCGGTTTTGTTGAGCTTCAATCCTGATCTAACTAAGCCTTCATCTTCTCAGCGTACTGTTCATTGTAGCTCATCATCCAGTTTACACCAAACTTGTCTTCGCACATACCAAAATAGTCGCCCCAGAAGGTATCCATCAAAGGCATATTTACTTTGCCGCCCTCGCTTAGTGCTGCAAAGAGGCGGTCGGCTTCTTCTTTCTTGTCAGGACTTACACAGATAGAGAAGTTGTTTCCTTTTCTGTGGTTTGCACCTCCCCAATCGCCACCAGTATCGCTGCCCATCAAAACGGTTTCTTTACTTATGGGAAGGGAAATGTGCATGATTTTGTTGCCCATTTCTTCGCTAACGGCTGGTGCGCCTTCCTGTGGCGGCATATCCTTAAAACGCCCTACATAGGAAAACTCGCCTTTAAATGCGGAACGATAAAACTGAAAAGCTTCTTCGCAGTTGCCATCGAAAGTCAGGTAGACATTGATAGTAGTCATGATATTAAGTTATATGGATAAAAGTAATACAATAACATGGGGCACCAAGCAATTTGCAACTGAAAGCTGTTATCTTGCTGTTGATGACGGCTTATAAGAACGTGGCTATATTCTTTACACTGGTACTGTTGTTTGTGGCGGCCGGCATTGGCTTGTATGTGTTGAGTATTGAAGTAAAAGAGGAAAGGGCTGAGCGGATAAAATATCCCGGCTTTTCTATCGCCATTCCCGAAGGCTATAAGCTGCACGGGATAGACGTAAGCCGGTACCAACATACAATAGGATGGGAAAGCGTGAGAGCGATGGAGGTAGGAGGCCTGCGCATTGGCTTTGCCTTTATAAAAGCAACCGAAGGCAGCGACCTTGTAGACCGGAAGTTTTTTTATAACTGGAGGGAAGCCAAGGCGGCCGGTATACCGAGAGGCGCTTATCATTTTTTTGTGCCCGGCATAGCGGTGGAAAAGCAAGCAGAGAACTTTATAGCGGTGGCAGATCTACAAAAGGGCGACCTGCCTCCTGTGGTTGACATTGAAACGTTGAATGGACTGAGCCCTGCCACGGTGCGGAAGCAATTAGCGCTTTTTTTAAGTGTGCTGGAGAAGCGGTATAAAGCGAAGCCTATTATTTACACCTTCGCTAACTTTTACCGGGATTACATGGGAAAGGAATTTGATAGTTTCCCTCTCTGGGTAGCACATTACTACCGTATGGTTGAGCCCGAGATAGACCGGCCCTGGCATTTTTGGCAACATAACGACAAGGGGACGGTGAATGGGATTAAATGGAAAGTAGATTTTAATGTGTTTAAAGGCGATTCAGCGGCGTTGAGGCAGATGCTGCTTAAGTAGAAATGTAGATTAGGTATCATGTATAAATTGAGTGTTTTTAACGGCGTTGCTTTTGCAGGGTTAAATATTGCTATACCGATAGCCTAATGACGGATTGAAAGAGTAACTTAGCCGCATAAACGTTGTAATGAAGCTTGAACTCACTCGCCCGATCGTTTTTATTGACCTGGAGACCACAGGCGTTAACGTGGCAACAGACCGCATTGTAGAAGTTGCCCTGGTAAAAATAACGCAGCATGGCGAACAGGTAAAGAAGCGTAAACTGATCAACCCTTTGATACCCATCCCGGCAGGTGCAACGGCAGTGCATGGCATTACGGATGAAATGGTAAAAGACGCGCCTAGCTTTAAAGCAGTAGCAAACGAGCTGAAGCAATTTTTGGATAACTCGGATATTGGCGGGTACAATAGCAATCGCTTTGATATACCTATGCTAGTGGAAGAATTTTTGCGGGCAGGTATAGACTTTAAAATTGACGGACGAAAACTGCTGGATGTTCAAAAGGTGTTTCATATGATGGAGCCGAGGACATTGGCAGCCGCATATAAATTTTATTGCGACAAAACACTTGACGGAGCCCATAGTGCTGAAGTAGACGCTTCGGCTACTTTTGAAGTGCTGTGTGCGCAGTTGCATCGCTACCCTAACCTTGGGCACACGGTAGAAACTATTTGTAAAGCAACCGGCGAAGAGGAAATAGTTGATTTCTCGAGGCGGTTTGTGCTGCAGAATGGAGTAGAGGTATTCAACTTTGGTAAACACAAAGGCAAACCGGTGGCTGATGTTTTGAAGAAAGAACCGGGCTACTACAACTGGATGATGGAGGGAGAGTTCTCGTTACATACCAAGCAAAAGCTTTCCGAAATATTCCACCGGACCATTGTTAAAAAAGTTGTTACTAACTAGATGTTGGTATCAAAGTGAAACCAGATGATGCTGATAGGGACAGAAAATGTAATTTCGTGCCGCTCACACTAGCCACTTGGAGAAGCTTGTAATTATACCAACTTATAACGAGAAAGAAAATATAGCAGGTATTTTAGGCGCTATATTCGGTCTTAACCAGCAGTTTCATGTATTAGTAATAGATGACGGATCGCCAGACGGAACCGCCTCCATTGTGAAGTCGCTGATTCCACAGTATTCCACCCAATTGTTTCTTGAGGAACGCAAAGGCAAACTGGGACTGGGTACAGCCTATATTCATGGATTCAAGTGGGCTTTGCGGAAAGGCTATGCCTACGTGTTTGAGATGGATGCTGATTTCTCCCACGACCACCGGGACCTTGAGCGGCTCTATGATGCATGCAGGAATGGTGCTGATGTAGCCATCGGCAGCCGGTATGTACGAGGAGGCAGAATTGCCAACTGGACCTGGGACAGGCGTTTTTATTCAAGAGGAGGGGCCATTTATACAAAAATGATCACCTGGATGCCCGTGAACGATCCAACGGCCGGGTTTATATGCTATCGACGCCAGGTACTTGAAGCAATCAATTTTGACGAGATAAAGTTTGTAGGGTATGCATTCCAGATAGAAATGAAGTTTGCAGCCTGGAAACTTGGGTTCAAGATAAAAGAAGTGCCCATCACTTTCGTGGACAGAAAGGAAGGCACCAGTAAAATGCATAAAGGCATTATCAAGGAGGGCGTGTTGGGTGTTTTGAAAATACAATGGCACAGCCTGTTCAAGAATTACCGCCGTAAAGTGCGCGGTGCAGAAGTTACTGTATAAGGAAATAAGCCAGACCTTTCGCTACTCCATTGCTTCCGGGTCATCCCATCTTTTGCAGTTTTTGAACTTCCAAGGATAATCTTATAGCGTTTTGGAAAGTAGGATACGCTGAGCGCTTAAAACCAACCAGGGAAGGGGAGAGGTATTCTCAAACAATGACAAATGTCATGGAAATATGGCAGACGATATCTGTCATATTTCAGTTGTTATAGAGCGTTATGAGAGGGGAAAATGAAATTTGGGACGGAATACCTACGGGATATCTACGGAATACCTAAGCAATATGCCCGGAAAAGGATACTTTAGGGATAAGCGTTATCATAGAGAAAGCACCGTGAGAGAATTGGGAGGGAGCATTGAAGGATTAAAGGAAGCTGCTTGTAGTATGCCTGTACAGGGCTTGCATAGGTGAATAGGAACAGGAGAAGACTATAAGCAATATGGATTAGGTGCAAGGCAGCTGCCCAATGGCACATTGCAAGCTAGCGGAAATAGCATGCGCAATACATTGTTTGACTGGATTTAAACATCCATTTTTAGTAATAAGTTGCGTTGCTACCATTCCTATCTTTAGGCTTCAACATAACTTATGAAAATAGCTTTTCATGGCGCTGCGGGAATGGTTACCGGCAGCAAGCATTTACTTAGTTTAAAAGACGGGCGAAAGATATTATTCGATTGTGGCCTTTTCCAGGGTGCAGGTAAACAAACAGCCGAGCTAAATCAGCGCTTTGGATTTGAGGCAGGGGAGGTAACGTATCTCCTATTGTCGCACGCGCATATTGACCACTCAGGCCTCATACCTAAACTGGTGAAGGAAGGGTTTAAGGGGAGGATATTTTGTACACCTGCCACAAGAGATTTGTCGGCTATTCTGCTAGAAGATTCGGCTATTATCCAGAGAGATGATACAAAGTTCATCAATAAGAGGAGAGCGAAGCAGAACCTGCCATTGTACGAGCCCTTGTATACGCCGGAAGATGTAGTGGCTGCCATGGATTTGTTTGAAACGATTGAATACGATAACTGGGTACCCGTTGATAAGGGTATAGAAGTGATGTTTACTGAGGCAGGCCACATTATTGGTAGTGCTGCTGTACATGTAAGGATTTCAGAAGAGGGAAAGACAAAGCAAGTAAGTTTTAGCGGAGATGTAGGCAGGTACCGGGATATTATTTTACGTTCGCCTGCACCTTTTCCGCAGGCAGACTACATCATATTGGAAAGCACCTATGGCGACAGCCTGCACGACGGCATCTTTAGCACACAGGACGATTTGCTGAAGTGGATCAACCGGACCTGTGTGGAGAAAAAGGGCAAGTTGATAATACCTGCCTTTAGCGTGGGCAGAACACAGGAACTGCTGTACTTTCTCAACCACATTTCGCTTGAAGGCAACTTACGCACAAAAGTGTATGTAGACAGCCCGTTGAGTATGGAGGCAACGGCTGTTGTTAAGCAGCATAGCCCTTATTTTAATAAGCGTATCAAGAAGCTATTAGAGACCGATGCAGATCCCTTTGATTTTCGAGGGTTACAGTATATAGAAAGTGCCGATGAAAGCAAAGCGCTGAACCTTAAAGACGAACCTTGTATCATCATATCTGCCAGTGGAATGGCTGATGCGGGAAGGGTAAAGCATCACATCAAAAACAACATCGAGAAACCGGAGACCACCATCTTGATAGTAGGCTATTGCGAACCGGAGTCGCTTGGTGGCAAACTAATGAATGGGGCCAAGAAAGTGAAGATATTTGGAGAAGAGTATGAGGTAAAAGCCGAGGTAGGAACGATGCGCAGCATGAGTGCGCATGGTGACTACGAAGATTTGACGCAGTTTCTGTCGCAGCAAAATACGGAAGTGGTTGAAAAGCTGTTTCTTGTACATGGAGAGGCGGAGGTGATCACGGTGTTTGCAGAAAAGTTAAGGAAGAAAAATTTCAGGGAGGTGATTGCTCCGGCACTACATGAAAGCTTCAACTTATAAAAAAAGAAGAAGACTGAATGCTCAGTCTTCTTTGTTTTAGGTAGGGCCGATATGTTTATTTCTTTGCTGCCCTGGTTGATCTTGTTTTTGTTGTGTGCCTGTTAGGGTGTAGTTCGCGTACACCATCCTGTAAAGTATCCTCGTTTTTAATATACCGATCGTCAGGTAAGATGTCTGGATTGAAGCCTGCGCCCAAGCCTTCTATCTTATTGATGCCTGAAGGTTTGCCCCTGTGATCTTTGCCCATATTGCCTGTTTTATTAGTTATTGCAATTATCATGCGGCAGGTAAACAGCAGTAGGGGTTTAACCTGGCGTTAAGAGGTTGTGGCGGAAAGGGTATGGCGGATAGTAAATTGTGAATAGATTATTGCGTTAAATGGAAGTGATGGCCCTTTCGAAATAGTCTTCCAAATCTTCGAACATGCCATCGTTGCTTTTGAAGATCCAGCGTTTTTCGGAATCGCTGTAAAAGAACTGTCCGCGGAAGTAATTGTCTATAAACAAGTAAAAGAGGGAAGATGAACCGGCGCCGGTTACGCTGGTAAGCTCTCCCTTATATTCTTTATCCCTGTAAGTGAATTTAAGCGGTATTGTCTGTTTCATAGAAATAAATGACCCCTGTAGAAACAGGGGTCGGAACCAAAACTAACTGTTATATGAAACACAAAGATATTGGGTGAACTGATTTAATAAAAAATTGTTCAACGCCTCTTAATTTTTTAAAATGACCAGATCTTTCCAAGTCAATGCGCGTGGACGGAATAATAGTCCCACATGATCTTGAACACTTTTTCCCTTAATTGCCTGGAGGTTAGTCCCGTTGTAGGCACGGGTTCAAGGAAGTGCAGGCTGATATTATGGGGCAGGATATACATGGTCTGGTTTGCCGGCATGACTTTGGCCGTATTGAAGATGAGGGCCGGAATTATGGGTTTGCCTGTATCAACAGCAAGTTTGAAAGCGCCATCATAAAATGACTTTAATGGATCAGCGGAACGGTTTCTCGTTCCTTCAGGGTAGATGCACATGTGAAGTCCACTTTTCAGTGTCTTTTTCATATCCTCATAGCTCTTACGCCTGCTTGCATCACTGTTCCTGTCAACCAACACGCTGCCCCTGGAATAGATCCAACCAAAGAATGGAATGGGTGCGAAGCTCTTCTTCGCAATGGTTTTATTAGGACCAGGAATGAATGGCGTTGTGAGCGGAATGTCCATAAAGGAATTATGGTTGCAGGTAACAATGTAGGTTTGGCCTTCAGAGAAATGGTGTCTGCCTCTCACGGTGATGGTACAGCCAATGAGGTATAACCATAACGTCATCCAGAACTTAGAAATCCTCCGGAATATCTCCGTTCCCAATGGGTCCCTGATTAGGTAGGTGACCAGGATAGGCCAAACAAAGATGAACATGGTAACGAGGAAGACCAAAAGGGTGTAAACCGCCCATAGCTTAGCGAATATTTCTTTTATCCATTTCATGGTAGCCTCCAGTCTATAGGTTCGAGTCCTTGTTTTTCCAATAATTGGTTGGTGGTACTAAAGTGCTTACATCCAAAGAAACCTTTATCTGCACTAAAGGGTGAGGGATGTGCTGCTTTTAGTACATGATGCCGGGTTGCATCGATAAACACCTGTTTTTCCTGGGCGAACCTGCCCCATAAAAGAAAAACAAGACCTTCCCTTTCATCAGAAAGCTTACGGATGACGGCAGTAGTAAAATCCATCCAACCGATTTTAGCATGGCTTGCAGGTTCGTTTGCCCTTACAGTCAATACGGCATTCAGCAACAAAACGCCATGTTGTGCCCAGTGAGTAAGGTTACCGTGTGAAGGCAAAGGGATATCAAGGTCTGTTTTGAGTTCTTTGAAAATATTGATGAGCGAAGGGGGAGGAGTAATACCTTCTGGAACAGAAAAACAAAGTCCGTGTGCCTGTCCTTTGCCGTGGTAAGGATCCTGCCCCAGTATTACGACTTTTACCTTGTGAAAAGGCGTGAGACTAAATGCATTAAAGATGAGCGACCCCGGCGGGTAGATGGAGGCCCCCGTTTCTCTTTCCGTTTTTAAATGTGTGGCAAGCTGGAGAAAATAATTTTTCCTGAACTCCTGTTCAAGCGAACTTCTCCAACTTTCTTCAATTTTTACCTCCATAAGTAAAAAAGGAAGCAGGTGCTTCCTTAGAATGTGATCCGATCAGGATTCGAACCTGAGACCTACTGCTTAGAAGGCAGTTGCTCTATCCAACTGAGCTATCGGACCTGCGGGGCGCAAAAATAGCAGAAAATATTAAATACGTGAAACGTGAGACGCGGAGCATGAGACGTAAGACGACCGACTACTAGATAGTGTGAGTGCGCTTCCTTAAAATTGCTGCAGGTTAGCGGTGAGGGCTGCCGTATATTGCAGAAGCAAGGTATGTCAAGAAAAAGCGCGGGTATACTCGCCTATAAGTATGTAGAAAAACAGCTTCTGGTTCTACTTGCACATCCAGGAGGACCTTACTGGAAGTATAAGGACAACGGCGCGTGGACAATTCCCAAGGGTGAGTATGAAAACGAAGACAGTTTAGCTGCGGCAAAGCGGGAATTTAGCGAAGAGCTAGGGCAAGAGATAGATGGCAGCTTTATACAACTTGATGTTATCACCACGCGAGCGGGCAAGCAAATAACTGCTTTTGCTGTGGAAGCAGACTTAGACGTTAGCAGCATTACAAGCAACCTATGTGTGGTAGAGTACCCATACAAGAGCGGACGTTATATTAAGATTCCGGAAATAGACAGGGCAGGGTGGTTTACAATTGAAGACGCGTTTTTGAAGTTGTCTAAGAGCCAGGTGCCACTACTTTATAGCCTTTTAGATATACTGAATAATTAAGCTGTTTAAACAAAAACCTTAAATTAGCTTTAAGGCTGCAACAAGTAGATTTATTATCCAACTAATTGAAGAACAGCCTAATGAGTAATAGTTGTGCCTTCAAACTAACGAGCTGTTTAAAAACCCATATAAATACCTAACACTTTGATGATTATATTAATTTGATCTTAAGTGAAGAGCGAGCTTTCTCCCATGTAGCACATATAGTTTTGCGCCGTTATATCAAATGTTATTCAGTCTTAAAGTTAGTTTATGAAAAACCACGGCGCAAGCAACAATGGCATTGCGAACAAATCTTACCTGGTAGTTAGTTCAACATTTTTATTTTTAGGGTTGTTGTTTTCCACAACAGTGAACGCAGCAACTATAACGACCACCGGCAGCGGTAACTGGAGTTCAACAGTACCCAACGCTCCCTGGCCGGGTGGTGTGATACCAAGTGCCGGAGATGACGTGGTGATAGGAAATGGAAATACCTTAACAGTAGACGGTAACAGAACAATCAACACTATAAGCTTTTCCGCACCTACCAATGGAGCAGGATCAGGAACTCTGCAGGTAGGCGCTGGGTTTACCCTTACTGTAACGGGTAAAATAGCCGCCCCTGCATCGGCGACTTCCATTAAGGTGAATGGAACCTATAATATTAGCGGGGCCGGGTCTATTACTACTTCCGCTTTTGATTGTAATAATGCCACAGCGCCATCCGGAAATGCGACAACCACTATCGTGGTAAACTCTTCTATCAATTCCCTTAGTATAGCAGGAAATCTTACACTTAATTCCACAGTAGCTAACGCAAAGCTTAATAACGCAACTTTCAACCTTACATCGGGAAGTCTATCTGTTGGCGGTTCAATTGTCACCACAAGTTCAACAAACCTCAACGTGTCTACATTCGATATGGTTACCAAGGCAAGTTCTCCCTCATTAACGCTTGCAGGTTCAACCCCTTTTGCAATTACAACTATTGGTACAACCAACTTGCTTTTCAATGGTGTGGGTGCAACCGTAAATTATAGCCATCCCGGAGACCAATCTGTACGGGCAGCTTCTTACACTAACCTTACTGTATCAGGCTCGGGCGTAAAAACCGCTACCGGTGTGTCTGTTTCCGGTATTTTATCAATGCAGGGCACAGCCTCTGTATCTGCTGCCCCAACTTATGGAACATCAGCAACATTAGAATACAAGGGCAGCGCATTGCAAATTACGGGTGCTGAGTTTCCGGTAACACAGGTTCCGCCTATCGTTTCTATTAATAATACTAATGGCGTTTCCTTAAATGCAAACAGAACAGTAAGCGCTACACTGAACTTCGTAAACGGAAGAATCATTACTGGAGCCAATAAACTAACCCTGTCAGCAACGGGCGTTATAAATGGCGCAGGCGCAGGTAAATATGTACAGGGCAACCTGGAAATGCAAGTGCCGAATGCAACTTCTGTAACAAGAACATTTCCAATTGGGGGTGCAGTTAACTACGCGCCCGTTACTGTTGTATTCAATGGAACGACAACAGGGTCAGGAAGCATCACGGCTTCCACCTCTGATGGTGACCATTCAGATATTGACGCTTCCGGCCTCAATGCTTCCTCAAGTGTAAACAGGACGTGGACCCTGGTAAATAATAATGTAGCAGGGTTTACCAGTTTTGCCGCCACTTTCAATTTTGTAAGTAACGATGTAGATGCAGGTGCAACTCCTGCTACTTTTGCTGCCAGACGCCTAACATCAGCTACATGGAACACCACAACTGTTTCTTCAGCAGGTAGTAATGCCACACAGGTTACCGGACTTACTGCGTTTGGTACGTTCCAGCTTGGAAATACGAATAGCTTAACAATTAGCGCAGCACCTGAAAGCAAGCAGGTATGTAATGGTAATGCCACTACGTTTAGCATCAGTAACAGTGCTGTGCCTACGCCTACAATCGTTTGGCAGCGCGATGCGAATACAGGGACTTTTGTTAACATCAGTGCCGCTACTGACGGTGGGGTTTATAATGATTTTACAACTGCCGTACTCAGCATTGGCAATGTAACAGGGTTGAATAATTATAAATACAGGGCCGTGCTTACTAACATCAACGGAACTGCAACCTCATCGGCTGCTACCCTTACCGTAACCCCGGTGCCCGCAGCAACCATTTCCTACGCAGGAACACCATATTGTTCTAACAGTGGATTAGCTCAAGTGAACTTTAGCGGCACTACAGGCGGAACATATTCTTCTTCAACCGGTCTCTCTATTAATTCAGCTACCGGCACTATTAACCTCGCCGCTTCAACACCGGGTTCATATGTTGTATCATATACGATAAATGCATCCGGTGGATGTAGTTCGTTTGTAACTACAACTAACATAGACATCAACCCGGCACCCTTCGCCACCATTAGCTATGGCGCTACACAGTTTTGCCTGAATGGGGGCACTGCCGCGGCCACAATAACTGGTACGACAGGCGGGGTTTTCTCTTCAACCTCAGGATTAGTTATCAATGCGGTAAACGGGCAAATTGACCTCAATAGTTCTGATGTCGGTAATTATGTTATCACCTATTCTATCACCGTTCCGGGTTGTTCTACTTATCAAACAACAACATCTGTCAGCATAGCTTCATCAGGTACATGGACCGGGATGGCCAGCAACGATTGGAGTAACAACGCCAACTGGTATTGCAACAACCTGCCTACAAATACTACCGATGTTACCATTCCTGCCGCAGTTCCTAACTATCCTATGTTGATTTCAGGTACCGGGGCTGCAAGAAATATTACTGTAGCTTCAGGTGCTTCCGTTGAAGTAGCAGGTGGCCAACTTACTATCGCAGGAACTATAACCAACAACGGTATTATCAATGCGGTTGCTGGTTCCGTTGCACTTGCAGGTATAACTGCTCAGACTATTGCAGCGAATACTTTTGAAAACAACACGATTAAAGATCTTATTATAGAAAACCAGGCTGGAGTAATACTTGCCGGTGCATTGAATATAAAAGGATTTGTAAGCCTTGAAAGGGGTAACCTTAGTACGAACGGATACCTGACTTTGAAATCCGATTCCATTCAAACTGCCAGCATTGCTGCTATTCCTACAGATGCTGCAGGTGCGGCACTTTACGAGATAATCGGTGATGTAAATATTGAAACATTTATACCGGGTGGCAAAAGGGTGTATAGGTTTTATGGTCACCCTTTCACAACAGGTAAAGCGCTAACAACGTTGTTAGACGATATTGACATTACCGGTACAGCGGGTGCAAGCGCAGGCTTTACTGTAACGCAACTTAATAACCCTTCTTCGTTTTGGTACAATAACAACTCAGGATGGGCTGCGTTTACGCATACTAATGGAACTGGTGTTAACGAGTGGAAGCGTCACCAGGGTATAAGGCTAATGATTAGAGGCCAAAAAGGACAAGGCCTTAATACAACCAACTATGTGCCCTTTAGCACAACGCTCGACATGACAGGCTCTGTAAATACTGGCAGGCAGGTAGTGAGCCTTACTAAAGGAAGTTTCGACGGTTATAACCTTGTATCTAATCCATTCCCGTCACCTGTAAACATGGCAGCGCCAACAGCAGGAGCTACCAACCTAACGGGCAGTACGTACACAGTTTGGAATGCCAATTTTGGTTCGCAGGGTGGATACGAAGCTGTATTGGTAGGCGAGAACTTCATACTCCCTGCTAATGCTGCAATTTTCGTAAGTGTTACAGCTAATACCAATATCACTTTCAACGAAACTGATAAGGAACCGGTAACTGAGGTGAGGCTATTTAAATCCGCAAGCACTACAGCAAGCGGTATGAAGCTTAAGCTGTTTAGAAATGGACGACAGTACGATAAAATGTACCTTATAAACAAGATAAGCCCCGCCACATTTACAACGGCTGATGGTAAGAAGCTAATGAACCCAGAAGCAGACCTTTACTCCGTGTCTGCGGACAGTGTTGCCTTGTCTGCTGACGCGCGTGCTTTTACTGCAGCGACAGTGATTCCTCTTGGTATCAAAACCACGATTACAGGTACTTACTCCATCACCTTCGAAGACATGAACATACCGGATAGCCTTACTGCTTACCTGAAAGACAACTACACCGGTACACAGGAAGTATTGTACGAAGGAAAAGAATACTCTTTGGTGTTAAACCAAACTACAGGTACGCAGGGTTTAAACAGGTTAAGCATCGTTTTCTCTGCAAATAGCACGTTGGACATCAATTCTATACAGCTTTCCGCTGCAAGGGATAAAGAAAAGATTCGCCTTGAGTGGCAGGATGCTGCAGCTTCGAAAGCGAAGGTGTACGAGATAGAAAGAGCAGACATTTCCGGTAACTTCACCAAGATTGGAAGTGTGGAGCCCAAAGCTATTGCTGTGCAGACTTTCATGGATGCTGGTGTAATTGAGAGTGACGTTTATTATAGAGTGAAGCAAGTATGCGTAAGCGGCGCGATTTTTTACTCCAATGTAGCGCGCATCAGGAAAGCAACTGCTGAACCAAGCATCAGTGTTTACCCTAACCCTGTTGTTGACCGCAAGGCGTCTATCAGCTACAATAATGTTACTGCAGGCAATTATTCTTTAAAAATTGTTAGTATCGACGGAAGGACTGTTGTTACGAGTGCGTTACTGTTGAGTGCATCTTCAGGAACTATACAGTTCAACATTAACCCAGCTATAGCTCCCGGCAGGTACAGTTTAGTACTGAGCAACGAAACAGCGAGCTATACAATAGGGTTGTTGATACAATGAGTTGTTGAATAGCGAATAAGCAAAAGTTGAATTCCACATGGGCGTCATGGACAGACGCCACGTTGGAATCATAACAAATAAAGCGGAGAGCATAATCTCGAAAGGTGAGAACCTTAGGGATTATGCTTTTTCGTTTAGTGCGTTTCATAGCAGGTGGATGCCGATTATCATTTAACCCATCCCCCTATGTTTTATATCTGCGGTAATCTGCTGCCCGATTTTTATATTTACGGTCTATAGAGACCACTGTATGAATACCAGAATCGTTTTTCTTGCACTAACCTCATTTGCCATCGTTTGTCATGCCAGTACGCATGCACAGCAGACAGTTATTTCTGCATCCGGGCAGGAAGCCGCTACATTCAATAAGGCCAAAATGGATAGCTTCTTTACGGTCCTTGAAGCTAATAACAAAGCCATGGGTAGCATAGCACTTATGCAGGGTGGTAAAATCGTTTATACCCGTGCTGTGGGAGGAAAGGCTATAGAAGGTGAAGCCTTGCAGAAGAGTGATGAAATGACTAAGTACAGAATTGGTTCAATAACCAAGATGTTTACAGCAGTATTGATTTTCCAGCTTATTGAAAGCGGTAAGCTCAAGTTAGAAACAAAGCTTAGTAAATATTACCCCACTATTCCTAATGCGGATAAGATTACGATTTCTAACCTACTGAATCATCAGTCAGGTATCCATAGCGTAACAGATGGAGAGGAATATCTTAAATGGAACACCGTAGCTAAAACAAAGAAGGAACTGTTGGACATGATGGTAAAGTCAGGACCTGATTTTGAACCCGGCAGTAAGAGCAACTACAGTAACTCCAACTATATCCTCCTCGGTTACATTGCGGAGGATATCACTAAGCAACCCTATAGCCGGATAATAAAAGAACGCATAACCGACAAGGCGGGGTTAAAATCAACTTATGTTGGTGGTGCCATAAACACGGCTAAGAATGAAAGCAAGTCTTTTATTTTTAAAGCGATTTGGAAGCCTGAAGCTGAAACGGACATGAGTATTCCTGGCGGGGCAGGAGCCTTGGTGGCAACTCCTTCGGACCTTACAAGATTTGCCGATGCATTGTTTCATCATAAAATACTTTCAAAAGAATCGCTTGCCAAAATGATGGAAATTAATAAAGGATATGGTATGGGCATGTTCCAGTTGCCGTTCTACGACAAGAAGGCTTACGGGCATACCGGTGGCATTGATGGTTTTTCATCTGTACTTTGTTACTTTCCCGGAGATGACGTGTCCATTGCCTATTGTTCTAACGGCGAGGCCTATCCTGTAAACAGCGTCTTAATAGGCGCATTGAGCATATACTTCAAAAAGCCGTATACTATCCCCACGTTTAGCAACTATAAAGTTCCGGAAGCTTTAATGGATAAATATGCGGGCAGCTATGCTGCAGCAAATTTTCCTATGAAGATTAAAGTGTTTAAGGAAGATGGAGCATTAATGGCGCAAGCTACGGGGCAGCCCTCTTTTCCTCTTGAAGCAGTAGAGATGCACAAGTTCAAATTTGACCCTGCACGCCTCACGATGACCTTTGACCCTGAGAAAAACCAAATGACGCTTTTGCAGGGAGGGATGAATGTGTTGTTTACGAAGGAATGAGGGGTGGTTAGTACATAGTATATAGATTTTAGTACATAGACAGGAGGGTAGAGAGGACATGGGAGGGAATGGTTATAGATACATAGACAGGAAGGGAAGAGGGTGAAAGGATGGTAGATTTTGCGGGAGATAGTGAATAAAGAAAGGAAATGGCAATGGAGTTACTTTCCTTTGCCGAGGAAGATGATCCTGAGGGTGTGCATCATGATTTTGAAATCAAGCAGCAGTGAGATGTTTTCAAGGTAGATAAGGTCGTACTTCATCCTTTCAATCATTTCGTCCACGTTGGAGGCATAACCAAACTGCACCATGCCCCATGAAGTAAGCCCGGGTTTGATTTTTAAAAGGTAGCGGTAGTAGGGGGTCAATTGATTAATCTGGTCAATATAGTAGCGCCTCTCAGGTCGTGGGCCAATGAGGCTCATATCTCCTTTGATGATGTTCCATAATTGCGGAAGTTCATCCAGTCTCCATTTGCGCATGATTTTACCCCATGCAGTGATTCTTGCATCATTGTCAGACGATAGCGACGGGCCTTTTGCTTCAGCGTCAGCATACATGCTCCTGAACTTGTAAATCGTAAAAGGTTTGTTGCGATAACCAATGCGTTCCTGCCTGTATATAACGGGTCCCCTGGAAGAGAGCATAGTGCGCAAGGCAACAAACAATAGTAGCGGGCTTAACAGGACGATGGCAATTAAGGAAAGCACTATATCCAACAGCCTCTTCATGTTTAGCTGCCAGGCGGGCATAAGGTGAGTGGATATCTCGACAAAAGTGGCTCCTAATACATTGGCTGTTTTTACTGACCCGGTAACAATATCGAAAGTATTTGCTACCATTTTTATGGACACATCTCGCTGGCTCAGGCGGTTGATGATGTCCTCTACTTCCGTGCTTTGCGTTCGGCCGGTTGCTATAATGACCTGCTCTACTTTGTGCTGACTTATGACCTGTTCCAATTGATGGATGCTGCCGACGCAAGGCATAAGTGAGGACAATCCATTCTTACTATCCGGCTGCGTTTCCACATAACCTATCACCTTATAACCTAAGAAAGGCTGGTTCTTTTTTATTTCATTATAACTTCTAACCCCTTCAGGAGAGTTTCCTATAAAAAGCGTATTAAAAAACACCTTGCCAGAAAGCAAGTGCCGCTTAGCCCAGCTTAAAACACTCAGCCGGCCAGTAGTGGTAACCAGAAACTGCAAAAGCAGCAATGCGGAGAACGTTATATAGTAGTAGCGCTCATTGCCCGTGGCATCGTTTAGCATTAGGAAAAAGAAGATAACTATGCTGCCAATAAAAGCCTGGAAAAAGCTACTCGTTATTTCGTTCAACCTGCTTCGTGTATATACAGAGTGGTTGTACTCGCCGGCAAGCGTATACACCATAAGCCAGAAAACCGGTACAAGGAGGCAGCTTAACAGAAAGAAGCCATGATTTTCGTTTAGGAGCGTTGCAACATCAATGGGTTGGTTTAGGTAATGCCGTCTTATGAGGTACAGGGCAATCCACACCAGCATGGCAGCTAATGCATCCACAAGTACATACCAGCCAATGTGTATACGATTGTGGGTAGATGTACGTTCGTTTACCATATCAGCCGGCCTGCATACTGGTGTTGCTGATGGCTTCGAGAACCTGGTGGGCAACTTCCATTGCAAGGTATCCGTCAATTTCATTTACCACGGTAGGTTTGTTTTGTTCAATAGCGTTTGCAAATGCTTCCAGTTCCAGTTTGATAGCATTCACGGCTGTAATGGAAGGATTAGCAATGGCAATGGTTCTTTTGCCACCCGGAGTTTCAATTTCAAAGGCAAAAGCATCTTTGTCCACATCCTCCTTTATCTTGATGATCTCCGTCTTCTTCTCGAGGAAATCAATACCAATATACGAATCCTTCTGGAACAGGCGCATCTTACGCATCTTCTTCATACTGATGCGGCTACTTGTAAGGTTAGCAACGCAACCGTTATGAAACTCAAGTCGCACGTTAGCTATATCGGGTGTTTCAGTCATAACCGCCACACCGCTTGCATAGATGTTTTTTACCGGGCTCTTTACAATACTCAGGATGATGTCGATGTCATGTATCATAAGGTCGAGTATCACACTGACCTCGGTACCCCGCGGGTTGAACTGAGCAAGACGATGTACTTCTATAAACATGGGCTTTAGATCCACATCCTTAATGGCAAGAAAAGCGGGGTTGAAGCGCTCTACATGGCCGACCTGCACCTTTACATTGGCCTCCTTGGCCATTTCGACCAGTTTCCTGCCTTCTTCTATGGTGTTGGCAAGCGGTTTTTCTACAAACACATGTTTGCCCATGCGTATGGCAAGTTCGCAAAGCTCGAAGTGGTGGTTAGTAGGTGCGACCACGTCTGCAGCGTCAATAACTGCCATCAGTTCGGCGGCATCTTTATAACGCTTGATACCATAGGTATCCATAACCTCTTTAGCCGTTTTATCGTCAGGGTCGTAAAAGCCGGCCAGGTTAACATTGCTTATTTCCTTCCAGTTATTCAAGTGAAATTTTCCGAGATAGCCGACGCCAAAAACACCAATATTTACCATTGTGGCAGTAAGAATTTAGGCGCAAAGATAAATGTATAGGTTTAGACCTTCCCGCCCGCCCGGAGCATAACCTACCCACACTCTGATTTAACGCCCAACCTGCTGTGCGCTGAGGTAAGGCGGTAGAAGAAAACCAGCATTCACAGAAGTAAGAAGCATTGTTGGATTTTGATATTACAGACTGGTACGTACGTTTTATGGACGCTTTATCTACGCTTTATGGACGTTTTATCTACGCTTTCATAACGCTTTATCTACGCTATAACCCAAGAAAATCGTGCTGATTTTTTCGGGTGCGGGGGAGAAGGTGATCTACGCGGATGTGGGCCTTGGGGATAATGGTGAAGGCAGGTTGTTTGTTGTGTTATTGAGATGTTGCTCCTATAGAGCTTTTGTATCCGGCCAGGAATTGTACGCCCAGGAAGCAACAATAGAAGATAAAAGGGCGCTTCGTTTCCTGCAGCTAATCCCTATTGCCGCTCCTTAATAATCCTTTAAAAACCTAATAAGTTACGCAGAACCGTATACTAAACGCTAATTTTGCAGTGCCTATGAATAAGACGGTATTGATATTTGATGATGATGTGGAGCTGCTTGAACTGTGCACTGTCATACTGGAAAGCCGGGGTTATACAGTGAAAACCCGCGACAACTGTAATGATCTCCATTCCATCCTCGAAAACAATAAACCCGATGTTATCCTGATGGATAACTGGATTCCTGAGATTGGGGGAGTGGAAGCTACCCGCTTGATTAAAAGCTCGCCCTATAGCACAACCCCGGTAGTCTTTTTCTCCGCAAATAACGATGTAAAGGGGCTAGCCGCTTCTGCCGGCGCCGATGCCTATATCACCAAGCCATTTAACATCAGCGAGTTAGAAACCGTGATAGATAACATGACGACTACCCGTTAAACTTCAGGAACTTCTTTCTTTATATACACTTCGCCTTTGTAGGGATGAATGGACGAGTAAAACTCATAGCCGGCCACATGTTGGAGGTAAAAGGTCATCATATCGCACCAGCAGATCTCATCCTTGAATGCTTCAATTACCGGTAGCTTGCCCCGCTGGCAACTGTTTTCCTTGTCGTAGTCATATTCTCCCTCATGTTTCCGGCACCAGGCTTTCCATTTTTCCATCTCATCGGGGTGCGAAAACACGATTTTGAAAAAGGTTTCTTCTTTCACTTCCTTCAGGTCGTCGTTCAGGTAATGGTGGTATTTATGGCGATGCCTTATAATCTTGGCAGTGAGCATATATTGTTGTTTTCTAGCATAGGATGCTTGCAATTAATCTGCCAGCCATTTCCGGAAGGGTTGGACCGCCCGGTTTGGAGGAAAGGGCAGGCCGGCTTAGTTTTGAAGCTCCCTGAGCGATGAGGGCAACTAATCCATGCAATAAAAGGAGTTCGGCCGCTCATTTTTAACGCAAACTTTTGGGCTTTTTGCCTCGTTTCCTTACCTTTGCAGCCGCAACAAAAAGAAGAAGAAAAGTTTTGGATGCTTTTAAAAGACAATTGAGATGCCTTATTTAACAACAGAAAAGAAAGCCAGCATTTTTAAAGAATTCGGTGGTAAAACCGAAAACACCGGTTCCATTGAGGGACAAGTTGCTTTGCTAACAGAGCGCATTGCCAACATTTCCAAGCACTTGCAGGCAAACAAAAAAGATTTTTCCACACACCGTGGCCTCATGCAACTAGTAGGTCAGCGTAAGCGCCTGCTGTCGTACATGCAAAAGCATAACCTGCAGGGTTACCGTGCTTTGATCGAAAAACTCGGATTAAGAAAATAATCTCATCTTATATGATATAATGTATTCCCAACTGGCACCTGATGCGGTTGGGAATACGTTTTTGTATGAGGGATTGATTTTGCTTACTACCGGGCAATTTCGATTGCTCCATAAATACATCCCCGCAGGGGTAATACTAACTGACGACTGCCGCTGAGTGTGTCCCGCCTTGCAGCTTTTGATAGCGCAGTGTCCCAAAAACAAAACAATATGTTGACTCAACCAATCAGTGTTTCCTTCAGCCTTGGACAAGGTAAAGAAATATTCATCGAAACAGGAAAACTAGCCCGCCAGGCCGATGGTGCCGTTACGGTACGCCAAGGCAATTGTATGCTGCTGGCTACTGTTGTAGCTAATAAAGAACCCAGGGAAGGACAAGAATTCTTCCCGCTTACCGTTGACTACCAGGAGAAGTTTGCTTCGGCAGGCCGCATCCCCGGTTCCTTCTTCAAAAGAGAAGGCCGCCTCAGCGATTACGAAGTACTCATCAGCCGTTTAATAGACCGTGCACTCAGGCCATTGTTCCCTGAAGATTATTTCTGCGAAGTGCAGGTGCTTGTTACGCTTATTTCGAGCGATGCAGAAGTACTACCCGATGCACTGGCGTGTTTAGCTGCGAGCGCAGCATTGGCCGTGTCTGATGTGCCCATTAAAGAAGAGCTTTCTGAAGCCAGGGTAGCGCGTATAGACGGACAGTTTGTAGTAAATCCTACGCGTAGCGAAATGGCTAACGCAGATATGGACTTCCTGATTGCTGCCACCGAAAAGAACCTGATGATGGTGGAAGGCGAAAGCAAGGAATGTAGCGAGGAAGATCTTGTAAAGGCCTTACAAATTGCACATGATGCTATCAGGATACAGATTAAAGCCCAGCAGGAACTTAGAGACAAGAAAGGTGTAAAGGGCAAGCGCGACTACAAAAAGCCTGAGAACAATGAAGAATTGAGAGCGAAGGTTGAATCCTTTGCAAAAGATAAGATTTACGAAATATCTAAAAGCGGAAGCGGTAAGCACGAGCGTTCTGATGCGATTGATGCACTGAAGAGTGGTTTTGTAGAAAGCCTGGGTGAAGAGGTTGACGATGTTACGAAGAAGCTTGCAAAGAAATACTTTGACGACCTCCAGTGGGACGTTGTAAGGAACATGATGCTCGATGACCGTACCCGCCTCGATGGCAGGGCTTTGGATGTGGTACGTCCTCTGGCAATGGAAACAGATGTGCTGCCTACGCCACATGGTTCAGCGCTTTTTACCCGTGGTGAAACCCAGTCGTTAACTACGGTTACGCTTGGTACCCCCCTCGACGAGTTGCTGATAGAAAGTGCAGCTACAAGCGAATACACGAAGTTTATCCTTCATTATAACTTCCCGCCGTTTTCAACAGGTGAAGTAAAAATGATGCGTGGGCCCGGCAGGAGAGAAGTAGGCCATGGCAACCTTGCAATGCGTTCTTTAAAGCAAATGATGCCGGGTAACGATTACCCATATACAGTGAGGGTAGTAAGTGATATCCTCGAGTCGAACGGGTCGTCTTCAATGGCAACGGTTTGTGCAGGATCGCTTGCTCTCATGGATGCAGGTGTTCCATTGCCTAAGCATGTAAGCGGTGTGGCTATGGGCCTCATTACCCGCGGAACAGACAACAAGTATGCAATCCTTACAGACATCCTCGGCGATGAAGATCACCTGGGGGATATGGACTTTAAGGTAACCGGGACGCGCGATGGTATTTGCGGGGTGCAGATGGATATCAAGATAGATGGATTGAGCATGGATGTGATGCGCGAGGCATTAGAGCAGGCAAGAAAAGGAAGGCTGCACATTCTTGATGCTATGTATGAGGCAATGCCAGAGGCACGCAGCGAGGTTAAACCACATGCTCCAAGGATGGAGAAGCTTTTCATTGAAAAAGAATTCATTGGTGCTGTGATAGGCCCGGGTGGTAAAGTAATACAGGAAATACAGAAAGAAACCGGCACTACTATCAACATCGAAGAGGTGGGCAATGTAGGTGAAGTAAGTATCTTCTCAACCAACAAAGAAAGTGTTGAAAAAGCGGTGGCATGGGTTAAGGGTATTGTAGCCGTTCCGCAGGTAAATGAAGTGTACGATGCAACTGTTAAGAGCATTCAGCCGTATGGTGCGTTTGTAGAGTTCCTGCCAAGGAAAGAGGGCTTGCTGCACATAAGCGAGGTTTCATGGAAGCGACTCGATACGTTGGAAGGCGTATTGAAAGATGGAGATAAGATTAAAGTGAAGCTTATAGGCATCGATCAAAAAACCGGTAAATTCAAGCTGAGCCGCAAGGTTCTTCAGCCTAAGCCTGAGGGATACGTAGAGCGTCCTGAGCGCCCTGAAGGTGAGCGCAGCGATCGCAGCGATCGGCCGAGAAGAGATGACCGTGGCGGCGACCGTAACGGCGACAGAAGAAGAGACGACCGCGGCGAAAGGCCAAGGCCACAACGTCCGCAAAGACCCGAGCGCCCACAGGATGAGAACAATAACAGTTCCGGTGAAGCCAACCAACAGCAACCTGAATAAATTATAAGCCCGCGAAAGCGGGCTTTTTCATGCTAGTTAACTGACGTGCAGCTTTTACTTATTGATTTAGGTGCGTTACCTTTATCATTAACCCACTCGCCATGCTTAAAATCATAGGCGTCGTATTATCTGTATTCTTTTGTTCGCAAGGCTTTGCCCAGCTAAAGAACCCTGCCTTTTCTGCGAAATTGCAATCTGTAAAAGTGTATCTAAGAGGAGCCGAGATGTACCATACAGCTACTGTTAGCCTTAAACAGGGTACAAATGAATTGGTTATTGAAGATATCGCCAATACATTAGATCAGAATAGTATTCAAATAAGTTGTCCTGAAGGTGTAACGGTAATGGGCACTACTTTTTCGCAAGACTTTCTCTCTACAGCAGAACCTTCGAGGCGTGTTATAGCACTACGAGATAGTATGGAGGTTACGACATCCGAGTTAGCGAAGATCAGCGCGGCAATTAAAGTTCAATACAACCTCCTATCGGTTTTAGATGCAAATAAAGAAGTGAAGGGAAGTCAAGTAAACCTAAATGTTTCTGAGTTAAACAAACTGATGGACTATTACTACTCGAAGAGTGTTGAAATAAATAGCGCATTAAATAAGTTAACCACAAGGGAAGCCGCATTGAAAGCTTCAATTAATAGCCTCAAACAACAGGTAGAAGAGGAGGAGTCTAAAAACATTAAAAGCTCCGGTAGGTTAGCGTTGCAATTGTATGCAACTTCTGCTTTTACCGGCAAGCAGATAGGAATTTCTTATCTATCTCCGAATGCTTTCTGGTCTGCCAGCTACAATATACGAGTAGACAATATAACAAGCCCGGTCAAGATTAATTACCAGGCAAGTATTTCGCAAACAACTGGAATTGATTGGAAGAAAGTGAAGTTATCGTTATCTACTTCAATTCCATCGCTGTATAACGTAGTACCGGAGATGTTACCATATTATGTTGGATATGTCTTACCTCCGCAAAAGCATAGCCCCCAGCAGGTGTTACAAGGCCGTGTATCAGGGGTAACCGTTGAGTCAGATGGCGTTCCAGGTGCTTCGAATAAAATAGTATTGCGTGGCCAGGGTTCTATTTCCGGCAATAATCAGCCCTTGTATGTTGTAGACGGCGTACCGGTTGAAACAAGTGTTTTTCAACAACTAAATCCAAATGATATAAAGTCGGTGAATGTGTTAAAAGATGCATCCGCGACCAGTTTGTATGGCAGCAGGGGTTCAAATGGGGTTGTAATAGTAACAACCAAACAGAATATGACAGATTATGTTACTGCTTCCAGCAAAGAATTAAATGTGATTTTTGACGTAGATCTACCTTATGATGTGCTTACAACCGGCAAGCCGCAGTTTGTAACATTGCGGGATTATGAAGTACCGGCTACTTTCCAGTATAAGGCAGCGCCCAAGCTAAATACTGATGCTTTTTTAGTTTCAAACCTGGTGGACTGGGAGAAACTAAATCTAACTGCAGGTACGGCTCAAATAATGTTTGAAGGAACCTTCGTGGGTAAAACAGCAGTGGATCCGAGTACTGTTGCGGATACGTTGCAATTAACGCTTGGGCGAGACAAACGTGTCGCAATAAAAAGAGAGAAGCTTTCTGACGTTAGTAGCGTAAAGTTTATTGGTTCAAATAAAAAGCAGCAGCTAGTTTATGAAATTACAGTAAGAAATAATAAGCAGGACGCAATTAACCTAAGCCTCACCGACCAATATCCTATCAGTACAGATAAAGATATAGAAGTAGAAGTGCTTGACAAGGGTGGAGCGGACGAGAACCGGGAGACTGGTATTTTAACATGGAATATGTCACTTGCGCCAGGCGAGACAAAAAAGATCAGGTTCTCTTATTCCATCAAGTGGCCGAAAGAGAAGATCATCAACTTGTAGTTGTTAATTTCGGATTATTTACTTCATTAGTTAAACAGGGCTGTGTAGGGACGTTGTGATTATAACCCAAGTATTAGATTTGAATTATGGGCAAAGCACACTCATTAAAAACCGTCCAGTTTATCCCTGCCTCTCTTGAGGAAGCATGGGAGTTCTTTAGTAATCCTGCTAACCTCAGTCTTATTACGCCCGAAGCGCTGTCTTTTAAAGTAATCAGCAAGCATCACGGCAGTTTCATGTATGCGGGACAAATCATCGAGTACACAGTTCGTCCTGTGTTGCGCATACCGCTATACTGGATGACCGAGATTACCCATGTGAAAGAGAAGGAGTTTTTTGTAGATGAACAACGCTTTGGCCCTTATGCTTTATGGCATCATCAACATCATTTCAAGCCCGTTGAAGGAGGAGTGGAGATGACTGACATAGTGCATTATAAGGTAGGCTACTCCCTGCTGGGTACAATAGCTAATCACCTGTTTGTAAGAAATCAACTGCAAGCGATTTTCCAGCATCGATTCAAAGCCGTAGCAGAGCGTTTCGGCGGTTCTGCACATAAAGATGCGGGTATTGTTTTCTGCTAGCCTATTCTTCTGTAGCAGCGGGTGTGGCGCTTTCCAACTGTGCGGCTGAAATCCTGTAAACCGGGGCAAAGTTGAGTGCGAAGCCAATGCCCAGCAGGCTCTTTACCTGTAATGCAGGACTGTTGTTGTTTTTACCAAAGAGCTTTACATCATCATCATAAATCAGGTCGAGGTTGTAAGTAACCGACAGATATTTATTTACCTTGAATGCAAATACATTGGTAAGGAAAACATCAATGTTCTGCGGGTTTTTTGAGTAGTTTGAAAAGAGGTCAAGCTTGCCCTTATAAGAAACATTCTTTCCTAAACCGGTTGTGTAGTTTGTAGAGCTGAAGAAACCAAGTTGGTAGTTAAGGTGTTTGCCTGAGTCCACGCCATAGGCAGCCTTACCCGAAAGATAATCATCCAGTACCAGCACCGTCCTGTTTGTAAGCGGCGACAAGAAAACCGATAGTTTTTCGGAAGGCTTATAGTCAAATCCCGCTGAGACGATAAAATAGGCCGGGCTGAGGAGGGTAGAAGAGAAGCTCGGTACATTACCGCTGTAGGTATATCCGTCAAAGAACTGTGAGCGCAGGTTAAATAAACCAGTAAGGTACCATTGCCCGTCGAAGTTATAACCGTACTTACTCAGGAAGTCTACACGGTCGTCGTTCTTGCGGGTCCCAAGCGAGGTGGCCTGCATGAGCCCAAAGAAAAAGTCAAGGTTTGTATCCCATGAATGTTTGCCGTTCTTGTAGAAAGCGAAATAATTGAAGTAGTTGTTTATGGACAGTGAGAAACGATCGCCACCAGCTGCCCAATTACTCAAGCTACCTTGAGCCACATTTACATTCAGCAGACCAGCTCTTTTCCAACGCCAGTTGATGGTGTCGGCCGGATCGTCCTTCTTTTTAATGGTTCTAAATACTTCCTCAGGAAGTTTGATAACCGGTATGTCCTGTGCTGCTGCAATGGTGGCAAGCATTAATGCCAGGGGCGCTAACAAGAATCTTGTTTTTAACATAGGTAGCGCAAAAATAAGGATGTGTTTTTTAACCAGCCGACGCGGTTTGGTTTCCTTGTTTTAAAAAAGCAAAACTGTCACCGTCAAACAGGCCCAGGTCACTCATCTTCAAATGTGGAATTACAAGCAGTGCCATGAAACTTAGCGTCATGAAGGGCGCACCAAGCGTAGACCCCAGGTTTTTAGCCATAGCGTCAATAGATGTATAGGCTTTGGCCACAGTATAGCCATCCAGGTTGCTCATAAGCCCGGCTACAGGGAGGCCTAAAACCTCATGCTTGTTGCCGTCTGTGCAGCTAACACCGCCCTTCTCTTTAATTACAAGATTGATGGCAGTTGCGATTGATTCATCGTCAGCCCCTACGGCAATGATGTTGTGGCTATCATGTGCCACCGATGAAGCAATGGCTCCGTGCCGGAACTTGAAATTTTTAATGAAGCCAATAGCAGGTGATGCCTGTCTATACCTGTTAACGACTACTATTTTCAACAGGTCCTGGTCAACATTACTTACCAGGAAACCATTTTTCATTAATGTTTCTTTTTCTACGTGCACAATGTTTGTAATCAGTTGACCATCCAGCGCTTCAATAACCGGAACTTTACCATTTTGCAATGGAAAGTTCTCTTCATGAATGCTGAGTTCTTCTTCGGTTACGGGTTCGCAATCAAAATTGTTAATGGGTTTAGTTGCTACCGGACTTATAAAGGTTTTACCATCTTCCGCCACTAAACGCCCGCCAATATAAGTTTGGTGTACGACGAAGTCTGCAAGGTTGTTTACCACAATAAAATCAGCATCATCGCCTACTTGTAATTGTCCAACCTTCATGCTGTAATGCTGAACGGGGTTGATGCATGCTGCTTTTAATACCTTGAACACATCAACGCCTTTTTCAACAGCCCTTTTACAAAGTGAATTGATGTGTCCTACTTCCAGGCTGTCAGGGTGTTTGTCGTCGCTGCAAAACATCATCATGTCCGCATGATCATTCATCAAACCGATGAGTGCATCAAAGTTCCTGGCAGCGCTTCCTTCTCTTATCAGGATCTTCATGCCATGCTGAAGCTTATCTAACGCTTCCTCACTTGTAAAACACTCATGGTCTGTAGATATCCCTGCATCAATGTATTGTTTTGCCTGCTCGCCTCTTAATCCCGGAGCGTGGCCATCAACCGGTTTCCCTAAATCTTTTGCAGCCTGTATCTTTTTCCATACTTTCTCGTCTTTGTATAGCACGCCGGGGAAGTTCATCATTTCGCTTAGGTAGTGAATTTCATTCCTTTCAAGCAAACGCCTAACATCATTGCTGTCAAGTGTAGCACCAGCGGTTTCAAACGTTGTTGCAGGGACACAACTAGGTGCGCCAAAATGAAACTTGAAGGGCACCTGCTTACCGTTGTCAATCATAAATTCAACGCCTGCCATTCCGCAAACGTTGGCTATCTCGTGTGGATCGCTGATGGTAGCAACTGTACCATGGACAACTGCAAGCCGCGCGAACTCACTTGGTATAAGCATGCTGCTTTCTACGTGTACATGGCTATCTATAAAGCCGGGCATGATGTATCGCTCCCCTTTCTTTTCCGGACCCAGTTCTTGTTTGCTGACGATCTTGCCGCTGGCTACCTGGAGTTCGCTATAGTAGATTCTAGAGGCGAGGATGTCCACCACGTTACCGAGAAT
>JAEZDR010000162.1 GCA_023433265.1 Bacteroidota bacterium | reverse complement strand
ATTAGACGGCTTTAGATGGCCTTCGGAAACATTTTTCTATGCCCCTCCTTTAGCAACGGAAGCACGAATGCGGCTCAAGGAAGTATCCGTTACTCCGAGAAAGGAAGCTATTTGTTTTAAACTAGCGTAATGAAATAGCTGAGGCCATGTGATGAGCATTTGCTTATACCTTTCTTCAGCGGTATGATGCAAACTACTTAACATCCTATGTTTCAACTCTGCATATGCATTTATTAAAATACTTCGTCCAAACTCACGAAACTCCGGCAGAGAATGAAAAGCGTTTTGGAGTTCAGAAAAAGTAATAGTGAGTACTTCACAGAGAGTTAGTGCCTGAATATTTTCACCCGCCGGCACGTTTTTGAAGAATGAAAACAATTCACAAACTACGGTTCCTGCCGGGTGAAAAGCTGTAGTTATTTCTCTTCCATCGAGGTCATTTGTCCAGGATCGCATGAAGCCGTTTACGAGGAAGTGATATTCCCTGCATCGTTGTCCTTCAATAAGTACAAAGCTATTTTTCTCAAACTTTTGTACAGTAAACCGTTCGGAAATTGCTTTTGCTTTATCCCGCGGCATATCCTTATGGGTTAAAATAAACTCAACGAGGTGTTCTCCGGCTTGCATGAGATTAGGTTGAAGTGCAAATATGAAGAAAATACACTTACCCCATTTTCCTTACAAAATCCGTGGATCAGCTAACCTTTTTACAACTAATGAAGCACAAACGGCTCAATATACTAATATTAGCTGCGTGATATCATTATTTTACATAGTGCTGCCAGTAATTTTGCACGCATGATTTACAGCGTTATTGGCTTAATGAGCGGATCGAGCCTAGATGGTTTAGATATTGTTTTTGCGGAAATAGAAGAGCAAAGAGGCAAATGGAGCTATAGGATTCTAAATGCTGATTGTTACACTTACGAGGAAGCATGGAAGCAAAGACTGCAAAACGCCACTTCTCTTTCGGCTTACGATTATTGCTTGTTGGATGCTGATTACGGAAGATATCTTGGAGAGGCTGTAAACCGCTTTATAAATACTCATCAATTGCAGCATAAGATTCAACTAGTGTCTTCTCATGGGCACACTACTTTTCACTCGCCCGGAAAGGGAATGACTCACCAAATAGGCGATGGCGCCGCAATTGCAGCGACAACAGGCATCAACGTTGTAAGCAATCTTCGCAGCATGGATGTGGCATTGGGAGGCCAGGGCGCCCCAATTGTTCCCGTAGGCGAAAAGTTGTTATTCTCAGGATACGAATTGTTCCTGAATATCGGTGGCATTGCTAACATTAGCCTTTCTAATAACAACATAGCTTTTGACGTTTGCCCTGCGAACAAAGTATTAAACCTGCTTGCGAACAAGAAGGGACTTGATTTTGATGAAGCAGGTGCAATGGCATCCTCGGGAGAAATACACCACCCATTGTTGGCAAAACTGAATGCTTTGGAATACTATCAGTTGCCCCACCCAAAGTCGCTTGCTAACAGCTTTGGAGCCTCCACAGTAATGGGAATAATAGAAGAAAGTGGCGCTGCAGTGGAAGATGCATTGATGACCTATTGTGAGCATATTTGTATGCAGACTGAACGGGCTATTGAATCTTTAGGGATGCCAGAGGGAAAGCTTGCGAGCATGCTGGTAACGGGCGGAGGGGCATTCAACAACTATTTAATTGAGAGACTCCGGCAGCACATGCAGTTTATTAATGTAGATGTAGTGGTTCCCGAAGCTGAAACTGTAGCTTATAAAGAAGCAATTGTGATGGCTTTGTTGGGAGTATTAAGATGGCGCGAACAAACCACCGTATTACACACTGTAACAGGAGCAAGGCGCGACTCAATAGGCGGTTGCGTATGGATGGGGCAGGAAGCCTGATTTAAAAGAAAGATGTAGTTTAGTAGCAAGATGATAAAACGAGTATCCACTCTTTTCTTTCTGTACTTAGTTATAATAGGGTGCAACAATTCGGGCGGGGAAGCGATTGATGAGAAAAGCTATACAGAAAGCAGAGAAAGCATAGAACAACAAGAGCGTAAAAAGCCTTTACGGTTTCTTAAGGTTGAAGGCGATTATAAAAAGAACATCGTTGGACAAACAGTAGTGAAAGGGGAAATAACAAACATCGCAACTATTGCTGATTATACAAATGTGCGCGTAAAAATGTTGTTCTACAATAAGGAGAAAAAGGTTTTTGAAAACCATGAAAAGGTTGTTGAAGGTGTCGTTAACGCAGGTGAAACTGTGAAGTTCAAAGCAAAATTCCGCACGCAACAAAAGACAGACAGTGTAAGCTTAAGCATTATGAATGCCAGCGTGGCTCTATAGGGTTTATTCTTCCATCGTTTGCAAGTGGTCTGAAGGGAACTCGACAATCATGACGTGGCCGAAACTTTCCAGGCTAACGTAAACCTTTTTCTTGCCGACAGCCTTGATAACCTTTCCTTTTTGATCCATGAATACGCCTTGTCTGACCCTGATCTTTGTATTTGCTTCAAAAACATCCCTTGCTTGCAAAGTAATCTTTGCATCCTGATGCATCAGGTAGGCTTTCATGGTTTCTATTTCCTCGTTTCGAACAATGGCAGGTTTGCCTAGGAAATGTACAAAGTTTAATACGCCTTCGTTTGCCAGCACGTAAGTACGCTGAGCTGGTGTAATATGCGCGAAGAGATAAGATTTGAAGATAACATCTTCAACTACTTTTTTTCTATCGCTCCACTGGCGTTCCACCTTCTGCATAGGGCACCACACTTCATAGCCTTTCTGCAGTAGCTTTCCGTATATTTTTTTCTCCCAACGTGGCTTGGTATAGATGACATGCCACATTTTTTCGTCTACGTTACTCATGGTTGCTATTCAAAAAAAACTAATCCTTCTTTGTAACAGAGGCCTGCCCCGCTATCATATCGCTTACAATTCTTGCTGTTTCGTCAATATAAATATCGGTTTTTACGATGTTCAACCACTGCTTATACCGTTCGGCTTTCGCCGTGTCAGCGTTGTTGGAAAACTTTTGCCTGTCTACAGTTAAGAAATCCATTGGAAGCGCTTTTTCCAGCTTGGTCACTTTTTCGTTTTCACTGGTAATCTTTTTTATAGCGTCCTGTTCTTGCTTATACCGGGAAAGGTTGAGGGAGTACTTTTTATCTACGTGTTTGTTTAACCATTCCGTGTTCTTTTTTATAGCGCTAAAGTTTGTGTTCGCAGCAACCCTGGCTTCTGCATTCGTTTTTACCGCGTTGTAGTTAAAAGCGTTCCTCATAGGGGAGTACGGAGCAGCTTTAATTTGGTCCCAACTTAGTGCTCCTTCATTATCTTTCTCTCTAAACTTTACAAACTCGTAAATATCCGGTAGCACGACATCAGGATTAACTCCTTTCAGTTGAGTTGAGCCGCCGTTAATTCTATAAAACTTTTGTTGGGTTATTTTCAACGCTCCATATTCTGTTCTGCCGCTGAAGAAGTCTAAAGGCTTGCCGAAAGCAAAGTTGCGTTGCACAGTGCCTTTACCAAAGGTAGAGGTGCTACCCACAACAATACCGCGCTTGTAATCCTGAATAGCTGCTGCAAAAATTTCGCTTGCAGAAGCGCTGAATTCATTAACAATTACAGCGAGTGGCCCGTCGTAAAGTACGTTACCTCTATCCGTATCGCGCAGGATAGAAGGATTGCCTTCTTTATCCTTTACCTGCACCACCGGCCCTTCGGGTATGAAGAACCCTACCATCTTAACCACTTCAAACAGTGAGCCGCCGCCGTTTGAGCGAAGGTCTAATATAATTCCATCTACACTTTCAGTTTTTAGCTTAGCTATCTCTTTTGCCACATCGGCGGCACAATGGGCGCCATTAGGGTCTTCGAAATTTGCATAAAACTCCGGCAGATAAATGATGCCTATTTTTTTGCCATCGGCCTGGTTAATTAAAGTGCTCCGCGCAAAAATTTCGTCTTGTTCAATTTTTTCTCTTATTAGAGTAACAACCACAATAGAGCCATCGGGTTTCTTAATAGTAAGGCGCACTTCACTTCCTTTATCGCCCCTGATAATCTTAACTGCATCATCAACTGCATAGCCGGAAAGGTCAACAGCTTCTTCAGTTCCCTGGGCAACTTTAATAATGACATCATTAGCCTGTATTTGTCCACTCTTCCAGGCGGGGCTCCCTGTAACTACGCTTACAATTTTAATGTTGCCTTCTTCTTCCCTCAGTTGGGCGCCGATGCCAAAGAAACGACCGCTCATTTGTTCATCGAAAGCTCGTTTTTCTACAGGCGGAAAATAGTTCGTATGTGGGTCCATTGCTTCTGCAACGGTATTAATCAACATATTAAACCTGTCTTCTTCGCTCACCTTCTTTACAAGACGATCATAATACCTGTCAAGCAATTTCCTTACTTTTTCCCTGGCCTCCTTTTCAAGTTCTTCGTCTTTTTTTACTTTTTCTTTCTCGTCCGTGGCTTTTTCCCTCTGATTGATAAGGTCGGTATACCGTTCCAGCGTTAGAAATTTGATCCTTTTCCTTAGCTTCTCGTACCGCTCAGCGTCATTAGCCGGATAAGCGCTTTTTTCATTCTCTATCACGTATGTTTCGTCAACCGTGAAGTCCATCGGTTTTTTCAATATCTCCTGGTATAGAGCAATTACCTCCTTTAAACGCTTCATATAGATCGCATTGACGGCAGGAAAAAACTTTAACTCAGCTCCTTTTAACTCGTCGTCAATATAGCGTTCATGCTGTTTTAAAGCGTTAATATCCTCTTTCAGAAAGATCAGCTTATCTGCATCTAATTCCTTAAGGAATTTATCATAGATATCCTTTGAAAAATTATCATCCAACGGCTTCGGATTGTAGTGCTTATCAGTAAGAAGCGAAGCGGCCTGGGTTAGGATCTGTTGTTGCTTGTTTTGATCTTCGCCTGCATTGTCTTTGTCAGCAAAGGTCCAAAACGCACCGGAAAAGGCCAGTACAATGAGGACCGGCCAAACTTTATGGTTCATCATAATTCTTCCAAAGTTGTCAATCATGTTGCTCAAATATAATAGTTTAACCACCTGTATGTTGAATGCCTTCCAGCCAATTAACAAACGTTTTTCTTAAGAGCAAGAATAATGCAGAATGCAAAACAGCCATTCTTTTTTTTAGATTTAGTGTTCAAGTGCTATTTTTGCAGCCCCAATTTCGGGAATTAGAACGGAGGTTGTAGCTCAGCTTGGTTAGAGCGTCAGATTGTGGCTCTGAAGGCCGGGGGTTCGAGTCCCCTCAATCTCCCTGATAAAGCCTTGTAGATTCGCTACAAGGTTTTTCTTTTAAATAGTTGTGCATGAGTCTTGGATTATTGTTTATTCCTGTTATTTCTGCATTTATTGGTTGGGTTACAAACCTTATTGCCATCAAGATGCTTTTCCATCCCCGCATGCCGGTTAATTTCCTTGGCTTCAAAGTGCAGGGTATTTTCCCCAAAAGGCAACAACAGTTTGCAGAGAAGTTGGGGAAGCTTGTAAGTAACGAACTGCTTTCTTTCTCTGACATAGAGGCAAAGGTTACGAACCCTGAAAATCTGAGTAAGCTAATGCCGCTTGTTGAAAGCCACCTTGATACCTTTTTAAAGGTCAAACTGAAAGAGGCAATGCCTGTAATTGGAATGTTCGTTGGTGACAAAACCGTTGAATTAATGAAACAAACCTTCATAAAGGAACTGGAGGAACTGTTTCCAATTATTATGAAGCGTTATATGGAAAACATGCAGAACGATCTTGACCTGGAGAAGATTGTAACTGATAAGGTAGCGGCTTTTTCTTCCGATAAACTCGAGTCTATCCTTTACCAGATTATGGCTAAAGAATTCAGGTTCGTGGAGATACTAGGTGGGGTCCTGGGCTTTCTGATAGGCGTTCTCCAGGTGATTCTTACCGTTCTTACGGTGTAGCAACCGCCCATCCTGTACGATGTGGGCCATGTTGAGGTATTCATCAATTTAACAAGGAACCAATTGCCTGAAGGTGCAATTTTGTAAGTTATCAAAATACAATATGCGATATTTAATCCTGCTATTGACAGGTTTTCTTATTTCCCAAAGTCCTGAAGCCCAAATGCCCGGTGGTATGCGGGGTGCAGGTCAAAACCTGAACGCCGGCCATTTGTATGGCAAGGTAGTAGATTCAAAGTCGGGGAAGGGAATAGAAGCCGTTACCGTGCAATTGAAAAGAAACAGGTTTGATAGTGCCACACGTAAGCAACGCGAAGTAATAGTTGCGACTGTGCTGACGGAAGCGAACGGTGACTTTTCGTTAGACAACCTCCCAGTAATGGGTAAGATGACCCTTCGAATTACATCCGTAGGCTATAAAGATTTGCAACAACAAGTGTCGTTTGATATTAGCCGGCCATCAGGGGAGAATGGAGGTGCCGACAGGATGCAACAAATGCTATCGATGGTAGATAAGGACCTGGGTAATATTAAGCTGGAGCAAAGTGAGACTACGCTTGCAGATGTAACCGTAACATCAACCCGGTCGCTGTTTGAAATGGGCGTGGACAGGAAAATCTTTAATGTAGACAAAGACCTGGTTAGTACCGGACAAACTGCCACCGAGGTTATGAAGCAGATTCCTTCGTTGAATGTTGATATTGACGGGAACGTAACCCTGCGCAATGCTTCGCCTGAACTATTTGTGGACGGAAGGCCTACTACACTTACCATGGATCAGATACCTGCTGACATAATTGAGAAAGTTGAGCTCATTACCAATCCATCGGCTAAGTTTGATGCCTCCGGCGGAAATGCAGGTATCATAAATATCGTGTTGAAGAAAAACCGTAAGACTGGTTATAACGGCGGTTTAAGGGCTGGTGTTGACTCGCGCGGCAGGGTAAACCTGGGTGGCGATATTAACCTCCGCCAAAACAAACTGAACTTCTTTCTCAGTGGCATGTTTAATCAGAGAAGATCGAAATCAACTTCAGAAGATTTCCGAAGCGATTATAAATACAATACAAACATTTTTACCAAAGCTAACGGTTTGAGCGATGGTTACTTCGGCTTCCTGCGGGGCGGGTTTGACTATTTCATCGACAATCGTAATACTATTACTTTATCGGCAAGCGCCAACAGGGGCAAGTTTGATAATGATGACGATCAACGCATAGATAGCTTAATGGGTGCGAATTCTTTTTGGAGCGATCGCCGTTCCAATTCGTCCAGGAATATGCGGAATTTTGGTTCGCAGCTTAGCTATAAGCACAATTTTGCTAAAAACGGCCATACCCTTTCTGCCGACATCAATTACAATAGTAATAGTAACGGCGGCGGCTCTTTAATAGAAACAAGAACGTTCAACAAGGATAATAGCCCGAAATACAGTCCCTTCTACCAAAGGTCTGTAAACGACGGCGCCATGAAGTTTATTACTTTTCAAAGCGACTACGAAAATCCAATAACAGACAATAAAAAAGTTGAGCTTGGAGCCAGGGTGTCGGTAAGGGAGTTTGACAACAGTAATATTCAATCGTATTACGACTACCAAACTTTAAGCTTTAAGCCGCTGCCTTCTATAAGCAATAATTACAAGTTCACAGACCAGGTATATGCTGCCTATTCTACCTACAGCTTTAAAGTAAACAAGTGGAGCTTCCAGCTTGGATTAAGAGGTGAAAGTTCAAATTATAAGGGTAGTCTTCCCGGCAAGGACTCTTCATTTGCAGTTAAGTTCCCTATCAGCTTATTCCCAAGCGCTTTTGTAACTTATAAGTTAGACGACAAGCAAGACATACAGATCAATTACAGCCGAAGGGTAAACAGGCCAAACTTTTTCCAGTTAATGCCTTTCTACGACTTTACTGATCCCCTGAATCCATCTGTGGGTAATGCGGGTCTTGAGCCGGAGTTCACTAATTCGTTCGAAGTGTCGTACAATAATTCGTATAAGCGGGGAGCAAACTTCTTAGTGACGGCGTTTGTAAAACACAGTGATAATCTTATTACCCGTTACATCTATCGCGATGCTGTTCCTGCCGGGTTTAAGAATTTAACTGACAGGGATAGTCTTGACTTCCTAACTTATGCCAATGCTAACAACAGTTTAAGCTATGGACTAGAGCTCACGAACAGAATAGGCGTTACGAAATGGTGGGATAACACGACCAATTTCAACTTATTTAATTCCCGCATCAACGGCAGTAACATCACTACCGGCATGACCAACGAACGGGTTAGCTGGTTTGTAAAAATGAACAACAACTTCAAGCTTCCGAAGAGTTTTTCTATCCAACTTAGCGGCGACTACCAGGCGCGAACAGTATTGCCGCAGGGCGGTGGTGGTGGAAGAGGTCGTGGCGGTGGCGGCGGCATGTGGGGTGGCACCCCGGGTACAGCACAAGGTTACATTAATCCCAGATATAGTGTAGACCTCGCCATTCGTAAAGACTTCAGTTGGAAAGGCGGTAATACCGCTTCCATTACGCTGAGTGTTAATGATATATTTAGAACACAGGTTTACAGCACTTATACCATCGGGCCTACCTTTATACAGGAAACAGAGCGCAGAAGGGATCCGCAATTGTTCCGCCTGAACTTCAATTATCGTTTCGGCAAATTCGATATTGACCTATTTAAACGCAAAAACAACCGCATGGAAGATGCGGGAGGCGAAATGATGGGTGGCGGTATATAAGAAAGCATTAGCTGTAGTCAGTCAGTAATTTATAAAAGGGGTTGCCTCAAAAGGGCAACCCTTTTTGTTGACTAGTAAACAAGGTAGTTCAGGGTTTCGTCGCATTAAGTACGCAGTTGCCTCGCAGTTGCCTGGCAGTTGCGTCGCAGTTGGTGCGCTACAACACCGTTACAACACCGCTACAACATCGCTACAGCACCGTAACAGGTACCCTTTTTAGGGGAATAACGGGTGATTTAACCCTTATAATGCACCCGACCTTATATGTTTTCGCCTTAGATTTGCTCTACTATGGCAACAGGCAAGAGGAAAGTATCTGTAAATGCACCGGTGGCAGCAGTAAAGGCCTCCAATGGCAAAAAGGTGGCAGATGAAAGGATTGAAGTGCTTAAGACTTACAAATTATATATAGGAGGGCAGTTTCCCCGCACTGAGTCTGGCAGGTATTATACTGCCAAGTCGCCCGACGGAGCTTTGCTTGCTAACGTATGTTTGAGTTCACGTAAAGATTTCCGGGATGCCGTAGTGGCGGCGCGCGGTGCATTTAAGGGTTGGAGTGCTAAAGCAGCCAACAACCGCGGGCAGATATTATACCGGATTGCTGAAATGCTGGAGGGTAGAAGGGCACAGTTTGAAGATGAGTTAATTAAGCAAGGCATTAAAGCAGGCCAGGCGGAGCAAGAGGTAAATACCAGTATAGACAGACTTATCTACTATGCGGGCTGGTGCGATAAGTACCAGCAAATATTTTCGTCAGTAAACCCGGTGGCAAGTTCACACTTTAATTTCTCGATGCCGGAACCTACGGGGGTAGTGGCAGCAATAGCCCCCCAAAATAGTTCGCTGGTTGGGCTGGTGTCAATAGTAGCCCCTGTGATTGCAGGAGGAAATACAATCATAATACTCGCATCTGAAGCGTTGCCCTTGTGTTCGATAACCTTTGCCGAAGTAATCAACTCTTCAGACGTGCCTGGGGGTGTTGTTAACATCTTAACAGGCACTGCGGGCGAACTTGCTAAACAAATGGCTTCGCATATGGACGTGAACGCTGTTATTTATTGTGAAGGAGACACCGAAGTGCAGAAACAGCTTCAGACAGAAGGCGCCCAAAACGTTAAGCGTGTGTTTGTTTATGCAAATTCAGATTGGATGGGTGAGGATGCTCAGTCGCCTTATTATATGATGGATACGCAGGAGGTTAAAACCACCTGGCATCCGGTTGAAAATATCGGGGGCGGCGGAGCAAAGTATTAATTGGCTTTTCCTTTGCTTAATGCTGATTAAATTAGTTTCATGAAGTTGCTATTCCTTTTGCTTTTATCTGCTTTTTCATTGCCAGTGATTGCGCAGGATTCAATTGTTGTGCATGTAGACAGCAGGATTGAAATGCTCACGGCAAGGCAGGCTGTACAGAACAGGAAAGCGGCCCTGCTCAACAGAAATACCAGGATGGAAGGCTTTAGGGTCTTGGTTCTGAGCACAAAAAACAGGGAAGAGGCGTTTAAAATGAAGGCTGAATTGATGCAGCAGTTTCCAACCCATAAGTCTTATACTATTTTCCAGTCGCCTAACTTCAGGATTAAGATCGGCAATTTTGTTTCGCGCGAAGACGCAGAGATTTTAAAGAAGGCTTTGTCTAAAAGCTATAAACAAAATATGTATGTAGTGCGGGACCAGATAGAGTACATCCCCACCGAAGAAGAATTATTACTGATGCAGGAGTAACGGCTGCTGCTTACATTTGTATATGCTGAAGGATCAAATCCAGGCGCTTGCATCACGATACGCTGAAGAACTTATAAACATTCGCCGTCACCTTCATGCTCATCCGGAACTTAGTTACCAGGAGTATAACACGTCATCCTATATTCAAAACTATTTGGCAGCGCTTCATATACCGTTTAAGGTATTGGCCAACACAGGCGTTGTAGCTATGATTGAAGCACCTGCGGCTAATGGCAAAGCCGTAGCACTGCGGGCCGACATGGACGCACTGCCTATTACAGAAGCAAACGATGTTCCCTATAAATCGCTTCATCCCGGTGTGATGCATGCTTGTGGCCATGACGTTCATACCACCTGCCTCTTGGGCGCTGCAAAGATTTTAAATGAAATAAAGGAGCACCTAAAGCATTCAATCAAGCTTATTTTTCAGCCCGGTGAAGAACGCAATCCCGGCGGTGCATCCTTATTAATAAAAGAAGGTGTATTACACGATCCGGCACCACAGGCGATTGTTGCGTTGCATGTTCACCCGCAACTTCCGGTAGGTAAACTTAGCTTTAGAGAAGGCAAAGTAATGGCAAGCGCCGATGAAATATATATAACCATCAGGGGAGAGGGAGGGCATGCGGCTGCTCCGCAACTTACCGCAGACACGGTGTTGATTGCTTCTCACATCATCGTGAGCTTGCAACAAATCATCAGCCGCAATAATCACCCGCTTACACCTTCAGTACTGTCCATTTGCGCCATCAACGGGGGCAATACTACCAACGTAATTCCTTCAGAAGTTAAACTGATGGGCACATTCAGGGCGATGGATGAAGAGTGGCGGTTTAAAGCCCACAAGTTGATAAAAGAACAGGTGATAGGTATAGCCAGGGCCATGGGTGCAGATGCAGATGTTCATATCGACGTAGGCTACCCCGTAGTGATGAATGATGCAAGGCTAACGCAAAGTGCAAAAAGGCTGGCGGAGGACTACCTTGGCAGCCAGAACGTAGAGGAAACTGAGGTAAGGATGGGGGCAGAAGACTTTGGTTTTTATACACAGCATATTCCCGGTTGCTTTTTCAGGTTGGGCGTTAGGAACGAGGCAAAGGGGATAGTAAACAACGTACACACCCCTCGCTTTGATGTGGATGAGTCTGCGCTTGTAACCGGTGCAGGCATCATGGCCTATCTTGGAGCTTCACTTAATATTCATCAGTAGTAGCTGAATATCTAATAATATTGCATTCGCTAAACTGCTACCATAAAACGGGAAAAGGCAGCTAAAGCAAGAGAAAAGAAACAATACAATGGGTTTGTTAGGTCACCTCGGACGTTTTATGATTATGCTCCGGCTTATGTTCTCTAAGCCGGAAAATGGCAAGATGTACTGGAAGGAGATTATGCACCAATGCGTGGAGATTGGGATTGGAGCCTTACCTATTGTTGTAATTATTTCAGTGTTTCTTGGTGCGGTTAGTACGGTACAGACCGCTTACCAGCTTGTAAGCCCCTTAATTCCCACTTCTATAATAGGAATGATTGTGAGGGATATGATTATCCTTGAGCTTTCTCCTACCGTAGTAAGTATTGTTCTTGCCGGCGTTATAGGCTCTAAAATAGCCAGCGAACTCGGAAACATGCGCATAAGCGAGCAAATAGATGCGTTGGAAATTATGGGCATCAATACACACGCCTACCTTATACTGCCTAAGATTTTAGGTGCGCTTGTAACCCTTCCGCTGCTCATAATTATTTCGGCAGTGCTTGCTGTATGGGGAGGGCGTGTTGCCGGCGATCTTACCGGCATCATAGCCAGCGAAGTGTTTGATGTTGGCCTTCGCGAAAACTTCCAGCCTTACAACGTGTTCTTCGGCCTCACCAAGAGTTACACATTCGCCTTCCTTATTAGTAGCGTATCTGCCTATTATGGCTACCATGTAGAAGGGGGTTCGCTCGAGATAGGTCGCGCCAGCACGAAGGCCGTAATTGCAAGCTGTATATTAATTCTATTGTTCGACTACCTGCTTGCCTCTTTGCTTCTCTAAAAGCAAGAAAGTATGCATGTTTCGGCTAAGCAGGCCCTACATTGGCAACGGTTTATATTATTCCTTCGTCAGCAAAACTGAAGTATCCCTCGTTGCTCACAATTATATGGTCCAGCACCTTAATATCCAGGTAGCTTGCGGCCTCTTTTATCTTGTTTGTCAGCTCCTCGTCCGCCTTGCTGGGTTTGGTGCTGCCACTCGGGTGGTTGTGACAAAGAATAATGCTCGTAGCATCGTGATCGAGCGCTTTCTTTAGTATGATCCTCGGGTCGGCCACCGTACCCGTAATGCCCCCTTCGCTCACTATTTCGTAATGATTAATCTTATTGCTTCGGTTGAGGAATAAAACGGCAAAAACCTCGTGCTTTTTGTATTGAAGTTTTGCTTTCAGGTATTCGGCTACGTCGCGGCTGTTCACCACAACCGTTTTCTTTTTGTCTGCCACATCGCGCCTTGCCCCTAGTTCAAGGGCCGCCCCTATGGTGATGGCTTTTGCCTCGCCCAGGCCCTTAACGTTAAGCTTTTGTATTTCTTTCACTGACAATCTCCCCAGCCTTTGCAGGTCGTTATCTACTTTTTGCAGCAACTCTTTGGCCACGTCAAGGGCTGATTTGTCACGGGTTCCGTTGTTAATTAGGATAGCAAGCAGTTCAGAATCGCTTAAGGCATCCGCGCCTTTGAGGCTCATTTTTTCACGGGGCCTGTCGTCTATCGCCCAGTTTTTGATGGAAGTGGTTTGCATAGCAGCCTAATATTGAAGGGAATGTACAACATAACTAACGAAATTTATCCTTTCTTTCTCTTCGCCATTTTAAGCTTTGCTACCGTTTGTGCTTAGTTTATTAACAAAGGGTAGGGGAGTGTGAACGCTAAATTTTAGTTTTCCCATTCAACTTTTATCTTCGCCTCACATTTCACCCACTCCATGAGCATGAACCCTTCAGTAAAAATCTTCTCAGGAACAGGTTCGCAGCAATTAGCCGAGAAAATTGCCAAGCGATTTGGAACACGCCTGGGAAAAATCAATATTCAGAAATTTAGCGACGGCGAATTTCAACCCGTTTTTCTCGAAAGCATTCGCGGCGAATATGTGTTTCTTGTGCAAAGCACTTTCTCTCCTACAGACAACCTGATGGAGTTACTGCTGATGATAGATGCTGCAAAACGCGCGAGCGCCCATAAGATAATTGCTGTTATTCCATACTATGGCTTCGCCAGGCAGGACAGGAAGGACAAGCCGCGCGTGGCAATAGGTTCTAAACTTGTAGCCACCTTGCTAGAAGCTGCAGGCGCTGACCGCGTAATTACGATGGACCTTCATGCTCCGCAAATCCAGGCGTTCTTCGACATACCGGTTGACCACCTCGACTCTTCCGCCATCTTCATCCCGTACATAGAACAACTGAAATTAAAGAACCTCACTTTCGCTGCTCCTGATGTGGGTAGCACAAACCGGGTGAGGGAAGTGGCTAGCTACTTTAACTGCGAAATGGTCATCTGCGATAAGCATCGTAAACGTGCAAACGAGATTGCCAGCATGGTGGTGATAGGAGACGTTACAGATAAGGATGTAGTACTAATTGACGACATCTGCGACACAGGCGGCACGCTAGCAAAGAGCGCTGCCCTCATGAAGGAGAAAGGCGCCCGCAGTGTAAGGGCTTTATGTACCCACCCAGTTCTTAGCGCTAATGCCTATGAGAACATAGCTAACAGCGTTTTGGAGGAACTGGTGGTTTGCGATACTATTCCGCTACGTCAAAGTATTGAGAAGATTAAGGTGCTTTCTGTATGCGACCTCTTTGCTATTGCTATTAGAAACGCCTACGAAAACAAGAGTATTACCAGCCTGTTTATCCACTCTCAATTGAAAAACAGGTAAATATTTTTAGAGATGTGTTAGTTTTTTTTTTTCTTTAGAAAAATTTAACACATGAGAACTACATTTCTATTGTCTACCTTATGCTGTCTTGCTGTGCTTACTTCATTTTAAGCCTCATTTACAAGAAGGGGTTGTTACAGCAATAAACGAAGAAACTGGATTTTTTTATGTTGTTGATGAAGCTCAGTTCTATTCCTCTATCGAAGCAGAAGAAGCTGTTGATGTTCTCGAAACAAATGATAGCGAAGCAGGCTAATGGGCAGATCATAATTTGCCCAGGTAGTGGTGTCAGATGTACAATACGAGTGGAATCAGGAAACACAACTTTCGTATTAGTTGATAGTAAGTCGAAAGGGAAGCCCAATGTGGTCGTAAAATAATGGCTCACTTCTGGGTAAGATATAAAGCGTTCCTCATTTTATGAAACGTTCATTCATCTTTTTGGGCCTCCTTATTATGGGGACTTTTTTTGTAGGCTTTTACCTAAAGAAACGTTTCAAAAAACACGCTTCGGTTTCGCTCAGTTTTTCAAGAATCCTTCTTTCAAATTCAGATGTGAAAGAGGTGTGCTATTTGCCCAATTGTTCAAATATCACGGCTGTAGGGGATTCATTGTTTCTTACATCAGATAATAATTCATTTCCTGAGCTTGCAGAACACATCGACGAGCGACCTACAATCGTAACAACCAAAGCTAAAAATGTATATGAAGCAGGAGACGAATTATACTTCCATGATCCCGGGCGAAATGTTTTTATTTCGAACTCTAGTAATAAGGAGAAAATACAGGTGGTGGCATCAGAGGATGATAATGCTATAGCTACAGATAGTGGTATTTTTTATGGGGTGGTACGTCAGAAGCAAGGTGGTGCCGAATATATCTTAAAAAAGTGCAATTCATCACTTGAGCTCAACCTAAGCGAGCACATTGCTCATTTATTAAAAGGCGTAAATTCCTCGTGCGTATTCGATTACACAGAAGGACAGTTGCTGGATTTAGACAGCACCAGTTTCATTTATTTATTTACAAATTGAATACAATACTAAAAATTAGTAAAGATTTTTCAAGTCATACGTTCCACCCTACCAGGGAGCCGAGGCTTCGGGTAGAAACAAGGAAAAATGAATTTAAACTGAGTGGAAAAAAAATAGTGACATGCGAGTCCATTGGAAATGCATTTTTACAAAGTTCCGCAGATACCGATGGTAGATTGTTAGTAATAAAGTCAGATTGGGCTGAAATGGTGCAAAGCGTTTATACCGAATATATAGATATATACTTGTTGCCGGCTTTTAAATATTTCGGGTCTATTCCCGTAAGTTCTAATGGTGATGAAGACTATCTGATAGATGTTGAGATATCAAAGGGGAATCTTTATTATCTGAAAAAAAATGGTAAAGTTTATGTTTTCTGTAGCAATGACCATAAGGAATATCACTAAGGTCTGTTATAGTGCGGTGTTTGGTTTAATACTATTAAACCATTTGACTAACTACGAGATTAAGTACATCAAGTATGCTACGTCTGCAATGATAAGTGAGCTTAATTTACAATGGGCCTACTTTTTTTTAGTGGCTTTTTCAGCTTTGTCAGTTGCTGTTGCATTCATCAATGATAAGTCTTCTTTTTTTGTTTTATACGATATTCTCTTCTTTGTCTATTTCGTTTTTGTATTCGCTATATTCTTATCTTTTTATGAAGTTACGAACGGGTGTGTAGATTGTCATTTCTTATTAAAAATCTTTATTGAAGATTTTCAAATCACGTTTCTAGTTCTGATATTGCTTTCTTTTATGTACTTGTTCGTAATTCGCAGAAAACAAAGGGTTCAACCCACAATTGATAAGATTGGCGGTTAGTACTTAAAGCTTCTCCATCTCCTCATTCACAAACTCCATCAATGTCTTGATGTGCGCCGGCGAAAGGTCAAACTTCAGCCCCGCTGCCTCGTATAATTCAGGCAAAGTGCGCGTTCCACCCATACTAAGTGAATTGATATAGTTATCAAGCGCTTTCTTTTTGTCCTTCTTGTACTGCATCCACAAGCCAATAGCACCCAATTGAGCTATTCCATATTCTATGTAGTAGAAAGGCACTTCAAAAAGGTGAAGCTGCTTTTGCCAACCCGTTTCCCTGTATTGTTCCAGCCCTGTGAAATCAATAATGTTGGTTGAAAACTCATCAAGAATCTCCATCCACTTGGTCGTTCTTTCCTCTATGGTATGGTTTGGGTTTTCGTACACCCAATGTTGGAACTTATCAATTGTGGCAATCCATGGAAAGATGGTGATAGTTCTTTCAAGTTGATGTTCTTTAGCGCGTCGAAGGTCGTCCTCGTTTTCAAAGAATGTTTCCCAATGGTCCATGGTAAACAACTCCATGCTCATGCTGGCTACTTCTGCTATTTCCATAGGGTATTCCTTAAACGCGCTAAGCTCCAGCTCGTGCGAAAGGAAGGAATGGATAGCATGGCCACTTTCGTGCACCATGGTTGTAACATCATGCATCTGCCCGGCCGCGTTCATGAAAATGAATGGCGCTCCGCTCTCCGCAAGCGGACAATTATAGCCACCCGGCGCTTTGCCCTTCCTGCTTTCAAGGTCAAGATGTCCTAACTGTTTCATCTTTTGGAGGCAATCTGCAAAGAAGGGATGAAGTGCACGAAGGCAGGCAATGGATTTTTGTAATAACTCATCACCGGTCGAGAAAGGAGTCAAGGGTTTTATACCTTCCGGCTCCGCTTCTGTATCCCAGGGTTTAAGCACTTCCAGGCCAAGTTTGTCCTTCTTCTTCCTGTAAATCTTTTCTACCAATGGAAGTACGTGTTTGCGCACGGCCTCATGAAATTTGAAAGCATCTTCCTTGGTATAGTCAAACCTGCCTAGTTCAGCAAACTTATAGTCGCGGTAGTTACTGAAGCCGGCATTTAAAGCTACCTGGTGCCGCTTGGCTATAAGCTTCGTGTAAAGATCGTGCAGCGCATCTTTGTCCTGCCGTCTTCTTTCGCTTATCTTTTTATATACTTCTTCTCTAAGCTTCCTGTCGTGGCTTTCCAAAAACTTAGCAGCCTGCTGAAGTGTAAATTCCTGTCCATTTACTTCCACGGTCATTTTCCCCGAAATCTGCCCGAATTGTTGCTGCATCACTGCCAACTCTGCCTGCAGGGGAATGTTCTCTTCCCTGAAAAGATCAATGCTCTTTTTTACGTTGCGCAGGTAGGTGAAGTATTTCTTTTGGTCCAGTTGCGGAGTGAAAGGTGAGTCTACTAATTTCCTGTTCAGTTTGTCGGCGTAAGGTTGAATCCTGGGTTGAATTTCCATACAAAAGAAATTGAAAGCGTTTTCCAATTCCTTATCTGTAGTATCGCGGGTCATGTTTATCTGTCGCCAGCAAACATCTTCGCTCACTACGGCCTCCAGTTCGCTCATGTCGCGCAGCCACTGTTCCAGGTCTTCCCTGGTATTAATCTCTCTATCCAGTAATTCTTTAAAGTATGGTTCCAGGAGTTCCCACGTTGTAACTTTAAAGTCAGCAGAAAGGTAACGCCTTGGAAGTTTCTTAATTTCGGCGGTGTAATTCATAGCTTATATTCTACACAAACAATACCTATTCTTCAGTCTTCTTCTTTCGCGTAGTTTTCTTTTTAGGTTTAGCCTCTTCTTCTTCCTTAGGTTCGGCAGCAATAATCTCCTCTGTAGTGATAGGTTCAATGCCTGCTTCTTTCAACGCTTCTTCTACTGTTTCCTCTGTTTCTTCTTCAGCAGCTTCTGAAATTTTTAGCTCTACTTCGTTCTTCTTTAAAATGGCAAACCATCTTACCATCTTCTTCATATCGCTCGCATACACCCTGTCAAAATCCATCTCAGGGTAAACCTTCTCGAAATAAGTCTTGATAGCTTTTGGATCTTTTTCTTCCGGAAGCGCAACGCCGCTTTCGTCCATAGCTTTAAACACATCCACAAGATTTACGTTATCACGGCTGGTATATACCTCAATGCTTTCTAAATGCGAGAAGTTGTGCATCCTTGAGGAAACAAACTTGGTAGTCTTGTCATCCAAATTCCTAACAATAGCGCCATCTGTTTTGCTTCCAACCAGTTCGAACAATCCCGGTAAACCTGTAACGGAAATTATCTTGTTATACTCCATAATCTGTTTTTTGCGAGCTGCAAGATAATGAAAAGCATGAGTTACAATAATCCTATGCAAAACAGGTGGTTATGATTGATAAGGAGAAAAAGGTATAAAGATGGGCTAGACCTGCCTCCGGCAAAAAGCTCACTTCGGGCGTCCTGTTTGCAAAGCGTCGTCCTATTTCCTCATTAGCACAACAAATTCACCTGGCACATTCGCGAGGAGCAGGGGAGAGGCTGTAAGGTAATAACATTACCCTTGCTACATCAGGCACCCACTAAGTACCTGGAGCTTCCATATAACTCGCTTTTCGTGCATCCAGCGAGGACTCTAGAGTTCAGGTAATCAATTTTTCGCCCGCGGCTTGCCGCATCCCGCACGATGCCCTGGCAGCGCTTTACATGCTATATAGCTTATACATTCCCGCATCATACCCGCTCATTAGCTGCTGCATAGTAAACCTTACCTGTACCTATCTCCTCTAAATAGCTTATGCCTAAAGCACCCTAAACCAGGGGTTTTAGGGAGATATTCCGTACATATTCCGTAGGTATTCCATCCCAACTTTGCGTTTCCCCTCTCATAAAGCCTCTAAAAATCAATAAAACAGGTAAAATCTACTCGCGTTTTTCCATGACTTTTATCAGTTTTCAACTATCTACCCCCTTTTCATTTATTCATTCCACAGCAGATGCTTAAAACACACGCAAACTTCTCCCCTACCCTGCCATCTCTTTCCATAGGTAGGATAACAACCCATTGTTATAATTCAGAATGTTAAGTTGCACTGGCGAAGGCCTATCGGTAGGGGGGAATGCCCCAAAATGAGATATTTTCGCTGCTATCAATACATATTCATGCAACTGTACGCCGAGAGTGTTTCGCAATATAAACGATTAGCCACGAGGGAGGTAAAAATAGGGGACCTGTTATTGGGCAACCATCATCCTATCAGGGTACAAACAATGACCACTACCGATACCATGAACACGCTGGCTACGGTAGAGCAAACCATCAGGTGTATAGAAGCAGGCGCTGAGCTGGTGCGTATTACGGCCCCCAGTAAAAAAGAAGCTGAAAACCTGCTTAATATTAAGAAGGAGCTTCGCAAAAGAGGGTATACAACGCCTCTTGTCGCCGACATTCACTTCACGCCAAATGCCGCTGAAGTAGCAGCAAGAATTATTGAAAAGGTGAGGGTGAACCCAGGCAATTATGTAGATAAGAAGAAGTTTGAGTTAATCGAATACACTGACGCTGATTATATAGAAGAAGTTGAAAGGATTGCTGAGCGTTTTAGCCCCCTTGTTAAGATATGTAAGGAGTATGGCACTGCTATGCGTATTGGTACAAATCATGGTTCCCTTAGCGATCGCATCATGAGCAGGTACGGCGATACACCGATGGGAATGGTGGAGAGTGCTATGGAGTTCTTAAGAATAGCACGCAACCTCAATTATCATAACATAGTGCTCAGCATGAAGAGCAGCAACCCGCAGGTAATGGTACAGGCTTACCGCATGCTGATTGCGAAAATGTTTGAAGAGTTTAACGAGTGTTACCCGCTGCATCTTGGCGTAACTGAAGCAGGCGACGGAGAAGATGGACGCGTTAAAAGCGCTGCCGGCATTGGCACTTTGCTGGAAGATGGAATAGGAGACACTATAAGGGTTTCACTTACCGAGGATCCTGAGTTTGAAATACCCGTTTGTCAGCATCTTGTAAAAAGATACGATATCCTTAACGCTGCCAAACGTGAAAGGGAGAGTGCTTTTATTCCAGACGTTCATTCACTGCCTTATTCACCTTTTGAGTACAGGCGGAGACCAAGCTTTGCAGCGGGAAATATTGGAGGTACAAATGTTCCTGTAGTAGTTGCCGACCTGTCGCACCTGAAAGCCATCACCCCCGAGTCTTTGAGAAGTGTAGGTTATACCTATAATGTAGTTACGGACAAATGGACAATGTCAGATACAGCAGCCGACTACATATTCACCGGGCATAACCTTCCTGCATTTGCCCTGCCCGGAACATTGAAAGTAATTACATACCCGGCAACCTGGCTAGAGGCAACAGACAAAACAAAATACTTTCCCATCTTCCAGGACAAAGGCTACGACGAAGAGGGTAGCCCCCGTAGCGAAGTGATGAACTTCGTGATGATTGATTGTTTTAATGAGGAAAGGCCGGTGCAAGATTATTCTTTTCTTCAAAAAGTGGCGGAAGACAAAACCGCCGTGCTATGCTTAAGCAGTACAAACGAACATGGCATGGCTGCCGTTCGCAGGATGTTTATTGAGATGATGAACAGGAGGGTAGATAACCCTGTTATTTTAATTGTTGATAGTCATTTCACATCCACTGACGAGCACCTGATACATTACTCAAGCCAATGCGGCGCTCTGCTATTGGATGGTATGGGCGATGGCATTTGCCTTGGCATGAATCACAACAGTTACGATGAACAACTTGCTACCGTAAACGTATCAGGTAGAAATTATAGCGCAAACGCTACTATTGAACAGTTTATTAACTCAACAGCCTTTAGCATACTGCAAGCTACACGCACAAGAATTTCTAAAACAGAATACATATCCTGCCCGTCCTGCGGCAGAACACTTTTCGACCTGCAGGAAACTACGGCTAAGATCAGGGCAGTTACCAACCATCTCAAAGGGGTAAAGATTGCTATCATGGGTTGCATTGTAAACGGCCCTGGCGAAATGGCCGATGCTGACTTTGGTTATGTAGGTAGTGGCCCGGGCAAGATAACCTTGTACAAGGGTAAGGAGATTGTGAAGCGCAATATCGATGATACCGTTGCTGTGGAAGAACTTATCAATCTTATCAAGGAGAACAATGCATGGGTAGAGCCCCCTCTTGCAACTGCCGAAGCTACATTGGCCTAAAACCAGCTCACAATAAGGCCCCAAAGCTGGTAAAGAATCCAAATAGTAAACGCTACAAACAGTAGTACCACTATCAATACGGGTACTACTACCTTCCAGGCGCCGCCCCTATGCCTGCCTTCGCGGTAATGCTCTTCCAGCAGCTTCATATTTCGCATATTGGCCTTAAAAGCAATATCGAACAGGTCGCCGATGATGGGGATAGAACCTAACAGTGAGTCAATCATAATATTCAGTGCCATACGGGCCAATACATAGCCGCTGGCACCATTGTTTGCCATAAGCCATAGTAAGTATCCGGATACGGCAAAAGTGGATACGTCGCCAAAGCCGGGAATCAGTCCCAATAAACCATCTAACCCAAAGCGTATGTTGGTGCCGGGTATTCTGAATTGCGCATCCATAAACTTGGCAAGCGATCTCAGGCTTTGAAACTTATCAGGCAATGGTTTGTTCTCCATATAAAATTCCTTTCATTCAGTAAATTGCTAAAACCTTACCAAGCCATCAACTGTTGTTGCATTTTACACACCAACGCTTTCGTGTTTCGTTAACGGATTCCGGAAGTGGCGGCATAGTATTTTCAATTCTTTTAGGAGAAAAAGCAAATAGTTATGAAACAATCCAGAAGTCAGAATAATGCGCAGAGTAAACAAGGCATGAGTCACAAGCCAAGACCAGAAATACGTGATAACCTTGACAGCCGGAAGAACGAAGAATACGATACTAAAGGCGACGATGTTACACATAATGAGAAGAATGTGCGAAGCCGTAAGTCAAAAAGTTAAACAAACTTTCCAAAAGGGGGATTTTTCCCCCTTTTTTGTTGATAATCAGTTATTTAATCTTAGCGTATCAGTATTTCTCATACGTTTGGCTTCTAATCCTGCTTTTATGAGAGCTATACCCTGCTTCGTTCTGTGGCTGATGTCCTGTCTGCTAACATCTGCTACCATAGCCCAACAAAATCCATTTTCGCCTATAAAAGGCTTTTCCGTCTTCACAAAAAATGATGCTACAATTGGTGCGGCAACATTTCAAGGAGCGCTTGCCGTCGGGGGGAATCTTAATTGTACTAATAGTTCGCCTTTGGTAGTCGACGGTTCAAATTCCTCTTTTCAGTTGGGAGGATTAAATACTGCTTTAGTTGTAGATAAGAAAATCAATTTTGAAGCTTCAGCAAGCAACAAAAACATTTATGTTACCAAGGCTATCAATGTAAAAGTAGGCGACTGTTCTAATGTAACGGTTTGGTACACGAATCCATATTTTAGTCCCGAGCTTCGCATTACTCCATCCGGGATTGATTACCTCTCCGTGCCTCGCCTTCAAATGATGATGCCGCCTGGTGTGAGCGCAACCAATAACCCCGTATGTGAAGATGTACTAGACTTTGAAGCTGCCTTTGATTCTTTGCAGGCAAACTCGCTTGCAATGGCGGCTTGTACTACCAATGTTGTGTTAAGAAACAGCTCGAATAACCAGGTAATCTCACCGGCAGATGCCGCTGGCAAAAACGTGATTGTTGAGCTAAACCCAGGCATCAACGTGCTCAATATTCAAGGTAGCGTTCTTAGCGCAGTACAAAACTTGTACTTTTCTCCAAACTCAAGCGTTACACACATGGTGGTATTAAACGTGGATAATCCAGGAGCTTACACCATACCAACCATAATTAATGGCCCCCTTTACAAGTATGGTATAATCAATTTTCACAATGCCACCGACCTTACATTTAATACAGGCACAATTGTGGGGTCTGTTTTTGCTCCTTCTGCAAAACTAACCCTCGGGTCAAACACCAATGTAGTTGGACAGGTAGCGGTGAAGGAACTAGTAGTGTCCTCAAATACTGTCTTTTATGACGAACCTTTCAGTGGCGAGGTTAATCTCTGCGTCACCGCGCCCACCGCTTCTTTCACAGTTAACAACGATACATTATGCTACATTGGTAATGGCTTTACATTTACTAACACAACCACGGGCAACACTCCTGTGTCATACCAGTGGAGTTTTGGCGATGGCACCTTGTCTTCTTTACAATCACCTGTTAAATCGTATTCCTCTGCTGGTGATTATGTGGTAACACTTATCGCTACGAATGCTGGTGGCAGCGATACGAGTACAACGACTGTAACCGTATTAGAAAGCCCAAATGCAGCCTTTTCGGCAAACGATACCACCCAGGATTTAACGGGAAACGCATTTACATTTACTCCATTGCAGGGGCAGGCTAATTTCCTGTATGAATGGTCTTTTGGCGACGGTAGTAGTTCCTCAGTAATGGTGCCTTCTAAGACATACGGCGCTATAGGGGCGTATATGGTTTACCTGGATGCTGCAACAAGCATGGGCTGTACCAACAAAGATTCGCTGGAAGTGATAGTTACTAGTGATGGGATCAGCGGAGGCAATAACGGAGGACTAGAAAGCCGTAGTCTTGGAGATAAGGTTTCAAAACGCAATTACCAACGGGTAAAGAATGGCTATGTAGCTACTATCGATTATAGTAAGTTTCCGGATTGGGAAGAGAATGTTTACCTGAAAACAACAGGGCAGGAGTTGTATGATATGGTTCCTAAAGCACTTGAGCCAGGCGACCAGGTTAAGGTTACTTCACCAAACGACTTGCTTAATCTGACGACCGCCAAAGAGGTGCTTTCAATAGATTTTGTGCGGAATAACAAAGCTAAGGCGGTAGTTCTTGGAATTAAAACCTATGGTAAAGCTTACAACCACACAAAGGCTGCCTGCGACAGGTTTAAAGGAGCTAAACTGATAGGATTACGTTCCATTAACCTTGCAGGGTACCATTTTACACGATTTGAACTATTACAGCCTAATAAGACAATTGAATATGTAGTTTCTTTTGTTGCTGGTAAGAAGGCCGGTCGACCACACTATGCATTGCAAACAAACTGGGCAGTATCATCGTTCCACCAGGACGATACCTTATATGCATTCCAAGTTTGGGCTAAACAGCCGGATTATGTATATAAGCTAGTAGCCGATATTGTATGGAATCTCACAGCAAACCGTCCGTTAGTTCAATCCGATAACGCAGACATGCCGAATGTGTATGTGGCTTATGGCGAGAGAGTGAAGGAGAACCTTGTACTACAGATTTTTGCTAAACAAGCTGGAACAGCAACATTAGTTTTTGATGAGAGAGTAAATGAAAAGGCCAACTACGGAACACGCGAAGAATTGCTTACGTTGAATGCAGGTATCAATACGGTTTCCCTTGCTATCCGTGACGGGTACGAATACGAAGGTCGCATGCTTATCGGCAATAAAATAGAAGATGAGTTTTATATGGCTGATGGAAACTGGGGCCTCGATTATGTGGAAGCTAACACAGATATAAACCAGAATAACCCCATCAATAACAACAGTCGGGTATACCAGGATGATGAATATCCTGTTTATAGAGGACTTTCTTTGAAGGCTACCACCAACGATTATATCATAGCATACAAATCAATAAGGGGCGGTGCAGAACCTGTTGACTTATCTGCTTTCAAGTCGCTCAACTTCTATTCTGAGGGAAAAGGTACGGTAACCATTTATCTTATAAAACAGGGCATTAGTAATTTCAAACACCAGTACAAGATGGTCATGAACCTTCCTAACGGAGGTAAGGAGTATGCTGTTAGCCTTGAAGACTTCTACTCTGATGCTTACGCAGAAACAATTGATCCCTCTGATGTCACTCACATCATGTTTAGTTTCTCAGCTAAGGGAGGAAGAACAGAAGACTTGTATCTATTCGTCAACAATATCGCTTTCTCAAAGAAGGAAGTGGTAGCCTTTCGGAAGTTGCAGTCGAAGAAGCTGACTGTAGCGCCAAACCCGGTAACCGCAACATTTGAATGCAGGTTTGACAGCGATAGCGAACGGACATTGCAACTACAGATTGTGGACCTCAGTGGCAGGGTAGTTCACTCACAGCGTGTAGATGCTAAAGTGGGAAGCAACGTCATTGCAGTTAATACCGGAAATAAGTATGGGTCGGGTAGCGTTTTCCTGCTTACAATGCGGGGTAACGATGTTAAATATGAAACAGAGCGAATTATTATTAAATAACAATACGTCTAAGAAAAGTAGAATAGCCACCGAAAGGTGGCTTTTCTAATTAAGGAAAAGTTTCGTGACACTATCCTCGCATGCATTCCCAATAAAGCAAAAAATCTGGTTTAGTATTGCAGTCCATTTTTTGCTATGCTATTGCGTCAGGGCGACTTTATAAGCTTAAACACCTCCTATAAGAGGATGGTATCTATTGTACCTTCTCAAACAGAGTTACTGCATTACATAGGGCTGGAGGATGAAGTAATAGGAATTACTAAATTTTGCATACATCCCAATGAATGGTGGAGGAAGAAAACGCGCGTGGGAGGTACAAAAAATATTGACCTTGAGGCTTTTCGTAAGCTGGGTCCGGACCTGGTGTTAGCCAACAAAGAAGAAAACACCAAAGAGCAGGTAGAGGCGTTGGCAGAGTTTTATGACGTATATGTTAGCGACGTTTCTAATTTAGACGAGGCTATATCGATGGTAATGGATATCGGTTTGCTCACTGGTAAATCTGTGGAGGCGAATCTGTTGGCAGCTGGCATAAAGTCGGCTTTCCGGAACATTAAACCGGCAGAAGGACTAAAAGTTGCTTACCTTATTTGGCAAGATCCCTACATGGTTGCAGCCGGCGGTACTTTCATTAATCACATGTTGGATGTTTGCGGTTTTACAAATGTATTTAAGCATTTACTACGTTACCCTATGGTATCGCTGACTCAGTTACAGGAATGCGACGTGGTAATGCTTTCTTCGGAGCCTTATCCCTTTGGGCAAAAACACCTGGAAACAATACAGGGGCAACTTACAAATCAGCGCGTTTTGCTTGTTGATGGCGAAATGTTTAGTTGGTATGGAAGCAGATTATTGCAGGCTCCTGCCTATTTTTCGACATTGATAGCTAGTTTGCAGACAAAATAAGCGAGTTTATGATGATGCGCGGCTTTGAAGGGAGCGGGGAGCCTAACAATCCTTCACGCAAGAAGCCTATGTTCCCGGCAAATGAGGAATTGAGGCAATACCTGCGTAACCAAGGGAGGGAAATCAAGCTGCCGGTTATGTACAACGATTTGCTCAACTTCACTTACTCAGTCCCTATAAAAGATGCAAGCGGAAACGATACGCTATGGGAAAAGGCACTTTACGATATGCGTGAATGGCAGTATGTGCGCGATGGATTAATTAAAATGTATGCGCTGCTGCGCACTAAAGGTGACCTGAGCTTTGCAAAACATCTGGAAGTGGCTAGAATAGATTATTGCACATTCGGCAACTCCAACCCTTTTCGCATACGCATCATTAATAAGTTTAACGATAACTACGATCATTACTATATAAAACAGATTGATGCATCCCGTATTTATGGGCTTGAACTTGAACATATTCTTTCGCCTAATCGAATAATATTCTTCACCCACCAAAATACGTTGGTGGAAGATCATATCCCTGGTATTCCGGGTGATGTGTTTATTCGTAACTACCTCGACCGGCCCGAAACAAATAAAATTCGCCTGGCCAAAGAGTTTGTAAAGTTTAATGAACGCTGTTTTGTGAAGCTGCTGGGTGATATGCGCAGCTACAATTTTGTGATCAGTTTTATGCCTGATATTGAGGATGTGCAATATCGCATCAGGGCTATTGATTTTGACCAGCATGCCTATGAAGGAAGAAAGAGTCTTTACCTGCCCCAGTTTTTCAAGGAAAATTATCCCTTTGTTGAAATAGCCGTAAATCAACTGAACAAAGATTCAATAGAACAATACCAGGCTGAGGAGAGAACCTTGATGGCTATTCGACTGAATGAGAAGCGAAGGCGCATTTATGAGCTCTACTCTATTATGGAAAAAGACACTATTTCAACAACTGAAAAGACAGAAAGACTCAAACAAGAGCTAGCCGATTATTGCGGTAATTCTTTTTATAAAGATTGTGGGTCTATGGGCCAGTTGGCCAAAGCTCATCTTAAGCAATCCCTGCGAAAGGCGCTACGACTTGTGCAGCAACAATTTACATTGGATGGAGATGATTAGTCTTGTGTTTTCTGTTGAAGATCTGAGGCTTTGATATCAAATATTTGTCTCAGTTTTCCGCAAGGCTTCACCTGTCTGTCGCTTCTGCTGAACGGTTTTAAGAACAGGCAACTGTTAACCCTTGGTTTCGTACATTTAAGCATGCTAAAGCGCGAGATGATCATAGTTCTTCTTTTCGTGGTGTGCTTCACATCATGCAGAAGAAGCTTTTATCCCTATAGCGCTAAACCTACTAAGGAGCCATTTTCTCTAGACCTTTCCAGGTACAAATCGCCGCAATTGAGAGACGGCCAAAACGCCAACCTTGAATTAGGGATGGCTATTTCAGGTGGCGGGTCACGTGCTTCTTTTTTTGGGCTTGGCGTAATGCTAGAACTGGAAAAGCTCAGGATGGGAGGCAGCTCAAACATTCTGAATGAAATCGATTATTTTTCTACCGTATCCGGCGGAGGGTTTTGTGCAGCCTACTACATTGCGCAGTACGCACACCATCAACAACTGTACGCACGCGATGGTGAAACGTTTTCCCTTAATCACATTTGGCATCAAAGCAATGAAGCAAAGTATAACCTGCCTCATATTGATTTAAACTCTACTTTTTTCAAAAATGTTTTCATTCATAATCTTTTTAGGCCGGGCAAGCGTCTTGCGCAAGAGATCGATAGTATTGGAAGGAGCGTATTGCTGGAAAATCGCTATGATATGCGCGGTAATCCTTACCGTACGTTGTTCTTAGGCGACATATTCATAGACACAGCTTACCCGGAACAACCCACTCTCCCCATTTTTATTACCAACGCTACTTTCTATGAAAATAATACCAGGCTTCCCATGGTGCCTGTTCTTCTGGACAGCCTTCATGTTACAGGCTTATATCATCCACAGGTAGATTTTATTGGGGGAGCAGATTATATCCCTCTGCACTATGGCGTTACAGCAAGTGCCTCATTCCCGGGAATATTGATGCAAATCCGTTTTCAAACAAAAGACAGTTCACTTATACGCATTATTGACGGTGGCGTATCTGACAACTTCGGTTATAAATCCATGGTTGACGTATACAGGCGAAAGCCTCACAAGGAGAGTCAGAGACTTATTCTAATTGATGCATCTGGCCAGGGTTTGCCAAGTCCAATTTCCAAACACAGGCCGGTAGGCTTTTTCAAAGTGCTGCGCAAGATGTTATATAGTGGCCTTGAAAGCAAATATGCAGAAAGCCAGGAGGAGGTAAAGCAGTTTTTCCAGAACGATAGCTCGTTTGCTTTTATAGGAATCAATAACATCAGGAAACACTGCGAACAAAACAACTGGCCCGTCCCTGCAATCATAAATACAAATGGTTTGGTGTCATGGCCAAAGGTTTACGACAGTTTGGTGGCAATGATTGGAGAGCCTATTAATCATAATACGAAACCAGAGGCAATTGACTCGCCTGATAAGTTTTGGCTTCTATTTGAACTCGCAGCAAATGTTCCCACTAAGCTGTATGCCTATCCAGAGGAAAGTGCTTTACTTGTGCTCGCAGGAAGGGTAGCCGTCCGGTTAAACGAAGAGAGGTTGCTCCAACTGGTAAATATACCAGCCTTTAAAACCCCGGCCTTCTAATTCCCCATTCAAAAGGGTTGTGTGCTATTTGAATGCTGGATGAAACTGTAACAAAGTAGACCGTAGAAAATCCCGGTCCAGGTGTGTGTAAATCTCAGTAGTCGTTATGCTTTCATGACCCAACATCTCCTGTACAACGCGCAAATCCGCTCCTCCTTCTATCAAATGGGTGGCAAAGGAATGCCTGAATGTATGGGGCGAGATATTCTTGTGTATGCCCGCTTCACTCGCCAGGGCTTTAATGATGTAAAAAATCATAACCCTCGATAGGTTCTTTCCTCGCCGGTTTAGAAATAAGTAGTCTTCGAACCCGCTTGAAATGGGTTGATGAACTCTCACGCTATCCTTGTAAATTTTGATGTATTTGATGGCGTCGCTGCCAATTGGAATGAGCCGTTCTTTATCGCCTTTCCCAATCACCCTTACGAATTCAACGTCAAGGTACAAGCAACTTATTTTGAGATTTACCGCTTCACTTACCCGCAGGCCACAGGAATACATAGTTTCAAGGATAGCCCGGTTTCTTGCCCCTTCATTGCTGCTGAGGTCTATAGCCGAAATCATTTTTTCAATCTCGTCTACTGACAGCACATCCGGCAGTGCTCTTTTTAGCTTGGGAGCTTCCAGCAACGCCGTTGGATCGGCAGTAATAATATTTTCTATGAGGCAGTATTTATAAAAAGCCTTGATACCCGATATCATCCGCGCTTGCGAACTTGCGTTTAATCCAAGTTCTGCAATCCATTTAATGAGCTCCTGCAAATCCTCTAACGTTACGTCCCCCGGCGCTTTAGTATTGCCTGTAAGTAAAAGATATTCTGTAAGCTTATCAATATCACGCAGGTATGCCTCTACTGAGTTTTCACTCAGCGATCGTTCCAATCGCAGGTACCCTTTAAATCCTTTTTTATATCCTTCCCACATAATCAATTTACCCGTGCTGCAGCACGCAAGCTCTTGTTAAACCAGTATATTCGCTGCAATATCACGCAAGCCAATAATGCAGAAGGTAAATCTAAGATCGTTTAAGCAAAAAGTCAGGTATAACAAAAGCAAGATGGTGAAGTTCATCAAGAAAATTGATAAACTGCCTCCCAAAAATCTTGATGATGTATGCGTGGATTTAGATAAGTCTGTTTGGCAGGAAATGGATTGCCTGAGTTGTGCTAACTGCTGTAAGAAGATGAGCCCAACTTACACGCCGGTCGACATTAAACGTATTGCTGCGCATCTTGGCATGACGGCAAATGCTTTCAAGAAAAAATGGTTGTATAAAGAACCGGAAGAAGGCGATTGGATGAATACAACCCAACCCTGCCAGTTTCTTGATCTAACTACGAACATGTGTTCTATCTACGAAGTGCGTCCTGCTGATTGTGCAGGCTTTCCACACCTCGCAAAAAAGCGCATGAAGAATTACATTCACATCCATCAGCAAAACATAGAATACTGCCCTGCAACGTTTAAAATGGTAGAGAAGATGATGGAAAAGATGGTTTAGGCTGTTTTGCTCCTAACCGAGCAATGGATGCATTAGTAACGCTTTCGTTCTACCGACCTGTTGTCCCGATGGAGCAATATTGTTCCCTGCTCAGTTCCCAACGTTTTACGGGTTGTTCATAATTGATTGCACCGGGGATAGTAATGTATTCTTTCATTAGTATAAATCCTGCTTTTTCCAAGGTCTTGTTAGGAGCAGCATTAAGCGCATAAGGCTCGCTGATTAACCTCTTAAGCTTTAGTTTTTCAAAATAAACAGATATAGAAAGCTGAACGAACGCAGTACCTAGTCCCTGCCTCCTTAACCCGTTTTTCCACAGGTGCAAATGCATATAGGCTTCTTCTCCAAAGTACGTTGGATTCGTATTGCTGTGGCCAACCGGTTGCTCATCCTCAAGCCAGATAAGACAGAACGACCGGCGGGTTTCCAATGGTGTCCTCAACTGTTCGGCCAGCATTTGCGAAAACTGTTCTCGTCCAGGCAATTTAAGTACGTCTACTCCAAGACTATGTAAGAATGCTGCGTCGCTCTCAAACCAGTATTGACTTAGCAAAGGAATATCTTCTGGCTCTAGCTCGCGAACTTTCATAACGGGTAATTCTGTTTGCAAGATAAGTACTTACAGTACCGTTTTACGTAGCCGGCCTTGCCGTTCATAGAATTAAAAAAAGTCCCCTTAAAGGACTTCTTTTAATTTAAAAGCTAACTACTTACATCGGTTTTATCACCCTCGATGGACGTTGCATAACGGGCGCTTGCTGTGGGGTAGCAGGTCGCATCACTGGAGGTGCCGGTACCGGCCTCGCTTCTTGCATTCTTTGTATCTCACGCTGTTGCTCCAGCATCTGCCGGCGTTGCTGCACTTGTTCTGCACGTCGCTGCTCCAGGCGTTCTTGTTGTTGCCGTCTAAGCTCCAATTGGCGCTGCCTTCTTTCTGATTCCATTCTCTGTTCCACTTCAAACTGTCTATCTGGCGTTGGCTTTTTCTGGGGTCCTACCTTTATGGCTGCTCCCGTTTCTTCCGGCTGCCTTCCCCGCTGTTGCTCCAATATTCTCCGTCGGTCAGAAATCTGCAGATCATTGTTAGTGCCATTGGATGGCGAAACCTGTAAAGACGTGGTCGGTACCTTATCAATCACTTTCACCGGGGTCTCCGCAACGGCCTTCACTTCTGTCAGCCGCGGCCCTGCAGGCAATCCGGTAGATCCTTTTATCTCTATCGGTGTGGAGCTTTCAAATAGTTGTTGCACTTGTGTAGGCTGCTGAACGGTGTGCTGGCTCACCTGTGGAGCGGTAAGGTAGCGTTGCGGTACGAAATTCCAGTAGCTGTAGCCACTATAATTCCCTGCCATCATAGGCGCCCATCCATAATAACCATTGTAACTACGCCACATAACTCTTGCTGGTGCCCATTGGTACCCCGGCACCCACATCCAGCCGTAGAAGTTATCATAAGCCCACGAGCCGTAATGAAAGGGAGTTGCTCCCCAACTGTAATTCGATATCCACGTCCAGCCATAAGGACTATGTGCCCATTGCCCATTGGTCACAAAAGGCCTGAAGAACGGATCATTTACCTGCCACACCTGCCCGAGTCCCGGGTAGTTTACCCAGTTTCCGTAGGAAGAAAGCTCGTTATAGAACTGATTGAAATTAGGCTGCTGGCCATAATATCCCCGCCGTTCATCATAACGGCGGTAATTGTCGTCATTATCGTAACCGTCCAGGCTGCCCACTGTTCCACAAGAAGCCAGTAGTACAACGAGGACTGCAGGTATAAATATTTTTAGTTTGTTCATGCTATACTCCTCTTTTTTGAGGTGGTTTAATTCTTAAACGTTAAGTATAGATGGAATTTGTATGCTAATGTTTGTTAATAGTCGGTGAAGCTTTAAACAACAAAAAGCCCCGCGGTTGCGGGGCTTTCCTATTGAAAGTAATTGAATTAAGCTTTAACTGTTGTTCTTGCTTTTGGCAAATTACTGTCTTGCTTCATTCCCAGGCGCTTACCCTTATTGAAGTCAAGAAGGATGGGAGCCGCCACAAAGATGGTAGAATAAGAACCGGTTACCACACCTACCAACATTGCAAAAGCAAATCCTCTTGTAACCTCTCCACCAAATATGAAAAGGATCAAAATGGTTAACAATACAGTAACAGTCGTCATGATTGTCCTACTCAACGTCTGGTTGATGGCAACGTTGATAATCCTTTCCTGGCTCTCATTTTTCATCAATGCATTATCTTCCCTGATTCGGTCATAAATGATGATGGTGTCATTCATTGAGAAACCAATTACCGTCAAGATTGCAGCAATAAAATGCTGGTCTATTTCAAGCGGGAATGGAACAATGTCCTTGAAGAAGCTGAACACTATTAAGGTAACAAACACGTCGTGCATCAATGCGAAGATGGTACCCAGCGAATAACGCCAATCCCTGAATCGCATGAATATGTACAGGCAAATAACAATCAGCGCAAGTACGGTGGCTTGTGTAGCACCAGCCTTAAGGTCGTCAGAAATGGTAGGCAATACTGTTTGTGAGCTTTGCTTATATACCTTTCCAAACGTTTCGAAATTAGTGCCGGCAGGTAAAAACTTAGCAAGGCCCGCATGGAGCGTCTTCTCTACCGAAGAATCTACGTTGTTACCTGTTTCTTTAATCTTATAAGCTGTAGTAATATTAAGCGTGTTATCATCTCCTACAGTTTTGATGATTGGGCTTTCACCAAAAAACTGCTCTTTTGAAAGCTCATTTCTTACATCTTCAACATTCGGAGCAGAGGCAAACCTAACGGTATAGCTACGTCCTCCTGCAAACTCAACACCTTCGTCAAAACCATGGAAGAAAGATGCTATTCCCATTACAAGTACAATACCCGAAATCACATATGCATACTTCCTGTATTTGGTAAAGTTGAAGTTTGCCTTAGCAAAAATCTTTCTTGATAATCCTGTGAAATACTGGAAGTGCCTGTTTTTGTTCGTATACCACTCGGTAATCATCCTTGAAACGAGGATACCGGTAAACAAGGAAAGCAATAGACCAATGATTTGTGTCGTTGCAAAACCTAACACCGGACCTAATCCAAAGTAAGCGAGGATGATGGCCGTAAGCAAGGTAGTAATGTGACCGTCCAATACCGGCGCAAGCGACCTGTGATAGCCGTCTTTTACCGCCATTTGATAACTCTTGCCACGGGTAAGTTCTTCTTTTATCCTTTCAAAGATTACAACGTTTGTGTCCACAGCCATACCAATGGTTAACACAAGACCCGCAATACCGGGGGCTGTAAGTGTAAAGCCAAGGGCGCTAAGAATACCAATGGTAAAGATGAGGTTGAGAGTAAGTGCAATGTTAGCAATCCAACCGCCTGTGTTATAGTACAGGAGCATCAAAGCAAAAATCACAATAAAAGATATTCCGAAAGCGAGCGAACCACCATTCACCGCTTCCTGCCCAAGGGTAGGCCCTACTACACTTTCCTGTACTATTTTGGCAGGTGCCGGCAGTTTACCACTTTGTAAAATCTCCGCTAGATCCTGTGCTTCCTTCGCCGTAAAGTTTCCGGTAATCTGTGAGCTTCCTGTTGTGATGGCATCATTAACAAAAGGTGCTGAGTAAACAAAATTGTCGAGTACAATAGCAATAGGTTGAGGGATGTTACCGTTTTGTGCATTTGGTGCAGCACGTTGCGTCATTTTACCCCAGATGCGTGTACCTACTGCATCCATCTGCATTTTGATGGCAATACGGCTTCTTTCATCATAGTCCTGTGCAGCTTGTGTTACATGTTCGCCTTCAAGTTCTGCTAAACCATTATCAAGTGTTTTAATGGCATACAGGGGAATGAAATTAGCAGCTTCAGCGTTGTCTATTTCATTCTTGCCATACATAAACACCAGGTTGCCTGGAAACTTGCTTTTTACAACGTCAAGTGCCAGGTATCGGTTTACTACTGCTGTGTCTTTCAGTTGAACATAACCGAGGTACGAAGGATACCTTACCCCACCGTTTTGCGCCTGCTCTCCCTGTGCAAAAGCAATAATGCTTCTCAAAGGAGCATCTTCAGGTTTTACCGCACGTGATGTGTCGGCAGCCTTCATAGCTGAATCCTTTGCCATAGCCAGTGAGTCAGTAGGCGAAATACCCTTCAGGTACGACGCCAACGCTTTCTCGCCTTCCAGTAAAGCGTCTGAAACATGCGGCAACTGGTAAACCTCAAAGAACTGCAGGTTCGCTGTAGACTGTAGATAGCGGCGAACTCTCTCTGGATCATTAACGCCTGCCAGCTCAATATTGATGATACCTTTTACCGGGTCTGGGTTAATAGTAGGGGATGCAACACCAAAACGGTCTATGCGGGTTTGCAGAATGCGGTATGTGTTATTGAAAGCGCTCGTGGCCTGGTCGCGCAGGTAGCTAAGTACCTTGCTATTGTTGTCGTTGTATTTGATGGCGCCATTGCTTCTTAAACTAAAGTAAGGTGCCATAGAAGCATTGTTGGTCGCTTTCTTAAACTCCTCATCAAACAAAGAGATCAGGTCGGCATTACTGTTTGCTTTGCGCTGTACAGCGTTGCTAAGTGCTTTGTTGAAGTTGGCGTCCTTTGGATAGTTGGCAAGGCTTTTAATTAAACCATCCAGTCCCACTTCCATTGTAACGCTCATGCCACCCTGCAGGTCAAGGCCCAACATCAACTCCTTGTCTTTGGCGTCTTTGTAGGTAGTAAAACCAAAGGGTCCTATTTTGCTGTTTTTGGTGCTGTCTAACAGCCTCCTTAAGCGCTCTTCTTTCAAACCTTCCAGGCTGTCCTGGTAGGCTTCCTGGAGTTGCTTATCGCCAGGATATTTTTGCGCTGGCTTTCCGTAAAGACGGCTAACCCAGCTCTCAGCTTTGGCTTCCATTTCGTTCTCATGGCTCCTGACGATCCATGTAAACGACAGTTGGTAAATGCAAATTAATATTAATGCAATTGTAAAAAAACGCACCAGACCTTTCAGTTGCATACTAGTAAGGGTTTATCAAATTAAATCAGCCCCATTTTTGGGGCAGGCAAAGATAGGGGTTTGAGAATGAATATTGCCAAGCGCCTAAGCACCATTTAAGGTTGTAGGTTAAGCAGTTATTTTATTGATTTTCAAGCTTATTGAACGTTCATCAATTCCACCTCGAAATATAAAGGCGAATTTGCAGGTATAGTACCCTGACCGGTACATCCGTACGCCATCGAAGAAGGTATAATCATTCTTATCGTTCCGCCTTTTTTAATTAGCGGTAACCCAACATTCCACCCTTCTATCAGGTTTCCAAGCCTATTGGTGAACGGGTTGCCTGCAGTTTCATCAAAAACGGTCCCGTCCATCTTTCTGCCTACATACGATACCGTAACAACAGACGACCTGCTCGGCATAGCGCCATAGCCAGGGTTTACTATCTGGTACAATAAGCCTGTACTGTGTTTGGTTACGGTAAGGTTGTTTGCAACCGCAAACTGGTTCATTACGGTTTCTTCTGAGGCTACTGGTACAGGTTCACATCCTTTATTGTCTTTTACACAGGAACCAAGAAATAGGAGGGCCAGGGTTAGTACAAAAATCTGCTTCATTAAAATTGTTGGGCTTTCATGTTCATTAGACAATGCCTTTACGCCTAAGCTGCATTGCCGTCAGTAGATTGTTTCTTTTTTTTGTGCAATAACTCCTGGTAACGTTGTTCGTTCATTTCCTGCGCGTGCTGCTTGTAGAAAATAGATACGAACACAATAATGGCACCCACACCTATCAGCAACACTACAGGGTTAAAGGTCGGGGCTGAATTGGCAACAACAGTAGCTTTTTTATGCCACCCGGTAACCAACGATAGGATAATTCCAATACCCATCAACACGCCTACCGGCATGCCTATAAGCAGCATCCTGAAGTTTTTCTTCTGCTTGTCACGGTTTACCTGCCACCACGCAACAAATTTCTCTTCTTCCTGTGTAAGCATGGCGCAAATTTAGGGCATGAAATTTTATATATCCATTGTTACTGTTTAGTTCTTAGTTTTTATTCATCACATTTGCAAAAAATAGCTGAATGCAGAAATACGAGTACTATGTCCATGATTTCCTGATTCAAAACAACGATTTGAGCCTTGAAAAAATAGGTCATCTTAAACTCGCTGAAGGCAACTCCCTGCAATTCACATTTGATCGTAAGGCTACCACCTCGCCCGAGTTTGTCGCCTTCGTGGCCGAGAAAACAGGCAAAAACAAAACATTGGTGATGTACGACGTCGAAAGTCACCTCGAAAACGCACGCCAGTTCATCAACCTTGGTAAACCTTATGTAATTCCTAACCTTGGCGGTATCTCGCTCCACCGAAGCGGGAACTATGTTTACGAAAAGCAGCAACAGATCAGTATTAGCGACGATGAGTTTGTTACCGAACAAGCCGCCGAACTCTCTGAAAAGGACAAAAAGAAGAAAAGCCTCATAGGCCTTGCCATTGTTTTGTTGTTATTTATCGTGGTGGCTATCGGTTATGGCATTTACTACTACGTAGTCAATATTTACGCAGACAATGCAAACGAGGCAGCCCTTGCTAACCCTCAAACCGATTCACTCGCTATTAGCAATAGGGCGCCGGTAAACAGTGCAGATACCACTATAAGCAGGAAGCCGGATACAATTAATAGTGTTGCGGTTCCCGCACCACCCACAGCCTCAGGTCAACTTAGGCTCAGGTTCATTTTTGAAGAAACCCGCTCCCGCGAACGAGCTTTAAAACGTACAGGCGACCTCAGCCGCTGGGGCAACAATGCCCGCTACGATTCGCTTTCAGTAGCTGGCGCTCCCTTGTATATGCTGTACATCCCCATTGCCGCTTTCCCGGCCGACACAGCACGCAAAAAAGATTCTCTTCAGAAGCATTTTGGTAGAACAGTAAAGATAATACGGGAATAAAGCCACCTGCAGCACTACTACAACGTAACCGTTTCCGCCACGGCAGCGGCAAAGGGGGCTGTTTTCAGGATAGAAGGATTCAGCAGCACAAGGTATTTTCAACAAGGGGTTACAAAACGGAGAGGGTCTAATCTCCCCACTACAGCTACAAAATAATAAAAGGGTTATTGAAAATATCCTTACCGCCGGCGGTTTTAGCCAGCCTGCTTCTTCTTCTAAGTCCGAGAGCAGAGAGAATATATCGAATGATTTTACCCATCGTTGTAAATATAATAACACATTTTTACAATATCAACAATGTGCATAAAAAAAATCCCCGCGAATTTAATTGCGGGGATTCTTTTTATAAGGCTCTTGGTTATAGGGCTTACAGCCCTGGTCCCCAGCTTCAAATTAATAATCCATTCCACCCATTCCGCCTGGCATTCCACCTGGCATTCCTGCTCCGGCAGTCTTAGGCTCTGGTTTGTCAGCTACTACACACTCTGTAGTTAACAGCATGCTGGCAATAGAAGCTGCATTTTCAAGGGCTACGCGGCTTACTTTAGTTGGATCAATTACACCAGCTGCAAACAGGTTTTCATAAACCTCTGTGCGTGCATTAAATCCAAAGTCAGCTTTTCCTTCTTTGATCTTCTGAACTACGATAGATCCTTCAATGCCGCTGTTGATAACAATCTGGCGGATAGGCTCTTCAATAGCGCGCTTTACAATCTGGATACCGGTAGTTTCGTCTTCGTTACCACCTTTAAGGTCTTCCAATGAAGCGATAGCGCGTATGTAAGCAACACCACCTCCGGGTACGATGCCTTCTTCTACAGCAGCCCTTGTTGCATGTAATGCGTCATCAACCCTGTCTTTCTTTTCTTTCATTTCTACCTCTGTGGCTGCACCTACATAAAGTACGGCAACACCACCGCTCAACTTGGCAAGACGCTCCTGCAGTTTCTCACGGTCGTAGTCAGAAGTAGTAGACTCAATCTGAGCTTTTATTTGGTTAACTCTTGCGGTGATGTTCGATTTTTCACCTTTACCACCTACAATTGTTGTGTTGTCTTTGTCAATGCTGATGCTTGCTGCCTGTCCAAGGTAAGTAAGGTCTGCATTCTCAAGTTTGTAACCTTGCTCTTCGCTAATAACAGTAGCTGCTGTAAGTACTGCAATGTCCTGCAGCATTTCTTTACGCCTGTCGCCAAAGCCCGGAGCTTTTACTGCAGCTACTTTCAGTGTACCGCGCAGTTTGTTTACAACCAGTGTAGCAAGTGCTTCACCTTCCAGGTCTTCTGAAATGATAACCAACGGACGGCCGCTCTGTGCTACTTTCTCCAGTATGTGAAGAATGTCCTTCATTGCAGATATCTTCTTATCATAGATAAGGATGTATGGGTTCTGCAACTCAGCTTCCATTTTCTCGCTGTTGGTAACGAAGTAAGGAGAAATGTAACCCCTGTCAAACTGCATACCTTCTACTACATCCACTGTAGTGTCTGTGCCTTTTGCTTCCTCTACAGTTATAACACCTTCTTTACCTACTTTGCTCATAGCTTCAGCTATCAGCTTACCAATTGTTTCGTCGCTGTTAGCAGAAATAGTAGCAACCTGCTCTATTTTGCTGCTGTCGTTTCCTACCTGCTGGCTTTGGCTCCTCAGGTTAGCAATTACAGCTGCAACAGCTTTATCAATACCACGCTTAAGGTCCATTGGGTTGGCACCTGCAGCTACGTTCTTCAAACCTTCGCTTATGATAGATTGCGCCAGTACAGTGGCTGTAGTAGTACCATCACCTGCAATGTCAGCAGTTTTTGATGCTACTTCTTTCACCATCTGAGCACCCATGTTTTCAATTGGGTCTTCCAATTCTATTTCTTTTGCTACGGTTACACCGTCTTTAGTTACGGACGGAGCGCCGAATTTCTTTTCTATAACTACATTGCGACCTTTTGGTCCAAGGGTTACTTTCACCGCGTTAGCTAGTGTGTCAACACCCTTTTTCATCTTATTTCTTGCTTCAATATCGAAGAAGATTTGCTTAGCCATATTTCAGGAATTTTTGTTTTAGTGTTAATGTGGAATGTGTGCAAATAACTCAGGGTATCACCGGCTTACACAATAGCCAGTAAATCGCTTTCTCTCATTATCAGGTAGTCGCTGCCTTCAATCTGAATTTCAGTTCCGGCATACTTACCATACAATACATTGTCGCCTACTTTCACAGTCATAGGCTCGTCTTTTTTGCCCGATCCGGCTGCCACAACTACGCCGCGTTGAGGCTTCTCTTTTGCTGTATCCGGGATGATGATGCTACCTGCTGTCTTTTCTTCTGCAGCGGCTGCTTTTACAATCACCCTGTCATGAAGAGGGGTTACTTTTAGTGAATTTGCCATAATTGTATGTTTTAGTATTTACGGTTTTGGGATTTCTGCTCGCACTGAACGATTTCTGTGCCACGCGCGAAATAAGGTCATTTTAGCAGTTTTTCACCCCAAACCTTGGCTGCACCGGCCATTTGCAATGAATAAAATGGCAGTTTAACTGGCTTAAAAGGATAAACTGACAGGTTGTGCCGCTGCCTAAAAATCGAGGTACTGTCTTTTTTGTCCGGGCTACCAACCCCGCCCAAGCCCATTAGGTGTCACTCACTTCAACTGCCACCCACGCATCCATGGCTGCCGCCGCCGAAGCCACATTAACTTCTCATGCCGGAGGAAACAACCTGTTATATATACCGGGCTTTAGTCCTTCAACTCCCTGCTCCTTTATTGCTCAACCTACCTCTTTCCATTGCTGGTGTTCTTCAGCAACAATAGCATTCCTTCGCTGCCCCATAGGGGAACTTGGTATGAGAAGCTTAAAGTCCCACATTTAATAGTCAACTTATCCGCGCCAGCTTTCCTGACATTTATCATTTTCCACCTCCACCAATCCCCTTATCTTCCCCTTCAAATATTGACCGGGGAATAGCCAATTTTCCATCTTTCACCATTGACTATTCACTATTGCCTATTGCCCGTTCACCACATGGCCTACCAGTGCGGCACCATACGATTCACCGGCACCATCCAGGGCGCCACCTATTACAAGGTAGGGGAGGAGTTTCACGTCCGCTCTAAAAGCAGCCTCACCGCTAAAAAGTTCTGGAAACACCGCGCCTTCGAAGGCAGCCGCCGTAGCTGCAAACGTTTTGCCCAAGGCAACAAACTAGCCTCTAAAGTCTATCGCTCACTGCCAAAAGAACAGAAGGTCTATTCCCTCTTCTGCCAGCTAAAAACGGCTGCTATTCACTACATCAAGATGGGGCTGGATGTAGATGAAACCATCATACGCCTGCAACAACATGCACAACAACAGCAGTTTCTGCTGCCAAATAAATTACGCAAGCGCAAACCCCGCAAACGCTTTCCATACGCTCTGTCCATCACGGAGGATTATATTGCCTTATCAGCCGGCAGGTTGCTGCAACTACTCAATACCTATACGCAAGAAGATTTACTCTGCCTTGCCCAACAAGTGCTCCGGGGCCAGCACATCGGCTCCCGATCCTGTTCAGTCCATCTTGCAAGAGCTTAGAAAGGAAACACCATATCTCCTCAATGGCACCATCCTGATTTTCCGGGGAAACTAAGCCCTCAGGCTACACTGTCATAGCCTGGAACTGCACTTTTGCAGTAGCAGATACCCAATATCGCCCTACCACCCCAGTACCACATCAGCACTGCATAGGCACTGCCTGCCTACCACATCTCTAATACCTCCCTTATACCTAGCTTATACCTGCCCACACATACTGCGTGCTTTGCATGCATATTTTTGTCCTCCCGTGCACTTTCCCCTCAACCGAACAGGCAACTATTTGAATAAGAATGGTACGCTATGTTGACGCTTTAGTAAAGCAATTGGTACGCTTCCAAAATCCATTCACAACAGAGTAACTGACTGGTTTAGAGTATGTTTATGCTCCTCCTCGCAAGATTTTGTCATCCCCCTTCCTTTCTATGTACTACTATCTATGTACTACTATCTACGACTATGTCCTACCATGCCCTCACATCTCTCAACCCTATTCACTCTATCTTTGTCCACCTTTCATGACTTCAAAGCGCATCCTGCTTACTGTTACAAACGACCTGGTTTTCGACCAGCGCATGCAGCGCATTTGTACTTCACTGGCCAATGCAGGCTACCAGGTTACCCTTGTTGGCCGTAAGCACGGCAAATCGCCGGCACTCACCCGCCAAGCGTTTCAATTACAGCGCATACGCCTATTCTTTAATTCCGGATTTCTGTTCTATGCCGAGTATAACCTCAGGTTGTTCGGCTGGCTGCTTATGCAGAAAGCCGATGCTATTTGCGCCATAGACCTCGATACCATCCTACCGGTCCTGTTCGTTTCTCGCCTCAAGGGTATCCCGCGGGTCTACGATGCCCATGAGTTATTCACCGAACAAAAAGAAATCGTTACCCGCCCCCTTATCCATAAATGCTGGAAGGCCGTTGAGCGGCTCGCCGTTCCATCGTTTGCTAACGGCTATACAGTAAACCTTTTTATTAAGCAGGAACTCAACAAGCGTTACGGCGTTAACTATGCAATTGTGCGCAACCTCCCTGTGCTTACCCAATTGCCCGGAAGGGATACTTCGCGCGAAAAGTTCATCATTTACCAGGGAGCCGTTAACGAAGGCCGCAGTTTCGAAACCCTCATTCCGGCTATGGCCGCCGTGCCTGCAAAACTGGTAGTTTGCGGAGATGGCAATTTCTTCCGGCAGGCGATTGACCTTGTCAGGCAACATCACCTCCAAAACAAAATAGACATGAGGGGCTATGTACTACCTGCCGATCTAAAAAATATAACCCCCACAGCCTATGCTGCCGTAACGCTGTTTGAAGCTACCGGGCTCAACCAATATTATTCCCTGTCCAACCGTTTCTTCGATTATATAATGGCGGGTGTACCCCAGGTATGCGTTAACTATCCTGAATATGCTGCTATCAATAGCCAATACGAGGTGGCCTTAATGGTTGATGATACCTGCAGGGAAACCATCGCCCTTGCTCTCAATCGGTTATTGAATGACGAAGAGCTCTATACCCGGCTTAGAAACAACTGCCTCGCAGCACGTGAGCACCTCAGCTGGCAGCAGGAGGAGAAAGTATTAGTTAACTATTGGAACCAACTTTTACCGCTGTGAGCAAACACCTCAATATAGTATGCCTCACAGTGCCTTATCCTGTTGATTACGGCGGAGTCTTCGATCTTTTCTACAAGCTTCCCGCTTTACAGGAATTTGGAGTGTCCATTCACCTCCATTGCTTTAGCTATGGCAGGCCCCCACAAAAAATGCTTAACCAGTACTGCGCTTCAGTGCAGTATTATCCCCGGCAGTCTTTCCTAAAGTCTTTCCGCAGCGGGCTTCCTTATATCGTAGCCAGTCGAAGTAACCAAGAGTTGCAGACTAACCTGCTTTCAAACGATTATCCCATCCTCATGGAGGGTATTCACTGCACCTTTCCGCTCACGCAGAAGGCTTTTGAAGGCCGTGCAATGTTTACCCGTCTCCACAATATCGAAAGCGATTACTATAAAGATCTCGCCATCAATACGCAAGGTATGTGGAAGCGCATTCACTACAAAGCAGAGAGTGCTTTGCTTCACACTTACCAACAGCAGGTTGCAGGAAAGGGTAGCTGGCTTGCTGTTTCTCCAAAGGACGAGCAGGACTTCAGGCAACGCTATGGGTGCAGGCAAATTTCTTACCTGCCGCTTTTCGTTCCACAATGGGAGGTTACCGGCCGCGAAGGATTAGGTTCCGATTGCCTTTACCAGGGAGCTCTCAGCGTAGCCTCTAATGCAAAAATGGCATCTCTGCTGGCAAGCGAAGTCTTCAGTAAAGTAGCGTATAAACTCGTAGTGGCAGGCAAAGAGCCATCTGCGGCGCTTTCAAAGCAACTAGGCGCTTTTAAAAACGTACGGCTTGTACAAAACCCCTCCGGGCAGGAAATGGAAGAGCTAATTGCAAACGCCCAGGTCAATATTCTCCCATCGCTCAGCGCTACCGGCATCAAGCTAAAATTAATAAACGCCCTCTATAACGGCAGGCATTGTTTGGTTAACAACGAAACTGTTCAGGGTACAGGGCTCGAATCGCTTTGCCACGTTAGCACCCTCGCAAAGATGCCGAGTATGCTAAATGAGCTGATGCAGCTCCCCTTCGCAGCAGAAGAAGTCGGCCGGAGACGTTTGTTGCTATCCCGCATCTTCAATAATCAGATCAATGCACAACATTTAGTCAGCCAACTTTGGCCTGTTTAACAGCACGTTACAGGTTTGGCATAGTTTTCTTTCCTGTATTATCAAATTAGAGAGATATGAGCAGGAAGAAGAAAATACAGCAGGTGGCCGGTGGGAGCCAGGCAGTGGATTATACACACATTCCTTAGTAAGGCTTCGCAGCAGGTTAATCTAACATTTCTAATACAATTGAACCCGCGGATAATTCATATTTTTGGGTTCTCAATTATTCGTTATGATTAAGACCGGCAACCCCGTAATAAGTATATACACCGAAATGACGCCTAATCCTGAGACGATGAAGTTTGTTGCAAACAAACTCCTTTATCCCGGCCGCAGCATCGATTTCCAGGACGAAGTAAAAGCCGCAGCATCTCCGCTTGCCAAAGAGTTGTTCAGTTTCCCATTCATCAAAGGCGTATTCATTGCCAGCAACTTTGTTACGCTCACAAAAACGCCTGAAACCGACGATTGGCAGGACATCATTCCTACCATCAAGCAATTCCTCAAAGAATATTTGGAAGAAAACAAACCTGTCGTAAACGACGAAGAAGTTTCCAAGCTAAAGCAGGAAGCTACCAACACCGTAAGCGCAGATGATGATGATGTAGTTAAGCGGGTAAAAGAACTGCTCGAAAACTATGTAAAGCCTGCCGTAGAAATGGATGGTGGCGCCATACAATTCAAGAGCTACAACGACGGCGTGGTCAGCCTCACCCTGCAGGGAAGCTGCAGTGGCTGCCCCTCATCTATGATTACCTTAAAGGCAGGTATCGAAGGCATGATGAAACGCATGATCCCTGAGGTAAAAGAAGTAGTAGCAGAAGCGGAATAAGCTTCGGGCTGTAATTAATAACAAAGCCACCGTGAGGTGGCTTTTTGGTTGATAGGCCCACAGTTGGAAGAAAGAGAGGAAGCCTACAATGGGCCATTGCCCCATCGGGGCAACAGGTCGGTAGAGGAAACCTACAATTGGGTCATTGCCCCATAGGGTCAACAGGTCGGTAGAGAAAATCTCCAATTGGGCTATTGCCCCATCCGGACAACTGGTCGGTAGAGGAAACATACAAT
>JAEZDR010000081.1 GCA_023433265.1 Bacteroidota bacterium | reverse complement strand
ACTATATGCTGAACATATCTGGAAAGATTAAACGTGTACTTATAAGTATTAGGTGTATTAGCGTCAGCATTAAGGAATGGGAAGCCCCCAAAAGCCAGGGGATTGGCAATACCTTGTATGTTGAATTCTGCATCGCCGCCCGGAATGCCTATAAGGCGGGAGGAATCGTAGCTATAAGCGGAAAGGAACAGGTTTCCGGGAGTGAGGTAACCATCAGCAGCAGCGTCGCCGGGTACCTGGTCCAATACAAGCTCTGCCCTATGCACCAGGACATTTCGGAGGTTATTAAGCCCGGGAATCTCGATCTCTGTCCTTGCTCCCGATGGCGACGTCATCATATAGACTATGGTATCCGGAGTTGCAGTATTTGCAATTGCCTGCTGCACTGCGGGCGTCAATGTCCGTTTTACATAATTGCTACTGGCAGACAGGTTAGAGTTGAACTCGAAATAAGAAACCGCGGTGTCTTTTATTTTAACAGCCCCGGTGGTTGGGTCCTTTGAAAGGTGCTTAAAATAGATAGCTAGCCGTGTTGCTGCATCAGGCAGCATAACATTCATGATTGCATTACCTCCGGTAACGTGAATATTGAACCCCCTGAAGGCTTTATCGAATGCTGTATGGCTTTTATAAGCTGTATCCCAAACATGTATGCCGCCTGTTAAGGTATCAAATTGTTTGAGGAAACGATTTCCCAGGCTGTTATCCAGCTTAATTCTAAGCTGATTACTTACTACCTCATTATAATGCTTAAGGGTATCAACACGCTCAAAGTCCTTAGGAGAAACCACCGCGCTTCCCAATTCCGGGCCATAGGGTTCAAAGTTTGCAATGTTCCTGTAGAGGCTATCAAACCTAAAATTCTCAGAAGTAATTTCTCTCACTCTTACCGTGATAGGCTGATCGGTACGTCCCCAGGTACTTTGCCAATTTACACCCAGCACGATTGAATCAAGTTGCAAGCTATCCCGTACTGCTCCAAAGCCAAAAGGAAAGGCTTTAGGTTTAAGCTGCAGGTTTACTTGCGCGTCCACCGTACCTGCTACCGGGTCATTGACCAGGCCAAGCGCATGCATGTCGCCTTTACCTACAAAGATGGTATCCACATCCGGGATCATGCTTGTAATAACATTAAACAAAGTGTCTTTGGTATGGACGCTGTCAATAGGAGGAATAAGGCTACTGCCAAGGCTTGTTTTGTCAATCTTTGTGCAGGCTGAAAAAAGAAAGAGCGTTGCTACAGCAGCAACGCTTCTTTTATTGAAAAAACGTTGGAAATACATGGTTAGTTTCACTAATCTGCAAGCTCGTTATACAATTCTAAATACTCTGTTAAATCAGAATCCCATCCCGTAAAGGGGATCACCTTTTTACCCTTCACTTTCGAAAACTCATCCAGTAGTTTCTTGTCTACACCATCGCTGCCGAATGTAATGGCATCAGCGTAGGTAGCGCCAGCTCTAAAAAGAGAAATGTTGCTACCGTCTTTAAAAGGTTCAAAATCCTTTTCCTTGATGTTTGCATGGATGTTGGCTATACGCGCAAAGTCTTTACCCAGCTTCTCCTTAAAGGTATTCTGACCAATTGTATACACCACTTTCGAATGACTGAATACAGGTTCTCTTTTGTAAGCAAGCTTAATATAAAGCGGTATCAGCCCGGTCATCCATCCTGAACAGTGGATCACATCTGGCGGCCAGCCAAACTTTTTAACTGTTTCCAGTGCCCCTTTGCAAAAGAAAATTGTCCTGAGCGCATTATCATCATACCATGCTTCGTTTTCATCATGGAACACATATTTGCGCTTGAAGAAATCTTCATTATCCAGGAAGTATACCTGAAGTCTAGCGCTAGGTAATGAAGCTACCTTTATTTGCAAAGGATGATCATCATTATCTACCGAGACATTGATACCTGACAATCTCACTACCTCGTGAAGCCTGTGCCTGCGTTCATTGATTACGCCAAAGCGAGGCATTATACACCTCACCTCCAAGCCACTCTCATTGCTTTTTATCGCCAGCTTATTCACGATCTCTGCAAACTCGGTCATTTCCAGGTAGGGTGACATCTCTGTAGCAATAAATAAAATTCTTTTCTTTGTGGACATTCCCTTGCAGAATTTATGCTGTGAGCCTTAAAATAGTTTGCAAAAGTACATAAATGATTGCAAATGCAAGGAATTGACTCAATGCATCACTATTACAGCCATATAGATGATTATATTTAAAAGGGTAGACGATCTGCAACTGCACCTGTCTTCAGCAGCCAAAAGAAACGAACAGGTAAGCTTCGTCCCCACTATGGGCGCATTACATGGAGGCCACCTATCGCTTATAGAACAAGCTAGTGCAAATGGCGGCATAACGGTTTGCAGCATTTTCGTAAACCCTACCCAATTCAACGATCTTTCCGATTATAACAAGTATCCTATTACACTGGAAAAGGATATTCAACTACTCTCGCGGGCCAAAACAGATATATTGTTTTTACCTGATGTAAATGAGGTGTATCCAAAAGGAACGCAACAAGTAAACCGGTATAACCTGGGCTATCTTGAAACCATTCTGGAGGGCAGCTTCAGGCCAGGCCACTTCCAGGGCGTTTGCCAGGTGGTAGATAGGCTCTTGCAGATTGTACGGCCACACCTGCTTTATCTTGGTAAGAAGGACTACCAACAATGTATGGTATTAAAAAAGATGATGAGCGAAGCGCATCCAAACTGCGAGGTGCGGCTGGGTAATACACTCCGCGAAGAATCAGGACTTGCAATGAGTAGCCGGAATTCAAGGCTCGAGGCCCGACAACGAGAGCAAGCTGCTGCCATTTACAAGATGCTGTTATACATTAATAAACAGATCCATCAAGAACCGATTGGAAAGCTAAAAGCCGAAGTGCTAAGGCAACTTCATGAAAGTGGATTTGAAAAGGTAGATTATGTGGAGGTCTGCGACGCTGATACACTGCTGCCCGTAGCTGACGAAGGGAAAAAAAATACCAAGCTAATAGCATTGGTAGCTGCCTATATAGGAGGCGTTCGATTAATTGACAATTTATATCTCAGCTAGTCCGGGCAGTCTGCCGCTACCCACTGCGGTTTCAGGTACTGCATTGGTTGTTTTCTCGAAAGTTGCGTTGTACGAAGGGCTTTCAGTCCTTACCCATTTGTCCCAAAATGTAAAGTAGAGTCCATAATTGAACCTGAACTGCTTATGATGCAATGAATGATGAGTAGCCCCTATCATCCACTTCCCCAGCCCATGCCTGTGGAAGCCCTTTGGGTAAATCTCAATCTCAAGGTGGTTGATCACACTCGTAATGGTCATGAACGTAAGAAGAAAAACCAATACATAAAGATGCATGGGAAGAAACATGAGCAGCACCGGCAGGAAAATAGCTTGCAAAATACCCTCAAAAGGATGGAAGGAAAAGGC
>JAEZDR010000071.1 GCA_023433265.1 Bacteroidota bacterium | reverse complement strand
CCCTTTTCGGGAACGAATTATACAGTAATGTTAGTAACTATTTTGATCAATATGCATTTTTACTTAATGATTTTAAGCTGTTTTTAAGGTCCGTTTAGCCATAAAATCCTATTTGGTGCTGCTTTTTTTCTAAGTAGAATCACTTAGAAGGCTTGATACGTCAAGGTTTCAGCGGAAGTGGCTGAGCAAACAGGGGAAATGTGGATAACTTTGGCTTCCCGCAAATTTTAAGGTCGAAATCCACACAAATGTTCCAAAAATTGGAATGCAGTAACAGTAGCTATGTGTTCCCAAAATGAGATTTGCCTCAGTTTGGCCTTCTTCAAAAAGTGGATAACCTCAAAGCATTGTTGACGGTCAAGAAGACAATAAGAGGTGATTAGGAAGTACGAATGCACCTATTGCATGAACTGCAAAGCGTATAGATATAATAGATATTGCCTGGAGACGTTATAATAAAGGGTTTTGGGTATCCCTTTTTCTCCTGGATCGAAGCATTTCACCGAAAGCGATTCCTTTTGCGAGCGCTGAAATGGCGTCGGCTATCCGCCCGGTGCGGGTAGTTTCAGTTTTGGCCTGGATTATCCACCTTACATAGTGGCGACGGTGGGAGGAGGGCAAGCTACCAAAGTGCTCAAGTGCTGACGGCTCGTCCTGGAGGCAGGCAAGAAAATCGGCAGGTGGCAATAGCGGGTCGTTCGTGTCTTCAGAAATTTCCAGTTTCACCGGGGCACCGATGTTTTTGCGGATGCTTTTACGCAGTGTTGCATTTACCGGCATTATAAAATCGCCTCCACCCATTGGCATCAGGCTGACGCCTTGGAATGTAACAGCGTCAATCTTCCCTTTAACTCTGAAAATCTTTTTTGTGCCCGGTTTTATTCGTTGTGCTATTTCGGCTGGGATGTCAATGTAAGTCCAGCCTGTTTTCTCTCCATTCTTATCAAAACGCTTTAGTGTGGTGGTAAAAGCAATCACGGAGAAGTAAAGAAACTGCGAGAGCAACGGGGCTCCCGCAGTTTATGGATTAAGCATTTAGTTGCGCTTCCAAAGTAATATTGGTGTTCAGTAGTTTGCTGATGGGGCAGTTTGTTTTTGCGTCTTCAGCGCACTCTTTAAACTTAGCTTCATCTATACCGGGTACTGTAGCCCTACATTTTAGTTCGGAAGTAGTGATGGCGCCATTCTCCAACGTAATCGTACAGGAAGTTTCAATTACATCAGGAGTAAATCCGGCAGCACCAAGTACAAAACTGAGCTTCATGCTGAAGCATCCTGCGTGGGCTGCGGCAACAAGTTCTTCCGGGTTTGTGCCTGTTCCTTCTTCAAAGCGGCTTTTGTAAGAGTATTGTGTGCTGCTGAGCGTGTTGCTTTGGGTAGAAACCTTTCCGTTACCCTCTTTGCCTGAACCATTCCATACAGCGGTTGCTGATCTTCTCATAATTTATACTTTTAATGAATGAATAAAATATCCTGGGACGATTTTGCGAAGATAGAAATCAGGGTTGGTACAATCATCAGCATAAAAGATTTTCCTAAAGCAAAAAACCCAGCATACCAGTTGACTATTGATTTTGGAACATTGGGGATAAAGCAGTCATCGGCCCAAATAACAAAGCACTACACACCTGAGCAGTTAAAGGATAAGCAAGTGATAGCGGTTGTAAACTTCCCGGTTAAACAAATCGCCAACTTTTTCAGCGAATGTTTGGTATTGGGCATTTATGACAGCAATAATGAAGTAATTTTATTGTCGCCAGACAGGCCGGTGCCTAATGGCCAACCCATAGGCTGACATGAATATTTACTATACCTACTACGAAAGTCCCATCGGCATTTTGAAAATGGGCGGTACAGATAACTACATTACGGAATTGACATTTGTTGATAGTCCAAAGCAAATGGAGCATGGCGAACCTGGCATTAGCGAAGTAATGCATGTATGTACCGAACAACTCATAGAATTTTTCAATGGAAACCGGCGCAGTTTTAATGTACCTATTTATCAACCCGGTACCGATTTTCAACAAAACGTTTGGAGTGAGTTGCTGAACATCCGGTATGGTAAGACAATAAGTTACATGGACCTTGCCAAGCGGCTGGGAGATCCCAAATGCATAAGAGCTGCAGCAACAACCAATGGGAAAAACAAGATTGCCATCATTGTTCCCTGTCACCGTGTGATTGGCAGCAACTCGGCGCTAACAGGCTATGCCGGTGGATTGTGGCGAAAGAAATGGTTGCTGGATATGGAGTTTAAAGTGGCGCACGGGGTTATGACGCTGTTTTAGTTATTAGATAATAGATATTAGATAAGATGGAAAAGAAGAGAGGCCCTCTATATTAGAAGGCCTCTCTTTTTGTTATTATTTATTGCGGCTGGCTCGGGTTTTTAGCAGTAAGACCGCTGTGGTAATGACAGCTACTCCGACAGCTAACTTGAGACTTGCGCTCTTTTTATTGTATTTAAATTCGCTTTGCCAGCCTCGTTCTGCGAAGACATTTGGAAAGATTCCTTTCTTGAAATCATCTACAAGGCCTTCCCATACATTTACCCTGTCTGCCAGGAGTAGCGGCAACCAGTGGCCCCAACTTCCTTCGCTGTATTTGAAAGCATGCCTCCTAATTCTTCCGCTAAGACCGGAAGGAGGAACGGAAGTTCCAAAGACGGCTGTTAAGCGTGGGCGTTCGTTTGAATGAAGCACCTCTACTGTGACCTGCTGTTGCGGTGGTGGCTGATAGTTGAGGCGTTGGTGATCGTCGCCCGTCCACTTCTTCATTGGATAGGTAGGCTCATTTTCCGGGTCCGCGTCTATCCCCCAACCTTTTATATGCTTGAATTTTTCTTCTAAGTTTTCCATGTTGATTTATTTAGGCCGCTTTTGGCGGAATGAGAACTGGTTTGATACAATTGTCGAGCTTGCGCGAAAAAATGTGGTAAGCTTCAGACACCTCTTCCAATGGAACACGATGCGTAATGATACCTTTTGGATTGAGGATACCATCTTGAACGTGTTTGATTAGCCTGGGTAGTAAACGTTTTACCGAAGCCTGGTTTGCCCTAATGGTGAGACCTTTGTTTACAACATTACCAATCGGAACAAGGTTGGCGGTTGGCCCATAGACGCCCACTATTGAAACTATTCCACCTTTCTTTACCGAGTTTATGGCCCATTGCAGTGCTGTAGCAGATCCCGCCTGTATCATCATTTTGCGGCCAGTCAAGGTTTGTAATTTACTGCCTGCTGCTTCGCAACCAACTGCATCTATACATACGTCAGCACCCAGCCAATCCGTAGTTTTCTTTAGGAAAACGACCGGATCATTCATTTCCATAAAGTTGTAAGCTTCACAATAAGAATATTGCCTGGCAAATTCAAGACGGTACTCAAGGTGGTCAATAATAATTACTCTTCCTGCGCCAAATAGCCAGGCGCAGCGCGCGGCCATGATGCCAATAGGGCCGGCACCAAATACCACAACAGTGTCCCCTTTTTTAATGCCAGCCATTTCTGCAGCCTGGTAACCTGTGGGAACTACGTCCGTTAAGAGCACTGCATCGTCCGGGTCCATATCGGAAGGGATAATCGTGGGGCCAACATCGGCGTAGGGAACACGCACATATTCTGCCTGGCCGCCATCGTAACCGCCGGCCGTGTGCGAGTAACCAAAAATGCCCCCTACGGCCGTAGCCTCTGGGTTACTTTCATGGCAGTTGCCATATAAGTCCTGTTTACAAAACGGGCAACTACCGCATGCTATATTAAAAGGAACAAGCACCTGGTCGCCAACCTTTAGTTTCTGGACCCCGCTTCCCACTTCTTCTACAATGCCTATAAACTCGTGACCGAACGTCATACCGACCCTTGTGTCGGGTACCAGGCCATGATAAAGATGCAGGTCTGATCCACAGATACAGGTGCGCGTTACCCGCACAATAGCATCGTAAGGGTGGAGTATTTCGGGCATCGGTTTGTCCCGATCAAGCCGCACCCTAAACGGGCCACGGAAATTCATTGCCAGCATAAGCTATATTTGATTGTTTATATGTCAATAGGTTGTAAGCCGGACAAAAAATTTGCCGGGACTATGGCAAAAAGTTGAGTTTAACAGTGTTCCTCACAGTTTCTACCTGGCACTATTGCGCCTTTTGATCAATGCTCCTCCAGCTAACCTGGATGAGCCTGGTTTCTTATCATGGGGAGGTGATGCGGCTATCACACTTAGATCATGCACAGATCACAGGCGGGTAACACTAAAACAAGACAAGGATAACACGACGATCACACGACGATCACACGACTACCCTTAAACATCACTCCGCATACACTTAACCCACCATCCGGGTGTTACCCGATATCTCTTTAGGGTATCTCCAATGTATCGGTAATGACTCCATGGTACATCGGCACCCGGCCTTAAAGTAGTCTGCAATAGCTAGTGCGGAGAGTGGACCATAAAAGCAAGGATGCGCGTACCGGCGGGAAGTATATTAGCTGCGCAACGATCTGTCTGGAGATCGCGAGCAAATCTGCGGACTAAGTCCCTGGATACAAATCTCAGCAGTTGGAAAAGATCGGTAAAAACACTGCTTGATGAAAAAATATCATATGTGAAGTAACGCCTAACATCGGCATCAGGCATTGCTTACGGTTGCTTTTGGAGAATATTTATATAAATGCTTCCTGAAATTCTCCTACCTTTGCGCTCCAAAAATTTACTAAGCTGTATGGCTGACTTGAGATTGCAAAGAAACTTCGGAATTGCCGCTCACATTGATGCAGGTAAGACCACTACTACCGAGCGTATATTGCGTTACACTGGTATGATCCATAAGATTGGAGAAGTACACGAAGGTGCTGCTACCACCGACTGGATGGAGCAGGAAAAAGAAAGAGGTATTACCATTACCTCAGCAGCCGTAAGCTGTCAGTGGAACTTCCCAACAGTGTTGGGTAAGCCGACTGCAGATACTAAAAAGTATTATTTCAACATTATTGATACTCCGGGCCACGTGGACTTTACTGTAGAGGTAGAGCGTAGTATGCGTGTACTGGATGGACTAATTGCCCTGTTTTCGGCTGTTGACGGCGTAGAACCACAGAGCGAAACCGTTTGGCGCCAGGCTAACCGTTACAAGGTTCCGCGTATTGGTTTCGTAAACAAGATGGACCGTGCAGGTGCCGACTTCCTGATGGTGGTAAACCAGGTAAGGGAGATGTTAGGCGCAAAGGCAGTTCCTCTCCAGTTACCGATAGGAGCGGAAGACAACTTCAAAGGCGTGGTTGACCTTATCAAAATGAAGGGAATTGTATGGCATGCCGAAACGGAGGGAATGACCTTTGACGAGATCCCGGTTCCTGAAGACATGGTTGAAGACGTTGAGTATTGGAGGGGCCAGCTAATTGAAGCCGTTGCTGAGTATGATGACAAACTGATGGAAAAGTTTTTTGACGATCCTAACAGCATCAGCGAAGCAGAGGTTCATGAAGCTATTCGTTTGGCAACAATCGATCTTAGCATTGTTCCAATGATGTGTGGTTCTTCGTTCAAGAACAAAGGAGTTCAAACTGCACTTGATGCAGTGTGTCGCTACCTGCCATCACCATTGGATATTGAAGATACTCCCGGAACTGATCCTGAAACGGGAAATCAAATAACAAGAAAGGCAGATCCTAAAGCACCTTTCGCTGCATTGGCTTTCAAGATTATGACTGACCCTTATGTGGGCCGCCTGGCATTCTTCAGGTGCTATTCTGGTCATCTTGATGCAGGTAGCTATGTTAAGAACATGCGCAGTGGTAAGAATGAGCGTATCAGCCGTATCCTGAAGATGTTTGCTAACAAGCAAAACCCGATTGACTTTATTGAAGCCGGTGATATTGGCGCGGCTGTTGGTTTCAAAGAAATCAAAACAGGTGATACCCTTTGCGATGAGAACCATCCGATTGTATTGGAGAACATGTTCATACCTGAACCTGTAATCTCCGTAGCGGTTGAGCCTAAAACACAGGCTGACGTGGATAAGATGGGTATGGCTATCGCCAAACTGGTAGAAGAAGATCCTACACTTCGCGTTAAAACTGACGAGGATACCGGGCAAACGATTCTTTCAGGTATGGGTGAGCTTCACCTGGAAATTATTGTAGACCGTATGCGTCGCGAGTTTAAGGTTGAAGTAAACCAAGGTAACCCACAGGTTGCTTATAAAGAGGCCTTCCACAGCAAAGTTGAGCATAGGGAAGTACTTAAGAAACAAACCGGTGGACGCGGTAAATTCGCCGACATCCAATTCGAGATCGGCCCTGCTGACAAAGAGTGGTTGGAAGCAAATCCCGGCAAACACTTCCAGTTTGTAAACGACATATTTGGCGGATCTATTCCCCGTGAATTTATCCCGGCTATCCAAAAAGGTTTTGAGAGCTCAATGGGCACCGGTGTTCTTGCAGGTTATCCTGTGGAGAGCATGAAGGTGAGGATATTTGATGGTTCGTTCCACCAGGTTGACTCTGATGCCATGTCTTTTGAACTTTGTGCGAAAGGTGGTTTCCGTGAAGCCGGCCGTAAAGCAAAGCCAGTGTTACTTGAGCCAATCATGAAAGTGGAAGTGGTAACACCAGACCAATACATGGGTGATGTAACAGGTGACCTTAACCGCCGTCGTGGTATGATGGAAGGTATGGACACCCGTGGAAACGCTCAGGTTATCAAAGCTAAAGTTCCGTTGAGCGAAATGTTTGGTTACGTAACCCAGCTTCGTTCTATGAGCTCTGGCCGTGCTACCTCTACTATGGAGTTCTCTCACTACTCGCCTGCTCCAAACAACATTGCTGAAGAAGTAATAGCAAAGAGCAAGGGCAAAGTGAAAGTAGAAGAATAATCAGTTTTGTTTAGATGAATAGCAAAGGCTGCCGGTTAAAGGCAGCCTTTTTGCTTGAATGATGTTATATCATTTCAATACCTTCCGATTATGGGAAAAGTAGCTTTAGTGGTGGGGGCAACAGGCCTGGTAGGCCGCAATCTTTTACAGCAGCTTTTATTGGATGATGGATATAGCCGTGTTATTGCGTTTGTGAGGCGATATCCTGGAATTGCACATGGGAAGCTTGAAACCCATCTGATCAACTTCGATGAACCTGCATCGTGGCAGAAGTTAGTGAAAGGAGATGTGTTGTTTTCTGCACTAGGTACTACGATAAAGCAAGCGGGCAGCCAGCAGAACCAATACAAGATTGATTACACCTACCAATATAATTTTGCCGCTGCGGCCGCAAATAATGGTGTGCCTGTTTACGTGTTAGTTTCGTCAGCAGGTGCAGATGCAAAGTCCAGGATCTTTTACAGCCGCATGAAAGGAGAACTTGAAGCTGCTGTTGCCAAATTACCTTTCCAGCTTATAAGCTTGCTGCAGCCGGGACTGCTGGTGGGAGAACGTGAGCAAACGCGCACAGGTGAGAAAACTGCCTATAAAGCTTTAACCTTTTTCAATAAGCTAGGCCTTTTTAAAAAATACAGGCCTATAGGAGGGGCTACAGTTGCCAAGGCAATGATAAACGCTGCGAAGAATACCGAAGAAGGGTTAAACACTTATAGCTTAGATAAAGTATTCAGTTTAGCAGAAAGGTGACAGCAAACGGCTGAAGATTAACAAGGCCTGCTTAGCGTTCGCGTTTCTATTGAGTAGATTTGTGTACCTATGGCACATGAAGCGATTTCGGTGTTTGATATGTTTAAGATTGGTGTGGGTCCTTCCAGTTCGCATACCCTGGGGCCGTGGCGTGCTGCACTAAGGTTGCTTGAAACCATAAAAGCATCTCACGGGCTTCAACAGGTAAAAGAGGTGCAAGTTTTATTATATGGCTCGCTGGCAAAGACCGGTAAAGGACACGGTACCGACATCGCTGTTTTAATGGGTCTCTGTGGGGAGGATCCTGTTACCATAGATGTAGACAGCATAGCTGAGAAAGTAGAAAGTATTGAAACATACGATAAACTGCTGTTAGGGGGAGCGGTTACTATCCCCTTCAAGATAGAGAGCCAGCTTCAATTCCTTTTTAGTGAAACGCTTCAATTCCATCCCAATGCGCTCAGCTTCCTTGTAGCATATCAAAACGGTGAAACTATCAGCGAAACCTATTACTCCATTGGTGGTGGCTTTGTAGTGAAGGAGAATGAGAAGATGACCAACAAAGACGTAGTAGATCTTCCCTTTCCTATAAACGACGCTGCCGACCTTGTGCATTGGTGCATGAAAACAGGCCTGAATATAAGCGGAGTTGTTTTAGAAAACGAAGCAGCGTGGCGGCCGGAGAAAGAAACCAAGGAGGGTGTTTGGCGTATCTGGGAAACCATGCGTGAATGCATCTACAGGGGATGCCATACTAACGGTACTCTACCGGGCGGGCTTAATGTGCGGCGCAGGGCGTATGACCTGAACCAAAAACTTATTGGAGACAGTACCTATAACAATTACGACGAATGGCTGCACGTTATTCAAACGGGTGGCATGAGCTTTCAATACATACTCGACTGGGTAAGCTGCTTTGCACTGGCTGTGAACGAGGAGAATGCTTCATTTGGAAGAGTTGTAACGGCACCTACCAACGGGGCGGCCGGGGTAATACCAGCGGTATTACAATACTATATTTTGTTTGGCGGTGGTGATGATAAAGGAAAGATCATCCGCTTCCTTCTTACAGCCTCTGAAATAGGCAGCATCTTTAAAAAAGGAGCCACCATTTCTGCGGCCATGGGTGGTTGCCAGGCAGAGATAGGTGTTTCTTCTGCCATGGCTGCTGCTGCGCTTACAGAAAGTTTGGGTGGAACCCAACGGCAAGCTATGATGGCTGCTGAAATTGCTATGGAGCATCACCTCGGTATGACGTGTGACCCGATTGGAGGCTTAGTGCAAGTGCCCTGCATTGAACGGAATACCATGGGTGCAATCAAAGCAATTACTGCATCTCAGTTAGCCCTTCAAAGTTCGCCGGACTATGCAAAAGTTAGTTTGGACAATGTAGTAAACACTATGTGGGAAACGGCGCAGGATATGAATGGTAAGTATAAGGAGACTGCTGAAGGCGGCCTGGCAATGGAAATACCGCTTGGCTTAAGTGAATGTTAGCCCGCCCACTAAATCAGTGCCTTCTTCATACAAATACTCTCCTCTATCTTATCGTAAGGAGGAAAGTTTTCCATTGGCTCTCGAGGGGTGGCCCGGGTGCCAAAAATAATAATGAGGCTGAATGCAGAAAGGCTGGGCAGCCTCACCCACGGTGTGGGTTCATCATCGCGTTTTTATGACAATTATTATTGTAACAATAAGCAGGATGCATGACCTTTAATTGTTATCCTTCAACCAAATCTTCGACTATGCAGACTTTTTTAACTGCAATTTCTTTCCTTCTTATAAGTAACTGTTTTTGCCAACCTAAGTTTTTATTTAGCGTAGATATAGGTTCTGATATTTCCTTAGGCAATGAAGAAAAACGGTATAAGGCAGGAGATAAAAATCCTGCAATTAATGTTGTTTACATGAAGAACAAACACTTTGCAAAACCCGGCTTGAAGATAAAGCTAAGGGGAATGTATAACATCAATAACAAATTGGGTATTGGGTTCCAAGGCGGAATGATTTCAAGATCAGATGAGCCATTACATGGTTACAACTATTCATTGGTTACTTTTCCGCTAGAACTAACTTCCACTTATGCTCTATGGAAAAGTAACTATAAGAAACTGGAAGCTGAAATTTCGGCAGGAGTTAACTTATATCACTTGCAGATTGCGCAGATAAAAGAATACCCTTCTTTTACAGCCGCTGCGGGACTATTGTATCGTTTTAACTCGATCTTCTTTATAAGAGGAGGCTATGAATACCAGGTTAATAGGGGTAGCATGCATATTTATGCTGATGCGGATCCGGGAAGTAATGAGTATATACACTTCACCTTTCCAAGGCAGCTTGTGTACTTGAGTGCCGGGATAGTATTATTTAGATGCTTAGAAAAATAACAAACGATCTTATCGGGCTGTAACAAAAGAAAATTCTTCCTTCAGAATGATAGATCACTTGTGGCTTACATGCAACAAATACTTTTCTTGAAAGTACTCTTCCGGAAAAAGGGAGTCTATTGCTACAATTCTCGGCCTTACACCGCTATCCGAAATCTCCTGCGCTAAGTCGCCGCCTTTTAGGCAAATGAGTCCGTTAGGCAGGTCGTGCTCCTTGCCGCGCTTAATCAGCGGCGCACTCCAATGCCATAACTGCTTTAGTTCCGTAACTGCTCGTGACACAACAAAATCGAACTTGCGGTTTTTGATATCCTCTGCCCTTGTATGTTGAGTGGTTACATTGGCTAGGCCAATATGTTCTGCCACTGCCTGTACTACCTTCAGCTTTTTGCCAATGCTATCTACCAAGTGGAATTTTACATTGGGAAAGAAGATAGCTAGGGGTATGCCGGGAAAGCCTCCACCGGTACCAATGTCTATCACTTCCACACCATCGTTGAAACCGATAACAGCAGCTATGCTAAGCGAATGAAGAACGTGCTTGAGGTAAAGGCTGTCGATATCTTTCCGGGAGATGACGTTTATCTTTTCATTCCATTCCTTATACACCTCCTCCAGGCCCGCTAGTTGTTGCAACTGGGTAGCAGAAAAGTCATCGAAGTAGCTGGTAACTAGTCCCAGTTTTTGCTTGGCTTCTTCCATAGTGCAGGGGCGAATAAGAAATAATAAATAAACATCCAGATATCAAACAGCATGAAGAAAGGAAACAGATCTGCTTCGTTTAGCTTCTTCATCGTTTTGTTATAAATCACTCCCTGAATAATTGCCCTGAGGGCAAAGATGGAAAGTGTAAGCCACCAATTGAAGAACAGGCAGATAATAAACAGGGGATAGAGGAAGACGTGCGATATGGTATAAAGACTGAGGAAGAATTTAATCTTGCTATTATAGAACCTTGCTGTGGTGTAGTGCCTGAATTTCTGGTTCCACCATTCATCCCATGTCTTTTTTGGTTCGCTGAGCGTGTGGGCTTCTGCATCCACTACAATGTTCGTATTGTATTTGTTCGCCACCTTATTTATGAACAAGTCGTCGTCTCCGCCGGGGATATGGTTGATAGAGGAGAAGCCCTTGTTTGTAAAAAACAAGTTCTTTTTATAGCTAAGGTTCCTGCCTACCCCCATATATGGATAGCCTGCGAGTGCATAGGACATGTACTGCAAAGCCGTATGGAAAGTTTCGAACCGGATGAGTTTGTTCAATACCCCCGGTGTTTTGTGGTATGCGCCGTATCCAAGTACAATCTCAACCCCGTCCTGGTAGCCGTCCTGCATTTTCTTTATCCAATGTTCAGAGGCCGGGACGCAATCTGCATCTGTGAGCAAAACGATTTCGTGCTTTGCGCTTTTTATTCCTACGGACAAAGGGAATTTTTTACCGGGAATCATTTTAGCTTCCTGGGTAAGCGGCACCGGGTTAAGGTGCTTGAACATCTTTTTAAACTCGTCGAGGAGATATTTGCTTTCATCAGTGCTATTATCATTTACAACAATCACTTCATGCGTGCTTTTGTAGTTCTGCACCAAAATGCCGGGAAGGTTTTTCGTCAGGTTTTCTGCCTCATCCCGCGCACATATGATTACCGATACGGGGTACTCCTGGCTTTCAGTCTTTGGTTTTTGTGTAAAAGACCCAAGCCTCCTGAAGAAGAAAAGGAAAAAGAACAACTGGATTATAACAGTTAAACAAAATAGCACAAACAAAGCAATCCACACTTCGTAGGGAACGTTCATGTAACAAAAGTAACGGTTACTCGTCCAAGCATATCTTGCCGTTGAAAGGTGTGAGTAAGTTGGGAATATTTGTTCAGCAAAGCCTTGGCAGGGCGAAGCGGAGGACCCTATTGTAGTGGCATCCTTGCCCTTGTACCCCAGGGCCAAGTATCTCCATACTAATAAAAGCCGTTGATGCTGGAGGCTGATGCCAACAAGGAAGCCTATTTGTGTTTTTGAAGCTAATGAAGGATTAAAACAGGGTGCTGCATTACGAAGACAAAGGATGGCCGGGCAGTGGCTTACAACCCGGGCAGGGAAAGTAACTACAAATAAGTTTTCCTGGCATTTATGCACCTATGTGCATTGCAATCTTTAACATCCACCAATTATACACATGGGCAGCGGCACCCTTGTTATAGTCTATTTTTGTGAATAAGGAGTACTATGGCAGTAAAGGAAATGAATAACAGGCAGGCTTACTTCAACTATATGATTGAAGATAAGTTTACGGCCGGCATTGTACTGCTGGGTACTGAGGTAAAGAGCCTTCGGGAAGGCAAGGTGAGCTTCAACGATAGTTTCTGCTATTTTGATAAAGGTGAACTCTGGGTACGGAGTCTCTTCATTGCGGAGTATGCTTACGGTACAGCCAATAACCATATTGCGGTACACGACCGTAAGTTGCTGCTTACAAAAAGAGAGCTACGTAAACTTTCAAACAAAATGAAGGAGCAAGGGTATACAATTATTCCCCTAAAGATCTTCTTCAATGAGAAGAACTTGGCTAAGGTGGAAATTGGCCTTGGTCGTGGCAAGAAACTTCATGACAAACGAGAAACCCTTAGAAAACGTGATACAGACAGAGAAATCAAAAGGCATCTTAAATAGTTTGCACGAAAGTTGCTACAGCAAGTGCAAACCACGTGTGAATATGAAAAGGAGAGGAGTGTTTTGTGGCATATTGAACACAGTTTTGTTCATTTTGTTGATTTTTCCCGCAACAGCTTTCAGCCAGGACGTAAACGGAAAGTGGTATGGAGTGGCTACGGTAGAAAATATGCCGGGCAACAATTTCATGGTTGAGCTCATCCTCAAGCGAAGCGGAAGCAGCAAGGTTACAGGCTACCTCAATTATTATTTCCGCGACGGTTATTTTACCAATGAAATAGAAGGTAATTACAACCTTAAAACAAGAGAACTGGCTATAAAAGCCGTACCTATTTTACATGTAAGGACAGTGAACGTGGCTACGGGCGTAGATTGCTTTATGCAAGGTGTTTTTACCTTGTTTGCTTCAAGGGTCAGCACCCAGCTTTCCGGCCAGTTTTACAGCCAGGCACAAGCTTATACCTGCCCGCCGTTGAACATCAAGTTCGAAAAGTTACTGAAAGAACCTCCTCCAGAACCGGAAGTGCCGGAGCAACTGGAGATGCAGGTGAAAGCAGAACCTGTTGAACCGAAAGCTATGGTAGAAACGAAGACTGAGATGGCAAAGAGGGCAACTACAGTTACAAGGATTCTTGATGTGGTTGATGATTCGGTGGATATTGCTATCTATGACAACGCCGAGTTCGACAATGACTCTATCTCAGTTTTCTACAATGGAAAACTTGAACTTCATAAGAAACAATTACACACTAGGGCACCCATAAGAATGAAAGTGTTTGTGGACAACAACGAGTTGAATAACGACCTTGTTCTTTTTGCCGAAAACCTGGGTGCTATGCCTCCGAATGCAGGTTTGATGGTAATTACCGACAGCAAGTCGCGGCATGAAGTACATGTGATAAGTACGATGGATAGAAACAGCGGTGTCAGGCTGCGAAAAAAGGTGCAAAGCAATAGTTTGCCTGCGCGGTATACATCAACTACAAAAAGCGAAACCGGGGCTACTAATTAATCGCCAAAGTATTCAACATAAATGCGCTGCGTTTCGTAAAGGCGCACGCAGTGCAGTTTTATGCCTTCGGGTAGATGAGGTGTAAGCTGGTTCCAGATGCCAACAGCAAGATTTTCGACCGTGCACATCTTGCCCTGCATAAAAGGGACATCAAGATTCAGGTTTTTATGGTCGATCTGGGTAATGATATGTTTTTTAATTAGCTGGCCAAGGTGTTTCGCATCCATCACAAAGCCTGTATCGCCAGAAACCTCTCCTTTTACAGTTACATGTAAATCAAAGTTGTGGCCATGCCAGTTTTCGTTGGCGCAGCCTCCAAAAATATCCTCGTTCTTTTCTTTACTCCAGTTAGTGTTGTACAGCTTATGCGCTGCGTTGAAGTACTCAATCCGGGTTAGGTAAACCATCCACTTAAAATTAGGCGGCAAAATTATGGTTTTGCAGCTCAAAAGCATTGGTCAACTGATGTTAAAGCTTCACCTTTACGGCAATGAAGGTGATTGTTACAGCGGCTACGATTGGCGAATGGATGCCTTGCTTTGCAAACATTAATACTTTTTATACTGAACGGAGCCGCCGGATGACTGTGCAATTCCATCAGAGCGGTGTAGGATTGCTGGCATCGGCTTTTTCGCTTACCCGGCTGATGGTGGAAGAAAAACCTTCGCTCGTTATCCAGGTAGGCATAGCAGGCTGTTTTGACAAAAAGTGTACAGGCAGTAAGGTGTTTGCCATAGAATCGGACCTCGTTGCCGACCAGGGGGTGATGCAGGATGGTGGTTGGAAAGATATTTTTGACCTGAAGCTGGAGCGCAGTAACTACACTCCGTACGAAAAAAGGAGGCTTCCCAATCCATGGATCAAAGAGTTTAATCTTACCAGGCTACCTGTTGTATCGTCCATTACTGTAAACCAGGTAACTACAGATGAAGATTTTATAGGCAAACTGAAAAAGAAATACAATCCCTACCTGGAAAGCATGGAAGGAGCTGCTTTGCATTATACCTGTCGTATGTTTAATGTGCCTTTTTTACAAATAAGGGCAGTAAGTAACTATATCGGCGAACGGGATAAATCAAAATGGACGATAAGCGAAGCGCTCAACAACATCAACGACACCCTAATTAAATATTTCGATAAGCTGTACAAGATCAGGTAGCTATGAAGTTTACGCTTGGTATTAGTCCCTGCCCTAACGACACATTTATATTTGATGCGCTGGTTAATCAAAAGATAGATACCCAGGGCATCAGCTTTGAGGTGCGTTTAGAGGATGTGCAAACCCTAAATGAATGGGCGCTTGAAGGTAAACTGGACATTAGTAAAATCAGCTATGGCGTATTACCCCAGGCCGCGCAGCATTATAAATTGTTACAAAGCGGCGGTGCCCTCGGCAAGGGTGTGGGACCCTTGTTAATTACAACTGCTGAGAAGACGATGGACAAGGAGGTAAACCCTGAAGAGTGGTTGGTTGCCATACCGGGAGAGAATACAACAGCCCACCTGTTGTTTTCACTGGCTTATCCCGATGCAAAGAAGAAGAGCTTTCTTGTTTTTCATGAAATAGAAGATGCCGTGCTATCGGGCAAGGTAGATGCCGGTGTGATAATTCATGAAAACAGGTTTACGTACGCAGCGAAAGGGCTGAAAAAAGTGATGGACCTGGGAGCGTATTGGGAAGGCAAGTTAGAAGTGCCCATTCCACTTGGCGGTATTGTTATGCATAAACGTTATGATGCAGCAACGATGCGTTCAGTAGATGAAATGATACATCAAAGCCTCCGGTATGCTTTTGCACGTTATCCCGCAGTGAGCGACTATGTGAAGCAGCATGCGCAGGAAATGGAGGAACAAGTAATGCGGCAGCATATAGACCTGTATGTAAACCAGTATTCACTAGACCTTGGCGTGGAAGGCAAAAAAGCGGTGCAGGTGCTGCTGGATGTGCATGGCGAAAGCAAGGGAACTGAAAGGTTGTGTGTGGAAGATGTACTGGTGAATGAAAGCGCAGATAAGCATACATAAGGCGTCGGTACCTGTCTTTACATTCAGATTCCGAACAATGCTTTCTAGTTCTGCTAACGCGGTTCTGTCCGTCGTATAAGTGCCAGGTAAAAGGATGGTACATTCTGGTACTGCGTGCTGTAGAGTGAAAATTTAATAATGATAGAGAATTGTGGCACTCTGCGGGAAAGAATGATTCAGAGAATCACTTCATCCTAACTTCGAGGAGCGCTGCGCTAACACCTCGAAGAACGCGTTACCTTCAAATTCCTCTTGTGGTGTTATCAGCCTTTGCTTTTCTTTTTCCTTTCCTTAATTGAATAAACACCGGTATTAGCAGCACAATTACTGTTATCGGTAGAATCCAGCCGAGATAGTCTTTTAGCTGGGGGAAACGTGAGCCCAGATAATATCCAGTCAGTAGGAAAGCGGACATGTAAATAAGAATGGCTATTGCAGTGAGTGGGAAAAAGAATGAAGGTTTTAAATTAGTTGTTCCAGCAATAAGGGGTGTGAACGGGCGAACGACCGGAAAGAATTTTCCAACGATAATTGAACGCTTTTTGTGTTTATGAATGTATTCCTCGGTTTTATGGAGGTAACGTTTCTTGAAATACCAGGTGTCTTGCTTGTCATATAGCTTTTTCCCAAATCGTTTTCCTATATAATAGCCTGAGCAGTCTCCGAGGAATGAAACAATAACCATCAGGGCGAAGAATATACCGATTGAGATTTCAAGCGTACCGGAGCTAACCAATAATCCTGAAGTAAATACCAATGTTTCGCCACCCGGTATGACTAAGCCAAGAAGCAAGCCTGTTTCGGCATAAACTAAAAGCAAAATGATAACTATACCACCCCAGGCTATTAAGCTTTGGGTTGAAAACAACAGTTCCATGCCATGTAACTAAAACTATCATGCCAATAGTTATTTGGACGGGTCGCCTTAAAACAAAAAGGTAGCGAGTTACTTGTTCAGCGGTCATGGCTAAAGCCTATAAAGATTGTAGGCAATAGCTCCGCCATAAATGGTGGAGTTAGTAAGACAGCGCGGGTATTGGGTGAAAGTGGGAAAGGTGGGACAAGTGGGACGTGTGGGGTAAACGGCGGAAGAGAACGGACAGGACGTAGAGTGAATGGCGGAGTTAGCATTATTTAGCCTCGAAGTTATTTTGGTTGTCTTGGCTAGAAGGCGAAGGATTATTTCTTTGTCATGGCTAAAGCCCATAAAGGTTGTAGGCAATAGCTCCGCCATAAATGGCGGAGTTAGCATTAGCCTACTCTCAGCTAACAACTGGAAATTCAGTCAGAGACCGGCTTTTATTAGTTATCCTATCCATAGACGCCTGCGGAAGTATAATGGAGCGTGCGGAGAGGTTACAACTTGTAAACGGTTAGTTATACATCTCCCCCCTTAACTGCTTAACTCTTGCATCTTCCAGGTATTCATCAAAGGTCATCAACCGGTCGATGATACCATTTGGTGTAAGTTCGATAATCCTGTTTGCCACTGTTTGCATAAAAGTATGGTCGTGCGAGGTGAGAAGAATGACACCCGGGAACATCTGGCAACCATCGTTGAAACTTTGGATACTTTCCAGGTCGAGGTGATTGGTGGGCTGGTCGAGAACTATGAGATTAGGATTCTGCAGCATCATGCGGCTTATCATACAGCGTACTTTCTCGCCTCCGCTGAGTACATTGGTCTTCTTCATTATATCGTCGCCGCTAAAGAGCATTTTGCCCAGGAACCCTCTAAGGAAAGGCTCATCGGCATCGGTTACCGTAGGCGGTACAAACTGTCGCAGCCAATCGATCAACGTATCCTTTTGCTGGAAAAACTCGTCGTTCTCCACAGGCAGGTAAGCTTTGGTGATAGTGGTTCCCCATTCAAACTTTCCTCCGTCGGCTGCGAGGTTGTTATTAATAATCTCGAAGAATTGTGTGATGGCCAGGGGGTCTTTACTAAGAAATGCAATCTTATCGCCCTTGTTTACACTGAAGGAAACCTTATCGAATAACATTCTTCCTTCGATCTTCTTAGAGAGGTTCTCTACGTTCAGAATCTGGTTGCCCACCTCGCGCTGTGGCTGGAAGATAATGCCGGGGTAGCGACGGTTGGAAGGCTCAATCTCCTCGATATTCAGTTTCTCTAAAGCTTTTTTACGACTTGTGGCCTGCTTACTCTTGGAGGCGTTTGCGCTAAAGCGAGCAATGAAGTCGATGAGGGCTTGGCGCTTTTCTTCTGTTTTCTTGTTCTTATCGCTTATTTGGCGCGCCATTAACTGGCTGCTTTCGTACCAGAAGGTGTAGTTACCTGTGAATATTTTTATCTTTTGCCTGTCCACATCCGCTACGTGCGTACAAACACTGTCAAGGAAGTGGCGATCGTGGGAAACGACCAGCACTATATTCTCGTAATCAGCCAGGAAGTTTTCCAGCCAGCCAATTGTTTCAATATCAAGGCCGTTGGTAGGCTCATCGAGCAGGAGGATATCAGGATTGCCAAACAGCGCCTGGGCAAGCAACACCCGAAGTTTGAGGTTGGAAGGAATGTCCTTCATGAGGCTTTGATGGTATTCTTCTTTAATGCCGAGGCTGCTTAATAGTGTGGCAGCGTTACTTTCTGCTTCGTAGCCGCCCATTTCTCCAAATTCGGCTTCCAGCTCGGCCGCCTTTATTCCATCTGCTTCAGTGAAGTCTTCTTTTGCGTAAATGTTTTCACGTTCGTGCAGCACCTCCCAGAGTTTTTTATAACCCATCAATACCGTGTTCAACACATGGATCTCATCAAACTCAAACTGGTTCTGTTTCAAAACAGCCATCCGTTCGCCGGGGGTTATCTCCACCGTTCCTTTGTTAGGTTCAATATCCCCGCTCAGTATTTTTAAAAAAGTACTCTTACCAGCACCGTTTGCACCGATAATGCCATAGCAGTTGCCCTTTGTAAATGAAATGTTTACTTCATCGAACAAGACTCTTTTGCCAAAGGATAAGGTGACGTTCTTTACACTAATCATGATTATATTTTCCCCGTTTTCAGGGCGCAAATATAGCAGTAACGTGGGCAGCTAATCTACAAACCTTAGGTATCAACAGCATTTTGGCAATCCATTTGAATAGTATGCTTGTTTGATAATCAAATAGCTACCATGAAGAAAAGCCTGTTACTGTCTTGTTTAACCTTGTTGCTGTATACAATCCAAACGTTTGCACAAGGCGATACTACAAGTTCCACAGAAATAGTTCCCACTGAAAAGTTTGTTTCCCCATATACTACCCGTTTTTGGGTTGACGGACCCATTATAGCGGGGGGTGTGGGCCTTAACCTGCTGGGTTATAGCCTGATACAGAACAAAAAAGATTTGACGCCGCAACAACTTGCCTCAAAAACCATCGACAAAATCCCCTTCTTCGACCGAAGCAACGCGGGATGGTATTCCAAGCAATGGGACAATATAAGTTACTATCCCTTCCAGGGTTCTTTTGCTTTGCCGGTGATTACTGCGCTTATAAACAAGAACCAACGCCAGAATTTTGGGCAGGTGATGGTGTTGTATGTAGAAACGATGGCAATTATTGGTGGTATTTATACCACTGCCGCGGGCGTTTTTCACAGGCCGCGGCCTTTTGTATATGGAGATGATGCGCCTTTGGATTTGAGAATGGATGCGAAGAGCCAACGATCGTTTATGGCGGGGCATACAGCTTCTACCACTGCTGCGATGATTTTTTGGGCGAAGGTGTTTTCTGATATGAACCCGGACAGCAAGTTGCGGCCTTATGTATGGGGAGTTGCGATAGCTACATCCGCATCGATGGCTTACATGCGTTATCGTGCGGGTATGCATTTTCCGAGTGATAATCTTGTTGGACTTGGCTTTGGTGCTGCGGTTGGTTATTTAGTTCCGCACCTTCATAAAACCAAGGTGCTTGGCAATAAGATAAGTGTGTTGCCGTATGGCGGTCCTAACAGTGGGCTTACACTCCTGGTAAAACTTGATGGAAGGCCGGTAAGAAGCCTGAAAGATTTAAAATAACAAGCATACCGTCTGAAAAATCATATTACCTCCTGTAAAAGAAAGGTATTTGGCTTTTATTAGGTTGGCGTTTGCTGTTATCTTGCGTACCCATTAAACCCGTGAGCGCAATAAGAGCTTATATCACACTTCTAAGTCTCCTGCTTTGCTGTAATGCTTATTCAACTTTCGACGATTCTCTTTTCAGGGCGGCCTTCGGTATTGAATCTATCTACAGCACCAGTGTTTACACGGACACTCCTACCTGCGTAATACCTTTTACCCGTGCTGGTAATCTAATTTTGATCAAGGCGCATGCAGACGACCAGGAAGGAAATTTTATTCTTGATACGGGGGCTCCCGGTTTGATTTTAAACGTTACCTATTTCCGCGACTATCCTTTGCAGCATATACAGGATGCAGAACAAACAAGCGTATCAGGCTACACCCAACAGGTGATGCGAACCAAGGTTAAAAAGTTTCGGTTTGGTACTTACAATTATTATAACACGGAAGCGGATGTGGTGCCGCTGGGCCATTTGGAGAATACTAGAGGCGTTAGAATTCTTGGGTTGTTAGGTTTATCGCTCTTTAAAGGGATGGAGATGATTATTGACTACCAAAGAAGCCTAATTTACCTGCACCTGATAAACAGAAAAGAAGCATCAGTTTATAAACATGCAATGCTCAAACAAGCGGCAAACCTGGTAGAAGTGCCGATAGAAATGATGGATAATAAGATTGTTACCCGCCTGGAACTGTCGGGTAAAAAGCTTAAATTTATTATTGATTGTGGTGCTGAAACCAACCTGATAGATAGCCGCCTGCCAAATAAGTTATTTGAAAATATTACCATTAGCGGGAGGGTTATTATAGCAGGTACAGGCAACCGCAGGGTGGAGGCCTTATCGGGAAATGTGAAGAATATGAAAATTGCAAATGTGGCGTTAGCGCAGTTCCCCGTGATCGTTACAAATCTTGAAAAAACCTGTTTTAGTTATAACGGCTGTATTGACGGAATATTAGGGTTTGATTTTCTGGCATTACATAAGGTTGGGTTTAACTTTGTAAACAACAAGATGTACTTATGGAAATGAAACGTACCGGTACAAATATGACACGACCGGTACTCTGTTTAATGTTGGCTCTGCTATTTGTGTCGGCTGCATCGGTAAATGGGCAGGCTGTAAAGAAGTATTATATAAAAGACGGCAAACAGTGCATAGAGCTTAGCAAAAATATTTCGGCGCAGGAACTAGAAACCTTCATGCAGAAGTATAACTTGAATGACCTTGCCTTACAGGCACTGATAGTAAAGAAGCAAAGCGATTCTCTTAGGAAGCAAGGGTGGAAGATGGAGCAGGAAAGCAATGTTTACAGGCTAACCAAGCCCATGTTAAGCTTTGATAATTTTGATCACCCGGAGAACATGGTCATTTTTTCCGAGCACGCTCCTACCCATGTATCCTTTGCCCCTAATGCGCAAAACGTAAGGTTTGGATTAAATAAGTTTACGCGCAAACGTCCCTTTACCGAAAATGGAGAAACGGTTACATTCTTTCTTCGCGACCGGCTGAAAGCAAAGTCTGTTATGTTGGCAGGTAGCTTTACTAACTGGCAGGCGGAAGCTTTTCCTATGAGGCGAACTGACAGCGGCTGGGTTGCACAAGTGAAGCTAAGTGAAGGGAAGCATTGGTACAAGTTTATCGTAGATGATAACTGGATAATAGATGATGATAACCTATTAAGAGAAAATGATTCGAAGGGCAACATCAACTCTGTATTTTATAGAAGCAACGTACAGTTTAGGCTTCCGGGGTATTTGAATGCTAAAAAAGTGTATTTGGCAGGGAGCTTCAACAATTGGCGACGCAACGAGTTGTCGATGGTTAAAACAGCAACAGGGTGGTGGCTGCCGGTGTACCTGCCTGAGGGCACACATACTTATAAGTTCATTGTAGACGGCACGTGGATGCATGACCCCGGAAACAAAAACCTTTTACCAGATGGCTGGGGTGCTTTTAACTCGTACATATCCTATGGCAAGGAACATATGTTTAGATTAGAAGGCTTTGAAAAAGCAAGGAAAGTTGCCGTGGCCGGAAGCTTCAATGGGTGGAAGGATAACGAGCTGTTCCTCATCAAAACAAGTAATGGATGGGCATTACCCTATGTGCTGGGACCAGGCAACTATGAATACAAGTTTATTGTAGACGGTAAATGGATGCCTGATCCGAGCAACCGCGGCGGAGCGAGGAATGACGATGGAAATTCCTTCCTTGTGATAGCTCCTAATTATACTTTCAGGTTAAAAGGATTTGAGAATGAGAGGCATGTGTCGCTAGGCGGTGACTTTAACGGGTGGAACCGTCAATCCTTAACCATGCAGCGAGAGGGTAGTGATTGGGTATTCAGGCTGCACCTGGCGCCGGGAAAACATCGATACAAATTCTTCGTAGATAATAAGTGGATCCTGGATCCTGGGAATAAGCTTTGGGAGCAGAACGAATATGGCACCGGCAACTCAATCATTTGGATAGGCGAGTGATGCTGCAATCCATAAAGTGAAGATGCGGGGGTTCTCAAAGGATGCTGCCGCGATTTAGATACTGCTTACGAAAAACAGGTAACAGAGCAATACGGAAGTGATAATTCCCACAAGGTCGGCGAGCAACATGGCTCCGATAGTGTAGCGGGTGTTTTTGATTGCTACAGAACCGAAGTACACCGCGATTACGTAAAAAGTTGTATCGCTGGATCCCTGCAAAATACAGGCGAGCCTGCCTGCAAAGGAATCCGGCCCGAATGTTTTCATCGTGTCGAGCATCATGCCTCTTGCCCCGCTTCCACTCATGGGTTTGATAAGCGCTGTAGGTAAGCCGTCTACAAACCTTGTATCGGCACCCAGGGCAGCCACAAACATTTTAACCCCGTTTATGATGATATCAAATGTGCCGCTCGTCCTCAACATGCTGATGGCCACAAGCATACCAACAATGTAAGGTATGATGCGCACTGCTATTTCAAATCCACCTTTCGCTCCATCAACAAATGCATCGAAAACATCAATCCTTTTATAGACGCCTCCGAGAACAATAAGGAAGAAAAGTAGCAGGATGATTCCATTGCTAAGGATAGAAGAAAAGCTTTGTGCTTCAGCATGATTGAGGCTGGTAACATATAGCACCAATAATGCGATTAAGGCTGATATTCCACCTATCCAAGCCACAATAACCGGTTGCAGTAACCTTATTCCCTGTTTAAAGGATACAATCGCGAGCGCTGCCATTGTAGCGGCAAAAGTGGCAATCATGCAGGGGATGAATATATCGGTGGGGTTGGCGGCGCCAAGACCACTTCTAAAAGCAATGATTGTAACCGGAATTAATGTTAGGCCTGAAGCATGTAAACAGAGAAACATGATTTGGGCATTGGAGGCTACCGCTTTGTTTGGGTTAAGTTGCTGCAAGCTTTCTATAGCTTTTAAACCAAACGGTGTAGCTGCATTGTCGAGATTGAGCAGGTTAGCGGAGAAATTCATCATCATATGTCCAATAGCGGGGTGTCCCTTTGGAACATCGGGGAACACTTTAGAAAAGAAAGGATGAATCATCCTTGATAACAGCCTGACACCCCCGGCTTTTTCAGCTATCGACAGAAAACCCATGAACAAAGCCATTATGCCGATGAGCGGAAGAATTATATCCATAACAGCGCTCTTTGCGGTTTCTATAACGCCATCTACATTACGCCTCAATTGTTTCTGGACTGATTTATAGGAAGATACCGGCGCTGCGCTATTAATTGACTGAATTATTTTAACCGAATCAGCCGTTAAGTTGTCTGCTAGAATGATATCTGCCTGTGTGGGATTTGGCGTGTTGTGATAGCCATACTCTTTGAGAAACGCCGGGTAATCAGCCGATAGTCCTTCCTTTTGCGCAGAACCGATAGCATAGTAGAAGACAGAGTCGTATTTGTCAGAGCTTTTACCAACAACCATGCGGGAGAATATCTTTTCATCGCCACCGAACATTCTAACCAGCGCCACGATAATGGCTACTATGATAAATGCTGACCATATTTTGCTCAACGCCATGTTTTTCTATTTTGCCGGGCTGCAAACGCAGCTTTTTGCAGGCTAAAATTAACCATTGATGCCAAACCCCTCTGTTTCTTTTCCTTTATATTTGCCGCCCTTTAAAACAGGTGACGAAAAAACATCCCGGAACATGGCATTACAGGCAGGTATAGTAGGACTACCAAACGTGGGCAAGTCGACGCTTTTCAACGCAGTTAGTAAGAGTGCAAAAGCACAGGCAAGCAACTACAGGTTCTGCACCATCGACCCCAATGTGGGGTTGGTAGATGTACCTGATTCCCGCCTTGATAAGCTTGCAGAACTGGTAAAGCCAAACAGGATTGTTCCTACCCAACTGGAGATTGTTGATATTGCCGGACTGGTACGCGGAGCCAGTAAAGGAGAGGGGCTTGGTAATAAGTTTCTTGGAAACATCAGGGAGGTGGATGCAATTATTCATGTAATCCGCTGTTTTGAGGATGAGAATGTTTTGCGGGATGAAGGAGCCATCAACCCTGTTAGCGATAAAGAAATAATAGACACCGAACTACAGCTAAAAGACCTGGACAGCATAGAAAGGAAAATTCAGAAAACAGAAAAGCTAGCCAAGTTTGATGTAAAAGCCAAAGCAGAACTGGATGTTTTAATCCGTTGCAAGGCGCACCTGGAGGCGGGTAAGAATATCAGGGGTCTTGCTATAGGCAAAGAAGAGAGAAACGCCATTGCCGACCTGTTTTTACTTACTGAAAAGCCAGTTCTCTATGTTGCAAACGTAGATGAGGCTAGTATGCATACCGGAAACAAGTTTTCGCAGCAGTTAATGGATGCAGTGAAGGACGAAGATGCGCAGGTAATTGTGATGAATAACTCAATTGAGGCCCAGATAGCCGAGATGGAAGTGGAAGAAGACAAGCAGATGTTTATGGAGGAGTACAAAATGACCGAACCTGCATTAAACAAACTAATAAGCTCTGCCTATAAATTGCTTCGATTACAGACTTATTTTACTGCCGGAGTGCAAGAAGTAAGAGCATGGACGATTCATGAAGGCTGGAAAGCGCCGCAAGCTGCAAGTGTGATCCATACGGATTTTGAAAAAGGGTTTATTAAAGCTGAAGTGATTTCGTACGATGACTTTGTACAGTATGGTTCAGAGGCCGCATGCCGTGAGGTAGGTAAACTGAGAATTGAAGGCAAGGAGTACCTGGTGAAGGATGGAGATGTGATGCACTTCAGGTTTAACGTGTAAGGTTGTTTTACGCACCTTCACACCTTAGCAAGCCGGCTTTTGCTCGTTGGTCGATAGAGTCTTCAAAGTCGTGGCCTTCCATGTCGAGACATTGCTGGTAATATTTCCGGGCTTCCGTTTTATTCCCTTTCTTTTCCATGATCATACCAGCCTGTAGTGCAGCCCTTGCGGCAAAGTATTCGGTCCTGTTACTTCCCTGTTGAATAGTAATGTTATAAAATTTCAAAGCATCATCAAGCCTTCCCATGTCATCGTAAATGCGCGCTGCGCGATACACAAACTCAAGTTTTTCTTCGAAGCTTTTGAAGTCGCCCTGGTCTTTGCCGGCCAGCAGTTTCAAGGCCTCTGTGTTCATACCGCCATCATTCAAAAGCCGGGCTTTTAGTAGCAATACGTTTGGCCACTTTCCTGCCTTTGCTTCTTTATGGCTTCTTTTGTCCGCATCGGTGCTTGTGGTGCCACGGCTGATAGCTTTTTGCCTTGCCGCCTCTGCTTCCTGCATTTTGCCTTCAAGGTAATAAGCCCAGCTAAGCTTGTGGTAAGCTTCTTTGAGATAAGTGTTTCCCCTAAAAGCGCTGGTAAAACGCTCAAAGTGGTTAATGCTTTTACCTGTCTCCAACCTGTGGAGGTAGAGGTAGCCAAGTTCAAGATCCCAAACAGGCGTTTTCAAGTAAGCCGCAGACATATTTCGGCCGACTGCAGCTTTGATTGCGTATTCTGGATTCTTATTATTCTTAGCAAGGTTAGTAGCCATGTAGGCGAAAACATGGTTGTTTACAATGTCCAGTTTGTGTTTTACAATGTAGTTGTAAACCTCTTCCTGATTGTTTTCGAAGTAGAAAGACAAGTAGCAATAATAAAAGGAGGCTTCGTTGAAGAAGATGCGGGAATAGGGATCGTTGCTGTTGAGAAAGCTGCGCAGGTTTTGCATTCCTTGTTTGATGGAGCCTGACATGCCAAAGAGATTTGCAAGCCAACGATAACCTGGTGGAATGGTGCCTACGCCTACCTGTAATGGCCCGGCCAGCAACTTGTTTGGCGTGAACTGAGGATATTTTCTTTCGTTTGCTTTAATTAGGTTGAAAGCCCGCCTGAAGTCCCATGCTGCGCCTAAACGTTCGCCAAACTTGACAGCGACAATGGCCCGATGCAAGTTTACAACTGCACGGCTGTAATTGTAAAAGGGGGAGGATTTACTGCCTTTTTCTAATTCATCGAGGTGTTTCTCAAAGCTGTTTTTCCGCCAACTGTACTCGGATGGATCTTCGTTGAAGAAGAGGATGAAGAAATCTGCATAGCTTTCGAGCAGGGCGGGAATAAGATTATCCGGGTTTTGTTGCCGGGCCTGTTGGATTAACCTGAGGCCGCTATCTATTTTTAGGCTGGTAAGCTCGCGATAAGCCGACTGGCAGGTAGCATCGAATTCGTAAACTTTCTGCGCATGCAGTTGCACTACGGGGAAGAGCATCAATAGCACGAAAACACGAATTGCGTTACCCAACATATAAGCTAAAATAGAAAAGGGCACTGTAAACAGCGCCCTTTATAAACATTATTACCAGAAATTTATTTTACTTCTGTAGCCATGTTCAGGTCGTCGTCGACAAGGATACGGCCGCAGTTTTCGCAGACCATGACTTTTTTACGTTGCCTGATCTCGCTTTGTTTTTGAGGCGGTATAGCGTTGAAGCAACCCCCGCAAGCTCCCCGTACGACAGGTACAACAGCAAGCCCGTTGCGGTAGCTTTTCCTGATTCTATCGTAGGAAAACAGCAGGCGGTCGTCCATCTGTGACCTGGCGTTATTAGAAATATCGTTGAAATGAACCTCTTCTTTTTGGGTATCGGCGATGATTTTTTCCAACTCGCTTTTCTTCAGGTTTAGAACACCTTCTTTAGCTGCGATTTGCTTTTTAGCTGCGTCGAGGAGTTTTACCTTTTCGGCTAATTCTTCATTAGCGTCTTTGATATTACGTTCGAATAGCTGGGCGTCGAGCTGTTGTGTTTCTATCTCTTTGTTAATCGCTTCAAACTCCCGGTTGTTTTTAACCTGTTCGCTTTGCTTTTCGTATTTCTTAATCAGCTCCTGGGCTTCTTTGATAGCTTCTTTCTTGCTCTCAATGTACTCAGTGATGCCGTTAATTTCTTCTTCAATACGTGTTCTTCTTGCGTGCAGGCCCTGGATTTCATCTTCGAGGTCGCTAACTTCCATAGGGAGTTCACCTTTTAGAATCTGAATTTCATCGAGCTTGCTGTCTATTTTCTGAAGTCTTACCAGTGAGGAGAGTTTTTCTTCAACCGAGTAGTCTTTTACAGTAGGCATGTATTGTATAGAAATTTAAGTTCAACAGTTTTATGGTCAATGCTTTAAAGCTGTGACCATTACTTAAAGCGAAAGTGTTCTAAACGAAATAATGGACAGGGTTTGTTACTACTTCCGATTTAAGGACGGCAAAAGTAGGGAATTTTCCAAGCAAAATATCAATTAAAAGGTTAACGGTGTACTGTTCGCTCTCCCAATGACCGATATCGGCAATGACAAGCTTGTTGTTAGCGTCGAAGAATTCGTGGTATTTAACGTCGGCGGTGATGTAAATGTCGGCACCTGCGTGTATGGCGTCTGATATGAGGAAGCTACCGGCCCCGCCGCAGAGCGCCACCTTGCTTATTTGCCGGCAGAGGAGAGGTGTGTGCCTGATAACCTGCAAGTTGAACTTAGACCTGAGTAGAGAAAGGAAGGCAGGTTCGTCCATGGGATTGTGCAGGTGCCCGATCATTCCGCTGCCTACCTGCAGGTTTTCATTGTCCAGGTTGATGAGATCGTAAGCCACTTCTTCGTAAGGATGGGCCTGGAGGAGGGCAGCGATAACCTGGTTTTTTAAGTGGTAGGGAAGAATGACTTCAAGTTTTACCTCTTCCACCTCGGTTAATTTGCAAACATCGCCTATATAAGGATCTGCGCCTGGCAGGGGGCGGAATGTGCCGGTACCCTGGGTGCCGAAGCTGCACTGGTCGTAGTTGCCTATGTGGCCTGCGCCCGCTTCGGAAAGAGCTTCGCGCACTTTTTCCACATCCTGTTTAGGAACGTAGGTGAAAAGCTTACACAAAAGGCTCTGTTTAGGAGCGAGGATGCGGCAGTTTGTAAGGCCGAGCTGTTCTGCAATCTTTTGATTTACACCGTTGTGAACATTATCGAGGTTGGTATGAATGGCATAAATAGCCACATTGTTCCTGATAGCGGCGATGATTGTTTTCTCGACGTAGTTGTTGCCGTTGATCTTCTTTAACCCCTTGAAAATTATAGGGTGATGTGCTACCACGAGGTTGCAGCCCCTCTTTACTGCCTCGAGGATAACCTGTTCTGTAGCATCAAGGGTAACGAGGGCCCCTGTACATTCCCAAGAGGGGTGGCCGGTAATGAGGCCGGCATTGTCATAGGGTTCCTGGTAGGCGGTAGGAGCATAGGCCGTTAAGACCTTAATGACCTGGTTGATTTGCATAAGCTGTAAAGTTAAGGCGGGTTTATAAGACTGATGCATAAGAGGTGTAGGCGGTGGTTATAAGCTTTGCCATACGGTGATGTAACGTATTTATAAGGTTTAGTATAGGTTTATATAAAGTGTAGGACGCTGTAGATACGCTGCAAATACGCTGCAGATACGCTGCAGACCCGCTGCAGACACGATTTCCAGGGGATTTTCATGTGTTTGAGAATTGCGGCGGAACCGGGTGAAAAGCGGGAGGAAGCCGAAGTGTGCGACGCGGTGAAAGCTGATGGAAGAGAGGGAGTTAGGACAAAAAATTGCATTCTACCCTGACAGCAGGGCAGCGGCAATGGGGATGTGAGAGGATTACTCGCCTGCTTCTTGTTTGAGGTGCTGGTAGTGATTGGTAGTGAGGGCGATGCGCTTTTTGAAGTAAACCATGGTAGCTGAAACAGAGATTTCTACGCCGGGCAGCAGTATGAGGAGGTGCTGGAACTCGGGGCTTTGGATAAGGTGCTTTTCTGCAGATCCATAATGTGCCTTTATAGCGTTGAAAATGCCGTCTATTTCGTGGTCCGGGAAGTTGCGGACAGCTTTGCAGGTATCATTAGACTCAATACAGTCAATTAGGGGATAGATGTCCTCTGCCGTGTTAACCACAGTGTACGGAGACTCCGTTTGCAAGACGTAACTTTTAGGCAGGGAAATATTTCCCGCAGGAATCGTAAGCGGGGTATCTGTATAGAAGCAATAGTAGCGTGTTTCGGCGGGAGAAGGCGCATCGCTTAAGCCGGCAAAGCGAAAGTTGTTTTCGGTAGTAGCGAGGACATAATAAAGCTCACTGTTCTTGAAACCCGGTTGTAGTGCGTGAAGATTGACATTGATCTGCAGTTGTGGAACATTGATACTCATGAAAAGACATGTAGCAAAAATTTAGCCGCTATGGCTTTACAATGTTTCTGCTTCGTGCTTATTTCGAGGTTTCCAAACAAGATAATAGTAGGCAAGGATGAGAATGCCCATTATAAAAGGAATGACTGTAAGATTTTTATAAGTGTAGGTTCCGAAAGCGATTTGCTCATCAAAGCCATAAAATTCGCTAATCATCCAGAAAGAATTAGCTACGATCCAAACAGCGATTGCCAGGTTATGGCAAAGTTCGCTAAAGATTTGCCTGGTACGCCAACCAATAATTATTGCGATCGTAAGCGTAGGAACCACCATGATAAGGCCAAGCGGTTTCCAAAATAAGCACCATGCGAGGTCTTTGAAAAGCCAAAAAACGATGTGCAGGTTTTCCATCATCCGGTAGTGGATAGGAATGCTATATTGCTGGGGCGTAATATTACGCGTTACTGAGTTGCGTGAAGTTTGGGTTACAGGTGCAGACATGAGGCTACAATGTTATCTTTTTCCGTGCAATTAGCGATTAACGAAACCAGGGTATTTCTTAAGAAGAGCCTGCAGGACGCCGTTGGTCCATCCGAACCCGTCCTGAGTAGGGTATTCGCCTCCGCCTGCTTCAAGAGAGAGGTCTTCTACATTGTACTTTTCCATCAGTTTGCCGGTTCTTTTAAAAACGGCGGTGTTGAGCCTGACCCAACGATGTGCGATAGTATCGGCAAGTGCGTTTTGCTTGTAATGTTGGAGGCCGGTGATGCAGATCCATTGTAAGGGTGCCCATCCATTCGGTGCATCCCATTGCTGGCCCGTTTTGAATGTAGAGGTAACCAAACCACCTGGTCGCAACAGGTATTTTTCAAGATTTTTTGCAATGCCAGGGGCTTGGTCGAAGGGGGTGATTCCTACAAAAAGAGGAAAGGTGGTAGCTGCTGACCGAATCTTTATTTGTCTTTGTTTAGTGATATGGTAATCGTAGTACCATTGATCCTCTTTATTATAAAGGAAGGTATTGATGAAATGTTTTCGCCGGGATGCCAAAGCCTGGTAGTGGCGATGGGCTGCTTTGTCTCTTTTCTTGTAGTAATCAGCCAACATAGTTTCTGTGGCATATAAAAGACAATTTAAATCGACCGGAATGATATCGAGTGTTTGGATGGTATTAAGGCTGAACGTATCGGCAAACCAACGGCTACTGAAGTCCCACCCGCTGGCGGCTGCAGCTCTTATATGCCTGTAAAAACGATGGATATGATTGGGTTTGTGATACCGGGAGTTAAAAGCTTCTACATCTTCCCTGAAGCTTTCCTGCCGGGGTTTTTGCTCCTCGTCCCAATACCTGTTAACAGTGTACCCATTTACTACAATTGCAGAAGATGGCGAGGCAGTTTTCTTCATCCAATACCTGTATTCTTTTTCAACTGCAGGGATATATTTTTTCAAAACCTGTTCGCCTTTGATTTCGGCCAGCAATTGTACCATCATGGAAAAAAAGGGCGGTTGTGACCGGCTTAGATAATAAGAACGGTTGCCGTTAGGAATATGACCGTAAGTAGCGATGAGATAGCTGAAGTTGTCCAGCATATTTTCTATGATTTCAATTTCTCCATCCTCTTTCAGGCCCAGCATTGTAAAGTAAGAGTCCCAATAATAGATTTCTCTGAACCTTCCACCCGGAACAATATATGGGTGGGGAAGAGGAATTAAAGAAGAACGTTCAAGCAAGTTGGAGTCAGGAGAACGTTGAAGCGACCGCCATAGCAACTTAATATGACTGCTGACGTCCAGTGTGTGGGGTGCCTGGATGCTGACTGGAACGGCCTGGGGGATTATAAAATATTCCTCTACGAACCGCTTAAGAGAAAATTTGATGCGGGGATTGTTTGATACTGCCAGATAGGTGGACAATATTTTTGAAGGAGGCCGCCTGGCGATACAATCCGGAAAAGTTTTGCTATCCGGGAAGATGCCGCTTAGTTGCACGTCGGTAAACAGTTGTTTGTAAAGTTGATCGGGTGTGCGAGGTTGCTGTCCAAAAGGGCTGCCCGAAAAAAAGATAATGCATGTTATGGTAAAAACCGTTCTAATCATTTGTGGGGATTCTTAACGTTTGCAGACTTTTAAGGGTTGTGCTAACAGCACAACTCTAAATTTGCCACTTCGAAAAATAAAGCTAGATGAAAGTAATGAAGTTTGGTGGGACAAGTGTTGGTAAGCCTGAGCGCATGAAACAGGTGAGTGAACTTATAACAGCAGACAACGAAGCAAAGATTGTTGTATTGAGCGCATTGAGCGGCACTACTAATGCGCTTGTTGCGATAGGGAACAGGCTTAGCGAGGGGGATAAAGCAGGGGCAAAGCAACTGATAGATGAACTGGAAGATCATTACAGAATCTTTATTGAACAATTGGTAAAAAGTGAACCTCAAAAAGAAAAAGCCAGTGCAATCGTAACAGAACACTTTGAGTTTTTGAATATCATTCTCAGGATTTCGTTTTCAGAAGCGCTGAACAAAGACATATTGGCACAAGGAGAGCTACTAAGCACGAAGCTTTTTTGCGTGTTCCTGGAAGAACTCGGGATAAACCACGCCTGGTTGCCTGCACTGGATTTTATGGTAATAGATGAGCACAATGAGCCTGCGATGAAGGTAATTAGTGAACGGTTGAAAAGTATTCTCAGTAAACATAGCGGGCAGAAATTATTTGTTACACAAGGATATATATGCCGCAATGCAAGAGGAGAGGTGGATAACCTGAAGCGTGGCGGAAGTGATTATTCTGCTTCGCTGATAGCGGCTGCGGTCCAGGCCAAGGTTTGCGAGATATGGACTGACATAAGCGGTATGCATAATAATGACCCGAGGGAAGTAAGCAAAACCATTCCTATTGAGCAATTAAGCTTTGATGAAGCTGCTGAGTTAGCCTATTTCGGAGCAAAGATTCTACACCCTGCATCCATTTGGCCGGCGCAGCAGGCAAATATTCCTGTGAAATTGTTGAATACCATGGAGCCTTCTGCAGCAGGCACCACAATTAGTGGTAAGGCTTCGCAAAAAGGTCCAAGAGCTATAGCTGCAAAGGATGGTATTACCGCTATCAACATCAGGAGCAGCCGCATGTTGCTGGCTTACGGTTTTTTGAGAAAAATATTTGAGGTGTTTGAGTATTACAGAACACCGATAGATATGATTACAACGTCGGAAGTTGCGGTAAGTGTAACAATTGACAATAACCAAAACTTACCGGCCATTCTCGAAGCATTGAAGAAACTGGGAAGTGTAGAAAGTGAAGAGGGGCTTAGCATCATATCCATTGTAGGATCAGAGCTTTTGCAGCGACCTAATGTGTTGCGTGAACTTTTTTCTTCGTTAGACGAAGTTCCAATGAGGATGATAAGTTACGGCGGAAGCAAGCATAACGTATCCGTACTAGTATCTTCCACAGATAAGAAGAAGACTCTTGAACTCCTCAACAACGGCCTTTTCAAGCTTTAGCTACTTACGTATTTTAGGGAATGTACAGGCGTTATACCTCCTGTTTTTCTTACTACAGCCATCACTAAGGTGTTTTAATTAGCATTTTATAAGTGTTTTTACTTATTTAGTAGAGTAAGTATGACTATTATAGGGTGTTGCGAGCGGCGGTGCGTAATTTAGTGCGGGACTGTTATATTACCCCGTTACAGGTTACCATAGCAACAAGTCAGATACATATATGTTATAAAGGGGGTTTTCACCAAAACCGTTCTAAATGGAGGAAAATTACCAAAGTACTTTAGCCATGCTAAAGAAAAGAAATGCTGAGCTTGAAGAAACGATTCGGGAATTGCGGCGTTCTAATGCCGAGCTTGAACAGTTTTCATATACCATTTCGCATGATTTGCAGGAACCTTTGCGAATGATTGACGGGTTTCTGCAACTTTTAAGAACTGAAAACCCGGTGTTAAGCGAAACACAACAGGAATATATAGGTTATGCATTAGACGGTGCGCAACGAATGAAGCACATGATAGCGGACTTATTGGCTTATTCAAAAACAGGTACGAACAAAGGAAGCTGCTCAACGGTAGATTGCAACGAAACACTTGATGGCGTAAAGCACCTGCTGGCGAGCGCTATTTCTGAAGGTAAGGTGGAAATTAGCCATGGGTTACTCCCAACTATTAAGGCTATTGAGCCGCAGATGTTGCAATTATTTCAAAACCTGGTTGGCAATGCTATAAAATACAATCACCAGTTTAACCCAAAGATTGAAATTGGATTTGAAGAAAGAGTTTCCGAATGGGAGTTTTTTGTGAGAGACAATGGCATTGGTATATCTAAAAAGCATTTTGAGCGAATCTTCCAGATATTTAAAAGGCTTCATCCCTCAGCAACTTATTCAGGTACCGGGATTGGTCTTTCGATGTGTAAGAAGATAGTGGAAAACCATGGCGGAAAAATTTGGGTAGAGAGTGAAGAGGGCAAGGGAAGCTGTTTTTATTTCACGATTGCAAAAAACCTGTGTTAGCAAATGGATAAGCAGCTTTGTTTTTTAATAGTTGAAGACAATAGGGGCGATTTGATTCTCTTAAAAAAGCTAATAGAAAGGGCTGCTATAGCTGTGAGTGAAATTTTTCATGCTGCTTATTTAGAAGATGTTGAAAATTTTAGAAATCGTTCGATCGACCTCGTATTTCTTGACCTCAGGTTGCCGGACAGTGATGGGCTTGCAACTTATAGCCGCGTGAAAGATATAATGCCTGATATCCCGGTGGTGATACTGTCTGGCGTAAAAGAAATGAGCATCGCATTACAAGCTATTTCACTCGGGGCGCAGGATTACCTTGTAAAAGGGGAATTTGATGAGAAGTTGCTGAGCAAGACAATAGCCTATGCTATTGAGCGTTCGAAAAGCCTGGGGCAACTGAAAGACTTGCAGCGGCAGCTTGCAGAACAAGCGTTGATGCATCAGAAATTGATTACCGAAGCGACCATATTAGGGCAGGAAAGAGA
>JAEZDR010000070.1 GCA_023433265.1 Bacteroidota bacterium | reverse complement strand
AACCAGCACAGAGCGTGAAGGTAGTGGGCTTCATAGATGTGGAACTGGTAAAAGACGATGCCTTTAAGGTGACTGTGGTGGCGGACGAAAACCTGCACAATTACATTGAAGTAAAGAACGATGAGGGCTGGCTGATTGTAAAGCCAAAGAATAATGTAAACATCAAAACAATGAACCCTGTAAAGGTTTTTATTCACCTGAGCGAACTGGACAGACTTACCCTGGCAGGATCGGGGAATGTAAGAGGGGTGGGTAAATTAACTAACGAATCTGACATGCAACTTGCGATACTGGGAAGTGGCGATGTAGATGTAGCGTTGAACTGCCCGGTGGTAGAAGCAAAGATCACAGGATCTGGTAACTGCCGTATAACCGGGGAAACAAGGGACCTAGAAATAAAGATACTTGGCTCAGGTGACTTCGAAGGACGTGAATTGAAAGCGGAGAATGCAACAATCAACATAACCGGAAGTGGAGATGCATATGTGTTTGCTGATGTAAATCTTGACGCATCGGTAATCGGGTCGGGAGATGTGGTGTACAGAGGGCAGGCCCATGTGGAAAAGAAGGTTAGAGGGTCCGGCACTGTGAGGAAAGGAACCGCTGGCGAATAGCCGGTTTTAATACAGGTGCTGCCAGTTGGCAGCAAATAAAGCACATATATATAGAAATGTGATAGCATGTGGCTATGATTGCGTGTGGCAATAAGCAGGCAGTTTCTAGTGCTTACGCATAAGAGATGTACCAGGTAGATACCAGGTTTACCTAAGCTTACCGATAGGTTTGCATTAGATAACTATTTGCTTGAGATAAGGTTGTGGTTGCTGCAAATACGCTGCAGATACGCTGCAAATACGCTGCAAACCCGCTGCAAACCCGCGGGAATCCTGCCGCAAACCCAAGTTGAACCTGGCTTAAAATACAAACTGATGCGATTTTGACAGATGCAGGATGGGAGACCTTGCAAGCCGAAACAGCGGTGAATGCCGGCTTTAAAACAGACTATTAAATGGGGGCTGAACCGTGTGGGCTTATGTGATCTACCCTTTATTAGCCAATTGTCCGCAAGCGGCATCGATATCTTTCCCCCTGCTACGGCGTAATCTAACGTTTACCCCTTTACGCTCAAGGTGGCGCATGAAGTTGTCCACGACCTTTTCGTCGGGCTTGGCAAACTTGAAATTATCGATGGGGTTATACTCAATCAGATTGATGAGGTCGGCTGGTATTTGCCTGTAAATCTTTACAAGTTCATCGGCATCCTCAATGGAATCGTTGAAGTTTTGGAAGAGGATGTACTCCAGCGTAATCTCGTTCTTGGTCTGTTTATAAAAGTAGTTTAAGGCATCTATCAACGACTTAATATTGTTGTCTTCGTTGATAGGCATGATTTCGTTGCGCTTCTTATCATTTGCCGCATGGAGTGATAGGGCTAATTTGAAACGCACCTGGTCGTCGCCAAGTTTTCGGATCATCTTGGCTATACCAGCAGTGGAAACCGTAATACGGCGGGGACTCATGGCAAGCCCGTCTTCTGCAGTAATACGTTCTACTGCCTTTAGAAGGTTGCTGTAGTTAAGCAAGGGTTCGCCCATGCCCATGAAGACGATATTTGAAAGCTTCTTGTTGTAGATGCGTTCGGATTGGTCGTTCAAGAGGGCTACTTCATCGTAGATTTCATCGAAATTGAGATTACGCTTACGCTCCATATACCCTGTTGCGCAGAACTTACAGCTAAGGCTGCAGCCAATTTGCGAGCTAACGCAGGCCGTCTTCCTGTCTTCAGTAGGAATTAATACCCCTTCTACGAGATTGCCCTCAGCCGTTTTAAAGCGATTTTTAATGGTACCATCGGCGCTATACTGACTGGCATCGACCGTAAGCGCAGGGAGTGTAAAATGTTCTGCCAGCTTAGCTCTCAGGTCTTTACCCAAATTTGTCATCTGGTCGAATGCTGCCGCATGTTTCTGCCATATCCACTCGTGCACCTGCTTTGCCCGGAACTTTGGTTGGCCCAGTTGGATAAAAAATGCTTCTAAGTCGCTTAAGCTTAAGTGTCTAATATTTTGCTGGCTCACGGGCATTGTGCAAAGCTACAACCTGCCAGTGCAACAAAACGTTAGATTAGTATGCATTAAAGTTTTTAATTGAGATATTGTTCCTGTTGTATTATCTTTAACACTGCTCACCCCAAATGAAACTAAATGGTTACGGAGAAAGACATTGCGAGACGCAATAAACGACTGCTTACCTATTTTCGAAGTTCTGGTATTGATGTGCGGCTTATTGGGAATGAGAATTGCCCTGCCGTTGTGTACAAGGAACGTTACGTACTTAGCTGCTATGTAAAAAACTTCGACCTAATCTTTACAAACAAACCTTACGAGGGAGAGGAAGTGAGCCGGGTAAAGCTTATGCATGGCGCAGTAGCAGAAAAAGATGAATTGATAAAGCTTCTTGATGCCTGCGAACATAGGCGTGCTTACAGGGTAAAAATCAGGAATGCGGAACTTTACTTATCGGGTTACAACTTCCTGGACAAAGAAGCATTGGAAGGACGTTATCCTGTATTTTCCCGTTTTAACGGGAAGATTTACTTCGACAAAGACTATGCAGACCAGATTTGCAAAGACTACGCTGAGTACGACTTGATAGTTATCTAAAGTGTTGTTTATTTGCCGCTTCAAACAGGTAAAATGCAAACAGCATACGTTATAGATGCGGTAAGAACTCCTATTGGCCGCTATGGTGGTAAACTTGCCTCAGTAAGACCCGACGATTTACTCGCCCACGTAATAAAGACCATAGTTGCACGGAACGGATCAATAGACCTGAACGCAATAGAGGACGTAATTGCGGGAAATGCAAACCAGGCCGGTGAAGACAACAGGAATGTTGCACGAATGAGTGCACTTTTGGCAGGCTTACCAGTTTCTGTGGGGGGCAATACGGTGAACAGGCTATGTGCCTCCGGGTTGCAAGCGATTATGGATGCATCAAGAGCGCTAATGTGTGGTGATGGTTTGCTGATGATAGCAGGAGGCGTAGAAAGTATGACCCGGGCACCCTTCGTAATGGCGAAAGCCGACACCGCATTTAGCCGTACACCTGAAATATATGATACTACTATAGGATGGCGTTTTGTAAATAAGAAGTTGTCTAGTATGTACCACCCCTATAGTATGGGGGAAACTGCAGAGAATATTGCACAGGAGTGGAACATAAGCAGGGAAGAACAGGACAGTTTTGCTTTTACTTCGCAGGAAAAATACTTTGCTGCTAAAGCAGCCGGAAGATGGCAGGATGAAATAATACCTGTAGAAATTACGGAAGGAAAGCAAACGAGTGTTTTTGATACAGATGAACATCCAAGGCAAACAAGCCTTGAAAAACTGTCGACGCTGAAGCCAGCATTTTCGAAAGAAGGGACAGTAACTGCCGGAAACTCATCAGGAATAAATGATGGGGCCTCGGTTCTACTATTGGCAAGTGAAGAAGCGGTTAAGCAGTTTAACCTGCAACCCATAGGTCGCATAGCAGCGATGGCTGTGGCTGGAGTAGATGCTTCCATTATGGGTATAGGACCTGTTCCTGCTACGAAGAAGGCTCTAAAAAGGGCCGGGCTAACAATCAACGATCTGGATTTAGTGGAATTGAACGAGGCTTTTGCTGCCCAATCAATAGCATGCGTGCGGGACCTTGGCCTGGACATGGAGAAAGTAAACGTAAATGGAGGAGCTATTGCACTTGGACATCCGCTGGGATGTAGTGGCGCAAGGATATCAACCACGCTTTTATACGAGATGAAACGTCGCAATGCGAAATATGGCCTTGCTACGATGTGCGTGGGTGTGGGACAGGGCGCAGCAGTAATCTACGAACGGATGTAATAGTTCTTGCAATTAAACCTAAATATTAACCTGGCAAGCGTTGTATGAGTTAATTAACTGCCTGGTTGGACAAGGCCCCTCCCGGGGTTGTTTCTATATCTGTGGCCGAGACATTCAATATTATTAAAGGTACCGGTTAATCAGGTTTTCCAGGTATTCCTGCCGCCCGCTAACGAGTGGGGGTTCGCCCGCTTTTATCGCATAGTCCCGGAGTTGTTGCAGGCTTAGTTTGTTGTCAACAAATTCTTTGCCTTTACCTTCGTCGAAAGAGGCGTATCGCTGCCTGCGCCATTGTTTATATTCTGTTTTAGATAAGATTTCGTTAGCGGCAAGCAAGGCACGTGCAAAGCAATCCATCCCACCGATGTGTGCATAGAATAAGTCTTCGACATCAGTAGAGTTGCGCCTGATTTTGGCGTCGAAGTTGATACCCCCACCGGTGAAACCACCAGCCCCCAGGATGACGAGCATTGCTTCGGTTAATTCGTAGGGATTGTTTGGAAACTGGTCTGTATCCCATCCGTTTTGATAGTCGCCACGATTTGCATCAATGGAGCCAAGCATACCGGCATCAGCTGCTACCTGTAATTCATGTTGGAAGGTATGGCCTGCAAGTGTGGCGTGGTTTACCTCGATATTAAGTTTGAAATCGCTGAGAAGATCATATTGACGCAGGAAGCCAATGACTGTTTCTGCATCATAATCGTACTGGTGCTTCGAAGGTTCGCAAGGCTTAGGCTCAATGAAGAAAGTGCCCTTGAAACCATTGTTGCGTGCATAGTCTCTTGCCAGGTGAAGAAACTTTGCAAAATGTTCCTTTTCCCTTTTCATATCGGTGTTGAGGAGGGACATGTAGCCTTCTCTTCCACCCCAGAAAACATAATTCTCACCCCCGAGAGTGATTGTCGCGTCAATTGCAGCTTTAACCTGTGCACCGGCGTGCGCCAGTACATGAAAATCGGGATTGGTGGCGGCACCATTCATATAGCGTGGGTGAGAGAAGAGATTGGCTGTGCCCCATAGTAGTTTTACCCCATAGGCCTCCTGTTTCTGTTTTAAATAAGCGGTAATGTCCCGTAGGCGTCGCTCGTTTTCAGCAATATTGTTTGTGTATTCTATTGCATCTACATCGTGAAAACAGTAGTAGGGAATGTTCAATTTGTGAATAAACTCAAAGGCGAAGTCAGCTTTGGCATAAGCCTGCTGCAGTGGATCGGAAATATTGCCCCATGGAAAGAGGTGCGTAGGATGGCCAAAAGGGTCTGCACCACTGCCTGTAAAAGAATGCCAGTATGCCACCGCGAAGCGCAAATGTTCCTTCATGGTTTTACCTGCAACAACCTGATCCTGGTTATACCACCTAAACGCAAGAGGATTGTCAGTGTCTCTTCCTTCGAACTTGATTTGCGGTATGGATGCGAAGTATTTTGAATGGTTCATAAAGAGCGACTATAAAGATTGAAGTAAATTTTCGAGGCGTTGCTTCCAAACATAATACAACTGTTGATAATCCTGTAGGTTGTTTACGTCCACTCTTTTTACAGGTTGCTGCTGACCAAGGACAGCCGGCGAGAAGAGGCCCAAACCAATTCCAGCACCAAGTGCTGCGCCAACGCTGCCATCCGTTTCATACAACTCAACTGGAATGCCGGTGGTATTAACAAAGACCTGCGTAAAAACATCGGATAAAAACATGTTAGCATGCGCTGCCCGAATAACGGATGGCCTAATATCATTTTCCGATAGGAGCTCAAGGCCATACCTGAATGCACAAGCGACCCCTTCGAGGCAGGCACGATAGATATGTGCTTTAGTATGCTGATTGAAGTCGATTTGCAAAAGCTGCGCACCCATAACCCTATTATTGAGCATACGCTCTGCCCCGTTGCCAAAAGGAAGGAAAATGAGTCCATCAGCACCTGCGGGTATGTGTTCAGCTTCTTTATTTAGACGAGCATAGGCGGGTGTGTTTTCAGAAAGCTTTCTCACCCAACTGCTCGTTATGCCAGCGCCATTGATGCAAAGCAATACACCCACCCTATGATTACCCGGCCGGTGATTTACATGCGCAAAACTATTAATACGCGAAAGGGGGTCGTAAGCAAGTTGATCGGTTACTGCATAGATAACCCCGGAAGTTCCTGCATTAGCGGCGGCTTCGCCAGGCGTCATTACATTGAGCGAAAGTGCGTTATTAGGTTGATCGCCGGCTTTGTATGTTACCGGTATGCCCGCTGTTAAACCAAGTTGCTCAGCAACTGTTGGGGTAACCACCCCGTGTTGCGAAAACACCTCTTGCACCGGGGGCAAGAGTTCTTCGTCGAATTCAAAATGTTCCATAACTGACCGGGCAGGCTTATGCCCAGGGAAATTCCATAATACCGCTTCAGAAAGCGCAGAAGGGGTAGTAGTAAGGGACCCGGTGAGTTTGAAACAGATATAGTCTCCCGGTAGCATTACTGTGGCAATACGTTCGTAATTTCCAGGTTCTTTGTCTTTTACCCAGGCAAGTTTGGCGGCAGTGAAATTGCCGGGGGAATTAAGAAGAGTATGGAGACAGTTATTTTGCCCGATACCCCGGAAAGCTGCGTCGCCATAGGGTACAGCCCGGCTATCGCACCAAATGATACTATCGCGCACAACCTGTTGATGCCGGTCCAAAGTAACCAGGCCATGCATTTGATAGGCGATGCCGATGGCTTGTACTAAACGAGGATTAAATTTTGCCGTAGCATTCAGTTTCAAGATGGCCTGCCGGGTGTATTCCCACCAATCTCCGGGCTTTTGTTCGGCCCAGCCGGGCCGGTATGAAATGATTGGGGCCTCCGTTTCGGGAAAGCTTGCTGAGGCTATACACTGCCTGCTATCTGTATCTATGACAGCAACCTTTACTGAGGAAGTACCCAAGTCAATACCCAATAAGAGCATAGCCATCAATTTGTTACACGCCAAGATACGCAAGATTTGGTGGTTGAGGCCGTTAACTGAGGAATAAAGCTTAAGACTGATTACGCAACGTTAACCCTGTTAAGGCTGTAGGTACGCCTTCTGAACGGAGTGACAACGCAGTAAAGGCCAAAAAGGGAATGGTTTCAAAAAGTAGATTTGGGTTGGGTGGCTTCGAGTAAAATGAGGGCGAAAAATACCGCCAACACTATTTAAAAGGTTATAACATATTGAAAGTCAAACGTAGGTTGGTTATGGCGCTATTAATTGACGCATAAAAGGCTAGTTAAAGCCTCTACTCTAAAGGATGCCGACCGGGCTGAAAATTATTGTTTCCGTACATTTGCCCCTCATTTTAAACTTGTAACATGTATCCAGCAGAGATAGTACTCCCCATGAAGTCTGAACTTACAGACCATGGTTTTCAAGACCTTACGACAAAAGAAGCAGTTGCTGAGACGCTGAAAAAGCCCGGCACTACCCTAGTAGTAATCAATAGCGTATGTGGCTGCGCTGCCGGTGCGGCGAGACCCGGTGTGGTGATGGCAGTGAGCAACACGCCAAAAAAGCCCGAAACCTTGGCAACGGCGTTCGCAGGCTTTGATAATGAAGCAGTTGCAGCCGTAAGGCAGCACCTCGCACCTTATCCGCCTTCGTCGCCATCCATCGCTCTTTTTAAGGATGGCAACCTGGTACATTTTGTAGAAAGACATAATATTGAAGGGAAGCCTGCGCAGCTAATTGCACAAAATCTTATTGCTGCATTTCAGGAATATTGTTAACTTTATCCTCCCAATGGATGAGCTTTCAAGCTTTGTTTCATGGATGGGTTAGTAAGTATAATCCCGCTGATAAGGCGGGATTTTTTTATGTGCAAATGCTACGCGATGTTTATTGTGTATCATTGCATAAACCAAGTAAATAAGTGTAATGTATCCAAACTTATACTTCGTCTTTAAAGATTTATTCAACCTCGACCTGCCCTTTTTACGCATCATTAATACGTTCGGTTTTTTTGTTGCCATAGCCTTTTTGCTCACAGCCTGGTTATTGGTAATTGAACTTAGGAGAAGGCAGGCGTTAGGATTATTTACTTATACCGAAGTAACTGAAGTGCGCGGTGAACCTGCATCAATAGGCGAATTGGTGTCCAACTTCATTCTTGGATTTGTACTCGGTTATAAAATCATTGGGATTTTTCTGACCGAAGGGGCATTGAACGATCCACAAACGTTTTTGTTTAGTAGCCAGGGAAGTATGCCAGCTGGTTTACTAGTTGGAGCACTGTTAGCAGGCCTGAAATGGTATGAGAAGCATAAGCAAAGACTTGCAAAACCTGAAAAGAGAACCATCAGGGTATGGCCGGCTGATAAGGTTGGCGATATAACTATCCTTGCTGCCATATCAGGGTTTGCAGGCGCCAAGGTGTTTGATAATCTCGAAAACTGGGATAGGTTTATACAGGATCCGATAGGCAACCTGTTTGCTCCGAGTGGCCTTACCTTTTATGGCGGGCTGATAGTGGCTGCTATTGCTCTGGCGATTTATTTCCGGAAGCAAAAAATCAAGTTTATCAACTTTGCTGACGCTGTTGCGCCCGGAATGATGCTGGCTTATTCCGTAGGCCGAATGGGTTGCCAGTTTGCAGGGGATGGGGACTGGGGCATATATAATAGCGCCTATGCTGCTAAACCCGACGGTAGTGTGCAGCTTTCAAATAATTTCGCAGGCTCGCTTCAGCAATATCATGCTTATTTCCTAAGACAACACCCAAACCTGGAGAGTGTACCCCATGCATCGTTTGCTGCACCTTCATGGCTGCCTGACTGGATGTTTGCATACACTTATCCGCATAATGTAAATATGGAGGGAGTACGGTTAGCCAATTGTACCTGGGGTGAATACTGTAATTATTTACCCATCCCGGTATTTCCTACACCTTTTTATGAAATTGTGGTTGCCGGGATTATGTTTCTTGTATTGTGGGCCATTCGCAAACGTTTTGTTGTTCCAGGAAGATTGTTTGCGGTGTACCTTGTAATGAATGGAGTGGAACGCTTTCTTGTAGAAAAAATTCGTGTAAACAACACTTATGACTTTGGAAGTTTCCAACCCACGCAGGCAGAACTGATTTCGACTTTCCTGGTGGTAACCGGTATTGTACTATATGCAATGG
>JAEZDR010000039.1 GCA_023433265.1 Bacteroidota bacterium | reverse complement strand
GGAACAAACGGGAATAAAACGGAACAAAACGGAACAAACGGGACTAAAACGGAATAATTCGGAATAAAACGGAATAATCGGGAACAAACGGGAACAAACAGGAACAAACGGGAAAGTAGGTTTTGGGGTGGGTGTATGTTTGGGTGAAAAGGAGGGGAAGATGAGAACTAGTACATAGTACATAGTACAAAGATTACAGACAGGACAGACTTGGGCTCCGGAGGACAGAGATTGCTTCGGCAGTCGTACCTCCTGCCTCGCAATGACGCCGCTTCGTTTCTCCGCCTCGCAAGGATTGGTTGTTTGAAGGGCATCTAACGCTCTTGCTTCACTCTTGCCTCGGACTTGCCTCAGACTAGCCTCGGACTTGCCCCCCAAAAACGTGTTGTTTTTGGGGGAGATGGAGAAGGTGTGCTCCAGTGAATAGTGAATGGGGAATAGTGAATAGGCAATAGTCAATAGTTGTGCTTGCCTATTAAAGTTGCCTTTCTTAATTGTAACAATTATGGATTTCTTTTCGCTCCATCCTGGCACTCTCTTCCTTCCTGTCTATGTACTAAAATCTGTGTACTTAGAGAAAGATCCTTCGGCTTCGCCTCTCCTGCGTCGAGGCTTCGCTCAGGATGACGGGCAGTGATTAACTCCCCTTCCTGTCTATGTACTAATATCTATGTACTATTATCTATCTACGCTCTTGCCCAGCGATCTATAGATTAACTCATGTATTGTTCCGCGTACGCTCATGTTGTTGAGCTTGTTTACGTTTTTATCTTCTGCATTCACCCTGTTTGACAGGAAGACATACACGAGATTATATTTGGGATCTGCCCATACGCAGGTGCCTGTAAAGCCTGTATGACCAAATGCTTCCTGCGAGGCGCTTAAGGTAGGGTATTCGTCGCCGGGCTTTTTCGCATTGTTAGGGTCTGGCTTATCAAATCCAAGTGCCCTGCGGCTTATCTTCTTGTTGTTGTAAGCTGTGAACTTCCTGATGGTGGCTTCCTGCAGGTAGCGCTTTCCATTCATTACACCCCCATTTAAAAGCATCTGGTACAACTGGGCAACGTCGTATGCGGTGCTGAACAGTCCTGCATGGCCTGCCACTCCGCCAAACATAGCTGCTCCGGGATCGTGAACATAGCCATGGATAAGTTGCATGCGAAAGTTCTTTTCGTTGGCGGTAGGCGCAATCTCGCTTAAAGGAAAATGATCTGCTGCATTAAAGGCGGTGCTCGCCATATTAAGGGGCTGAAAGAACTGCGATGCTACATAACTGTCCAATGTTTGGCCTGAAACGGCTTCCACTATTTTACCCAGGAGGATAAAATCGTTATCGCTGTAAACATATTTTCCATAGGGCAACAAACGGCTGCTAAGAATCCGCGTCATCATGGTATCAGGATAATCGTTGCGCAGGTAAAGGTCTTCAGCTACCTTGATGGAATAATATTCGTCCCTTGTAGCCCTGTACAAAGTGCTGCGCGGCACGCCATCAGCATCCAGCGTAGCTGCATAGAAGGGAATAAAAGGATTGAGCCCGGCTTTATGCGAGAGGATGTCTATGAGCTTCAGGTTGGCTTTATCTGTTCCCTTGGTAAACGGCAGGTAATAGGAGAGGCTCTTATTCAGATTGAGCAGGCCCTGTTCATACAGCTTCATTACGGCCACAGTGGTTGCCGTGGTCTTGGTAAGTGAAGCCACATCATAGATGGTATGGATGGTAACAGGATCATTTGCACCAAATTGTTTGTTGCCATAAGCCTTGTTGAAGACAATCTTTCCGTCTTTAGCTACAAGCACCACTGCACCGGGTGTTGCTTTTGCAGCCATCGCTTCCTGCACAACTAAATCGATACTGTCGAGCACAGTGGTATTCATGCCTGCGTCTGCGGCAGCGGTGTAGGGGAAGTAGCTATTATAGGTGTTGCCGCTTCCATAGCTAAGCCCGTCTGCAATGCTCACAGGCAATTTACCTTTTGCTTCAAACCTGCCGGCAAGTAAATCCACCGCAGCCGAGCGGGTATATTCATCATCTTCATAGAAAGTAACGAGGTTGCCTGCCTGCCTGAAGTTTGCAGCAGCATAGGGGTTTCCGAAGACTAACACTGTGCTGTTTAAAGAATCCTGCAATGCCCGCACGAGTGCAATGGCCGCAGGAGGCAGCCCGAAGTTGTTGGCAGGCCTGCGGCTGAAAGTATGTACACCTGCAATAACAAGATCGTAAGCTCCATTGCGTACCTGTTGCAGGAAGGGTACTACCGAAACGCTGTCTGTTTTATAATCCCATGCATGGAACACTACGTCATGTAACAGGTTTAAACTGTCCACCACGCTGTTTGCAACCGGTGTGCCTAAGCCAATGTAGGCAATCTTCTTCTTTCCTTTGATGGGCATTGAGCCGGGGGTGCTGCTCAATACGGTTGCAGATTCGCGTGCGATGGCGGCTTTTAGTTTCACGGTTTGCCGATTGATGTCGGCCAGGAGGTTTGTGGTATCGATAACCGCCTTGCGGTTTAGGCCGAGATGATACTTTGCCAGCAAGACCTTCCTCACGCTTGCATCCACCTGTTGCCAGCTAATCCTGTTGCTGTCTATGGCCTGTAAGATCTTTTGAATTGAGCCCGGAACATCTACGGGCAGGCAAAGCATGTCGTTGCCAGCTATGATGGATTGAACAGAAGCTTCATTGTCCGGAAAGAACTTAGTGACACCTTTCATTTCAAGGGCATCGGTAAAAGTGATGCCTTCGTAGCCGAGCTCGTGGCGCAGCAGGTTGGTAACATTGTTTTTTGACAGGGAGGTAGCAAGGTTTTCCGTACTGTCAATAGAAGGAATATAGAGATGGGCAATCATTACGCTACCTACTCCCTCCTTAAACATCTGCCTGAAAGGATAGAGCTCAAGTGAATCCAGTTGTTGCCTGTCTTTGTTAATTACCGGCAGGTCATAGTGGCTGTCCACAGTAACGTCGCCATGGCCGGGAAAGTGTTTTGCACAGGCCATTACGCCGGCATCCTGCATGCCGCGCATATAGGCTATTCCATACAGGCTCACCTTGTATTTGTCTTCGCCAAAACTACGGTCGTTGATAACGGGGTTGAGGGGATTGTTGTTTACATCCACTACGGGAGCGTAGTTTACATGTACGCCAATGCGCTTACATTGTTCGCCCACCGCTTTGCCGTATTCATAAACCGTATTTGCATCGGGCACTGCGCCCAGCATCATTTGCCGCGGCAGGTTGATAACGCTGTCGAGCCTCATGCCAAGTCCCCACTCACCATCAATGCAAACCATGAGGGGTGTTTTTGCAATGCGCTGGTAGTAGTTGGTGAGATTGGCCTGCCGAACGGGGCCGCCCTGGAAGAAACATAGCCCGCCAATATTATATTGCTTTACGAGGTTTGTAACCGACTGAACGTGATCGCTGCCAAGGTTGCTATGGGCGCGGACAATCATAAGCTGGGCAACCTTTTCTGATGGCGAGAGGCTGTTAAACACACTGTCTGTCCATTTGAGTGCTGCCGGGGTTTGTTTATAGAATTGCTGGGCCATAGCCTGTTGGGTATGGAGGAGGAGAGTGCTGAGGATAATTGTTATTAGCAGGCGCATAGATGCAAGATGGGTTTCAATTTACAGAGATGCAAGGAAAGAATTGTTAGGCAAAGTGTAAAATGGTGAATAGGCAATAGTGAATAGTTGTGCTTGCCTCAATGCGGGGCATAAAAAAAATCCCTGCCTGGTGGGGCAGGGACTCTAAAAGGGAATATTCGATTGACTACTTAACGAGGGTAAGTTCGTCAACAATGTGTTTTGCACCGCCCAGCTTATCGATACACCAGAGCACATAGCGCACATCAACGTTGATGGTGCGGTTGAGGTCTGAGTCAAACGCAAGCTTATGACTTAGTGCTTCATAGTTACCATCGAATGCAAGGCCAATCAGTTCGCCCTTGCCATTGAGGACAGGAGAACCTGAGTTACCGCCCGTAATGTCGTTGGTGGTAATGAAACCCACAACGATGTCGTTTAATTTAGGATCGGCGTACTGACCGAAGTCTTTTTTGTTGTACAGGTCGATGTAGTTTTTAGGTAAATCAAACTCATAGTCGTTGGGCTTGTACTTAGCTAATACCCCGCTCATTGTAGTGAAGTAGTCGTACTTAACCGCATCTTTTGGTGCATAGCTTTTTACCTGGCCGTAGGATACCCTCATGGTGAAATTTGCATCCGGGTACATTTGCGAGACCTTGCCAGGATTCATTTGCATGATGCCTTTCAGGTAAAGACGGCCCAACTCATTATTCTTCGCATTAAACTCATTGAATTTAGGAAGAATGTTTTGCTGGTAGTTTTTGATGAACGCGTTTACTACTTTGTAGGCCGGGTCTTCGTTCAATGCATCGAGAGTTGGGTTCTTCTTAAACGCTTCCCATTTTGCATTGTCCACCATCATACTGCCGGAAAACACTTCGTCAGCATAAGCTTTGAAAGGGCTGGTTTCAATGGTATTGTAGTTGGTAAACAGGTCTTCGAAAAAACCTTTTGGATGCTGGTTCCTGTCCACATCCGAATAGTACATCATTAGCGCAGAAGCCAGGATATTCTCGTCAGCTTTCAGGTTGTAGTTCTTATGGTAGTTCTTTCTTGCATTGTCGGCTGCGGTGATGGCTTTCTCGATGTCTTCAGGCTTTGCATCTTTCTTTTTCAATGCATTTTCTATTCCCTGCCACTGGCTTGCAAAGGCAATGATGCGCGCACCATTGATTCCTTCTACAATGTACTGGCGGTGTTCGGCATAAGGCCTCCACTCGTCGTATGCTTTTTTGTAGTCGGCGAATACATCCGCGAATTCTTTATTGTTCTTAGCCCAGGTTACGAACTTTTGCTCCTCTCCCTGCTTTTGTTCGTAGGTTTTGAACTTCAGGAGCTGCTGTGTTTCACCTTCAAAAAACTTCCAGTAGTTAGCTACACCTGCATACTCGCTGGCAAGCTGCAACTTGGTGGCAGGGCTTTTAACCATTTCTTCTTTCATATACTTCAGGCGCATACCGCGAAGCTTAACTAATGTGGGGCTATTGATATCGGTAGCCAGTTGTACACCATAAGAGGTTTCATACCTGTTTGTGCCTCCCGGATAGCCGTAAATCATTGCATAGTCGCCATCCTTCACACCTTTAATGCTTACCGGAAGGTGGTACTTGCTGTTCATAGGCATATTATCCTTGCTGTATTTTGCAGGTTTGCCATCGGCAGTAGCATACACACGGAAAACAGAAAAGTCGCCTGTATGTCTTGGCCATTCCCAGTTATCCGTATCTCCGCCAAACTTGCCTACGCTTTCAGGAGGTGTGCCTACAAGGCGTACGTCTTTAAATACATCGTAAACAAACAGGAAATACTGGTTGCCTTTAAACATGCTGGCCACCACGGCATCTTTAAACTCATCGTTGCCGGTTACTTCTTTGGTGATGTTTCCGCTTATTTCAGCAAACTTTTTAGCACGGTCGGCACCGGTTGTGTTGCCGAGGGCATCCATTACCTTTTTTGTTACGTCCTCTATACGGTTAAGAAACTTCACGCTTAGCTGGGTAGGAATTTCCTTGCTGTTATCTGCTGCATAAAAGCCATCTCTCAGGTAGTTGGCTTCTACAGTAGAAGCAGCGGCAATGGCACCATAGCCACAGTGGTGATTGGTAAAGATGAGGCCTTTGGGGCTCACGATTTCGCCGGTACAGCCACCGCCGAAGATGATGATTGCGTCTTTAATGGAAGCTTTGTTTGCGCTGTAAAGTTGTTCGGGTTTTAGTTTAAGGCCTTTTTTTACCATGTCCTTGTAAACCTGTTGCCCGAGCAGAAGGGGAAGCCACATTCCTTCATCTGCATAACTGCGCATCATAGTTAATGCCAACGTGAGCGATAAGAGTATTTTCTTCATTGAGGAATATTTTAAAGTGAGCAAACTTAATTATTAAACGAACAGGCTTTTTCATTTTATGTTGGACGGATAGCCTGTAGCAGAGGCATTTGCTAAAGAAGGGGGTGGAACAGGGTTTTATTTCTATTAACATCTTTCCCCGCTATTTTTGCCAAAACCGTAAGATTGAGCTTAACCATCCATACAAAGGATCTTGTAAAAACCTATAAGTATCGTACTGTGGTAAATCACGTGTCGATTGAAGTGAAGCAAGGGGAGATTGTAGGGCTGTTGGGGCCCAACGGAGCCGGTAAAACCACTACCTTTTACATGGTAGTAGGGCTGATAAAGCCAGATGAAGGCACCGTTTTTTTAAACGACGAGGATATTACAAAGATGCCCATGTACAAGCGGGCGCAGCTTGGTCTAGGTTACCTGCCGCAGGAAGCTTCCGTGTTCAGGAAGCTGAGCGTAGAGGACAATATTATGGCCGTGCTGGAGATGCGAAACCTAACCAAGGGTGAGCGGAAGAAAAAGCTGGAGACCTTACTGGATGAGTTTAACCTGCACCACGTGCGCAAGAATAATGGCGACAGCCTGAGCGGAGGAGAGAGAAGAAGAACGGAGATTGCACGTGCCCTGGCCGTGGATCCCAAGTTCATATTGCTTGACGAGCCCTTTGCCGGCGTGGATCCCATTGCCGTAGAAGACATACAAAGTGTGGTTGCGACATTGAAGTATAAAAACATAGGCATCCTGATAACCGACCATAATGTGAATGAAACGCTTTCCATCTGCGACAGGGCTTACCTGCTGATAGAAGGCAAGATTTTCCAGCACGGAACCGCGGAGGAACTGGCTGAAAATGAACAGGTGCGGAAGCTATACCTGGGAACTAACTTCGTTTTGAGAAGAAAAGACTGGCTGATGCAACAGGACAGCCCGCACAACGTAAGCGACCAGGGCCACTCCCTGTAAAGGAGCTTTTTTCAAGTTTTTTCATTGCTTTGGTTTTCCTTCCTTATTTTGCCTTTGCTGTATGAAATTGTTAAGCCCCGCCATCTCCAAGCTTGCCCGCCTGCGCTTTAGTGCGATAGAGGAGTGGTTAAACGATCCGCTGAAAGCCCAGCGGGAAACCTTGCAGCACCTGATAACAAGGGCACAGTACACCGAGTTTGGGCGCAAGTACAACTTCAAGGACACATTTAGCATTCGCCAGTTCAAGGAGGCGGTTCCTATACATGAGTACGACGATTTGCAGCCTTACATCCGGAGAATGATGGATGGGGAGGAGAATATTTTATGGGATGACAAGATAGAATGGTTTGCCAAAAGCAGTGGCACCAGCAGCGATAAAAGCAAGTTCATTCCCATCTCAGAAGATTCCCTGCACGAAACACATTACCAGGGAGCGAAGGACGTACTGACCATGTATTACAATATACACCCCGAGAGCGATTTGCTTACGGGGAAAGGGTTGGTTATAGGCGGATCGCACCAGATTAACAAGCTGAATGAAGAAGCGCATTTTGGCGACCTGAGCGCTGTATTGTTACAAAACACGCCTTTCTGGGGGCAGTGGCTAAGAACGCCGGAATTGTCGATTGCGTTAATGGACGAGTGGGAATCGAAAATTGAAGCCCTGGCGCAGTCAACCATTACGGAAAACGTTACTTCTATTTCCGGTGTACCCACATGGACGCTTATACTTATAAAAAGGATACTGGAAATTTCCAATAAGAAGACCCTTAAGGAAGTATGGCCCAACCTTGAGTTGTACATGCACGGAGGGGTTTCTTTTACGCCCTACAGGGAACAGTTCAGGAAACTGATAGGGGCAGACATCAACTACCTTGAGATTTACAATGCAAGTGAAGGTTTTATTGCAGCTTCACCCGATTCTACGCGGGAAGACATGATGCTGTTTACCCAACATGGTATCTTCTATGAGTTTATGCCGGTAGAGGACTATGGCAAACCAAACCCACGTACCTGTGGGCTACATAACCTGGAAGCTGGTAAGAATTACGCAGTCATCATAACTACTAACGGCGGCTTATGGCGTTACCTTGTAGGCGACACAGTTCAGTTTACTTCGCTTAAACCTTTCCGGTTGCAGATAACCGGCAGGATTAAACACTATATAAATGCCTTCGGCGAAGAGCTAATGGTGGACAATGCTGACAAGGCCCTTGCTCTTGCCTGTGGCAAAACAGGTGCTGTTGTAACAGATTATACTGCAGCACCAGTGTTCTTTAGCGACAACGAAAACGGAGCACATGAGTGGCTCATTGAATTTGAACACCCACCGTCAAATCTGCACGAGTTTACCGTGCTGCTGGATGAAGCTTTGAAGAGCGTTAACAGCGATTACGAGGCCAAGCGCCATAAAGATATAGCCCTGCGGCTTCCATTGGTACGCACATTACCTGCGGGCACGTTCAGGGACTGGCTCAAGTGGAAGGGAAAGCTTGGTGGTCAGCACAAAGTGCCCCGCCTGTCAAATGACAGGAAGTATGTAGATGAGATCATGCAGTTCATTAATACCGGGTGCTCGCAGTAAGTTTATTGATTTTCGGGCACACGACCACTCACCCATTCGTAAAGTTCATCGTGCAACATTCCATTTGTTGCTATGATGCCTGGCTGGTAAGGATTGTAAGGGTTATTGCTAAGATCAGTAACGCGGCCGCCCGCTTCTTCCACTAAAAGAAACCCTGCAGCCGAGTCCCATGCCGCAAGCTTGTGTTCGAAGAAACCATCGAATCTACCGGCCGCTACCCAACAAAGGTCAATCGCTGCGCTTCCAAGTCGTCTTACCGGTATGCCCCGCCTTATAAAGCGTTCAAACACCTGCAGCGGTCCGTTGGGTGAGTCGAGATAAGTATAAGGAAACCCTGTTACGAGGCAAGCGTTCATCACGCTGTTAACCTTGCTTACACTTATAGGTTGATCGTTTAGGTAAGCGCCTTTTCCGCGTTCAGCAAAATAGAATTCATTCATGAAAGGATTGTAAACAGCCGCCATGTGCATCTTTCCTGCCTTTTCAATACCAATGCTCACTGCACATATGGGAATACCATGGGCGAAGTTTACGGTACCGTCAATGGGATCTATAATCCACTTGTACTCGCTTGACGTGTCCATGGCCCCGCATTCTTCACTCAACACCTGGTGGTCAGGAAAATCTTCCTGAATAATAGCTATGATGGCTCGCTCACTTTTATGATCAATTTCTGTAACAAGGTTGTTGACACCTTCTTTATTGCTTACTGTAAATGACTTTGAAATATTATCCCTGATGATATCGCCTGCCGCTTTTGCTGCCCTCACTAATGTATCTTTCATAATTTCACAAAAATAGCTTCATTTGCCGCATCAATTGAAGTACTTCATTATTTAGCCATTGGAACTCTCTATCGTTATAGTAAGCTACAACATCAGGTATTTTCTTGAGCAGTGCCTGTATGCCGTACAGCGGGCGTCTGCGCAACTGCAAACAGAGGTGTATGTTGTTGACAACAACTCTACCGATGGTTCCGTTGCCTACCTTTCTGCTCTGTTTCCCGAAGTTCATTTCATTGCCAATAAACAAAACCTCGGTTTTGCCAAAGCTTGCAATCAACCTTTACCACTCTGCCAGGGGAAATATATTTTATTCCTGAATCCTGATACGATAGTGGCCGAAGACACATTTAGTGCCTGCGTTCAGTTTATGGATGCTAACGAAAAGGCCGGCGCTCTGGGCTGCAGGATGATAGACGGCGCCGGCAACTTCCTGCAGGAAAGTAAAAGAAGTTTTCCTTCGGCTTCTGTTTCGTTTTATAAACTATCTGGCCTAAGTAGCCTTTTTCCTTCGTCAACAAAGTTTAATAAATATGTGCTTGGCCACCTGCCGGAAGACCAGGTGCATATGGTAGACGTACTTTGCGGCGCTTTCATGATGGTGAGGCAGGATGTGCTGCTTAAGTTGAAGGGTTTTGATGAAGACTACTTTATGTACGCTGAGGATATTGATCTAAGCTACAGGATTAAAAAAGCAGGTTACAGGAACTATTACTTTCCAGGTACTACCATCGTTCATTTCAAAGGGGAGAGTTCAAAGCAGGACGAGAACAAACACCTCCATTTGTTCTACGGAGCTATGAAGATTTTCGTGCGCAAGCATTATTGGGCCGGTAAAGCAGGTTTATATTCTAACCTACTTACACTGGCAATCTATCTTAGGGCGGCAATTAGTTTTTTTTCATTGCCCCTGAAGCTGATTAAAGGCCGCAATAAAACGAAGAAGATTAAGAACTTTCAACTTATAGGGGACGAGGAGGCAGTATCCACCTTGCAAAAACGGCTGAGGCAGAAGATGGCCGAGGCTTCTGCTATAAAAGATGAAAAACCCGGTGCAGCTATTTTTTGTATCAACAGGTTTAGCTGCAAACAGGCGATTGAAATGTTGTCGCTCAGCTATAAACAACAGGAAGTAAGATGGCATCACCACGGATCCGGGTCCGTAGTGGGTAGTACAGACAAAGATGCCACCGGGCAGGTAATTGTACTTTAGTTGCGCCTAATATGGCTGTTTTCCGCGCTTCAACTGCTGTTGCCGCCCACACCTGTATCTATTGCCTATTGGACACTTTAGCGTAGTTTCGCTGCTACCTTAAAGCGATAGTTAACAATGCCATTGTTCGATATCAAGCTACCGGAATCAATAAAAAAAGCACTTAAGCTGCCAAAGAACAGTTACAGGAGGCAGCAGCAAAAAGTACTGCGTAAATTATTGAGGAAGGCCAGGTTTACTGAGTTTGGGCAAAAGTTCGGCTTTGATGAGATACTAATGGCTAAGGATGTGGCAAAGGCATATCAACAACGAGTGCCTTCCTACAACTACAATTCAATTTATAGCGAATGGTGGCATAAAACCCTGGAGGGAAAGGCGGACGTTTGCTGGCCGGGAAAGATAAAATATTACGCCCTCAGCAGTGGTACCAGTGAAAGCGCAAGCAAGTACATTCCTATTACCAAGGATTTACTCAGGGGCAACCGTATTGTGATGATCAAGCAGTTGCTAACACTTCGTAATTATGAGGATGTACCTGTAAGCAAGCTTGGTAAAGGCTGGCTGATGCTTGGTGGGAGTACTGCTCTTCAAAAAGGGCAAGGCTATTATGCAGGCGACCTAAGCGGCATAACGGCAAAGAAGGCACCTTTCTGGTTTCAGCCGTTTTATAAACCCGGAAAAAAGATAGCGAGAGAGAAAGACTGGAACAAGAAGCTTGAAGAGATTGTGGAGAAGGCGCCTTCCTGGGATATCAGCTTTGTAGTGGGTGTGCCTGCATGGATACAGATGTGCATGGAAATGATTATTGAAAGGTACAAGGTGAAGAATATTCACGAGATATGGCCAAACCTTACCTTTTTTGTTCACGGTGGTGTAAGCTTTGAACCTTACAAAAAAGGATTTGAAAAACTTCTTGGTAAACCCCTCTGGTACATAGAAACTTACCTTTCGTCTGAAGGTTTTATCGCCTACCAGGACAGGCAGCATTTTAAAGGGATGAAGCTGGTAACCAACCAGCACATCTTTATGGAGTTCGTACCCTTTAACGACAAAAACTTTGATGCTAACGGCGATCTTGTACCTGGCCATGAGGCTATGCTGATAGATGAAGTGGAACAAGGAAAAGACTACGCAATTCTGCTTAGCACGGCTGCCGGGGCATGGCGCTACCTGATTGGCGACACTATTCGTTTTATGGACCTTGAGCGGGCTGAGATTATCATCACTGGCCGTACAAAACATTTCCTGAGCCTGGTGGGCGAGCATTTGAGTGTTGATAATATGAACAAGGCGGTCAAGTTGGTTTGTGAAGAGCTGAATATCTCAATACCAGAATATACCGTTGTTGGCGAACCTGCAGGCAGCTTCTTCGCGCACCATTGGTATGTGGCCTGTAACGATACTGTTGACCCACAGGTGCTTTGCGACAAGATTGATGAGAGGCTTAAACATCTGAATGACGATTATGCAGTGGAGCGCGGAAGCGCCCTGAAAGAAGTTAGGTTGGATGTGCTGCCCGAAGAAACATTCATGGGCTTTATGGCCATGAAGGGCAAAGTGGGTGGGCAACATAAATTTCCGAGAGTGCTGAAAGGTAAGATGCTCGAAGAGTGGAATCAATACTTGCAGAAAGATAATTCCGGATCAAACCAGGGCTGATGTTTTTTCTTGCGTTAATAAAAGGCGTTGCATTAGGTCTTACTCTCAGTATATCTGTTGGCCCGGTTATCTTCTCCATCATAAAACAAAGCATTAATAACGGGCTGAAGGGAGGGTTTACCTTCATTATCGGCGTATCAGCCAGCGACATTGCGCTGGTACTTATCAGCAACATCTTTACTGAACTATTCCGAAGCCTGCTGGACTATAAGGCACCCATAGCCTATGGCGGTAGCGCACTTCTTATAGGAATTGGTATTTATGTCGTTTTCTTCAAGAAGCTCAACATTACTGAAGATGGCAGCCTTGCAGCTATCAACTTCAAGAGGAGTGATTATGTAAAGGTGTTCCTTTCAGGATTTTTCATGAATACCCTTAATCCCACGGTAATTGCATTCTGGTTACTCATATCAACAACAGTAGTGGTAGAAACGCTTAGTTATCGTATTGTTATGTTCAGTACCTGCCTGTTGCTTGTGTTTGCTGCCGATGTAGCTAAAGTATTGCTGGCGGGAAAAATCAGGCGTAAGCTCACACCACACAATATTCATATCATCAACCGGGTCTCCGGTCTAATACTTATTGGTTTCGGCATTGCACTTGTTTGGGGTTTCATTTTCTACGGCGACCAGGTAGCTTGACGAATGCATTTTTATGCAGTGAATGACGGTGTGCGGCATGGTGAAACTTTAAATAAAACCCATAAAAAAGGCCGCTTAAAAAAGCAGCCTTGAAGTCTAAAACACTTTATTACCAATTGCTAAACCTGATGCCTACTGTATATGGGTATTGCTGCAAGCCATTTTCATGTAAAGGGTTTAAGCTGTATGAACCGTAAACGCGTACCGGGCCCAGACCTATTTCTCCAATCGCGGCAAGGCGCCACTGCTCCAGGTTGAAGTTGCTCTTCAGCTTCTCTTTACCCCTGAGGTCGCTTACCTGCTTCTGTCTTGCTCCAATCAGGTAGCCTGCACTCATACCAGCACTAAAGCTAAATCCTCTTTTCTTCGATGGGGTTGCATTTATATTTATCATAAATGGAACTGTCAGGTAACCTGCGTACAGCTTATTCTTTTTGAAAGTAGTACTGTCCACAAATATGTAAGTAGGGTTATTATGGTAGCTAATGTTGTTTTCGTACCTGTAATTATACATCTCAAGCCCTAACCCGTATTTCAGGTTCAGTACATGCTTGGTCACATTTACTTTTTGCATGAACAGCCAAATGTTGACGTTAGATGACTTACCGGAATTCAGCTTCAGGTGTTGCTTAGTAGGCGTTCCGTGTCCTGCGTTCTGCAGGAAAGCCATGGTTTCGGCGCTGCCATAGTTTGTTTCATCCCTCAGGTTAGCAAAACCAAGATCGAAGATGAACCAGTTAGTGGAAACATTGTTCTTGTTTTCCTTTTTATTAGAACCGAGCGATATGCTTACGCTTTTGCTGCCTTTTTCGCCGTCAGTGCCATCGTCTTTGTCTTTCTTTTTTTTGATGATGACGAAGTTGCCCACTTTCAAAGTATCGGGATCATTATCCTGCTTCAAAGTATCTGTCTGTGCCATAACACTCCCTGCCAGCAGCATCGCTGCTGTTAATAAGATCATCCTTTTCATCGTTGTTTGTTTTGAGTTTAGTTGCGTGTTTCTCTTCTTTCTATTTCAAAACCGGCAATTTGTATTTTGCCTGGGTTCTCTGCTATTTTGTTTCCGGTAAAAAACCGGCCGGCTTTTTTAAACATGCCTTTTATTTTGGTCTTATTAAGCTGAAGGTTGCCTACCAATATTGCATCAGTTTCTTCCTCTTCTACATCAAGCACTTTCATAGTGCTATGTCCTTCCGTGGTCGCAAAACTCTCTTTGGATGTTTCGGCGCTTAGTTCGTTAGGCAGTTGTTTCAATACATCCTCTAAAATTCTTGCCTGCGCTTCGCGATTCATCTCCTGTACTTCCTTATTGTGAAGGACCCTGTTTGCATAAAGAACTTCAACTTCATCCCGCTCTTCCACCTCGTTTACTTCCTTAGTTAGGTTTTGCTGGATGGCCGGCACCTTGCTCCCGCTTACAATAGCTGCTCTCACTTTCTTTCCATCACCTGCATTAGCGACAGCTACTGGTTGCGTTTGATTGTTGTACGCTGCACCTAGAGATTTTGTTACAGTTGCGTCGGCTTTTTTGTTTTCTATAACTTTTACACCGGCAATAGGTTGGCTTCCGTTGCCAGCAGGTTGTGGTTCTGTTTCACCGGGGTTTACAAACATCCACCATCCTCCGGCTATCAAGCCAAATAGGACAGCTGCCACTGCAACCCGTTGAAAGGCAAGCATCACCACACGGCCCTTGCGCTCTCTTTTATAAAGCGATTCTTTACCAGGGAAGCTGATTGTTTCAAGCGGTAATACGGTATTTTTTAATTGCAGGAACTCTTCCTGGTGTTCCGGGTGTTGTAATACAAACTTTTCTACCGATGCACTCTCTTCAGGGTTAAGTTCTTTATCTACATAAAGCAGGAACTTTTCCTGGTATGTAGCATCTTCAAAAACATCGTTAGTACGAAGAAGTTGTTCCTTAGCAGGCATCATGATGTGCTCCGGTGCCGCTACCGTAAGTTGTAAGGCATCCAGCTCTGACTGAAGATCCGGGTTTTGTTGTACAAACCCTTCAACAGCGCTTCTTTCTTCTGCCGACAATTCGTTGTCGACATACATGAGAAAGAACTCTTCGTAATTATTTCTGTTGATGCCCATTACATTACATTTTCACGGCTTACCAAAATATTTCTCATCGTCAGCCTCGCCCGGTGCAGGTAAACTTTTACCTGGCTGGGGTTCAAATTCATGATTTCACCTATTTCTTCATAGCTATACCCTTCATAGTCTTTCAACATTACCAGGCTTCGCTGGGTCTCATTTAACTTATTCAGCGCCTCCTGTAAGCTCTTTCTCAACTGGGGAACCGGTTGATATTGCACCCCACGGCTCTCTTCACCAAATTCCTCGGTTAAAACAAACCGTTTCGATTTCCGCAGGTGATCAATCATTTGGTTGTATGCTACTGTAAACAAGAAAGATTTGCTTTTCTCAGTTTCAACGGTATCCCTGCTTCGCCAGAGTTTTTCAAATGCGCTTTGCACAATATCCCTGGCATCCTCCTCGTGCCGCAGGTTTTTTACAATAAACCTGAATACATTATCGGCATATTGATTTACACATTCGTTATACTCTCTTTCGGTCATAAACAGCTCTCAATGTCTCTTTAGTACTAGTAATACGCAAAGAGACAAAAAATGTTACACCTACTCAGGAAATTCTTTCCCAGCTTCTTTGTCTAATAAAAAACCAGTTCTTCTATTAAACCCCCTGATTTTGCATCAATTGTGTTTAATGCCGGGTGCTTTACCACAGGTACGCAACCCCTCGTTGTACAGGCGCCGTCGAAGACAGCGGGAAAGACCGAACAAATCCAGCACAGGCAAAGGGCAAGGGCTAAAGCCGAGAGAGCTGCAACTGATAATATGCTATGGGAATCTCGTTGTTGCATGTTATTAGTTTAACGGGCGTCGGGCAATAATGTTACAAGCTCTTATTTTTTTCGTAGGCGGAACTTGCCTTGACATCGATTGAGTAAAACCAGCAGCGCTGTTGTAATCAATTGACAGGAAATAGCGGAATTTTACCCGGTAAACACTCAAGGATGCAAAAAGATATGTTTTCGCTTCAGGATAAAGTGGTTGTCGTTACCGGAGGTACCGGAATTTTAGGTAAGTCCTTCCTCGAAGCTATTGTTGAGGCAGGAGGCGCAGTGGGCATTCTTGGTCGCAATGCCTCAGTGGCTCAAGAAAGGGCAGAATCAATTAATGAAGCCGGGGGAAAGGCGATTGCACTTGTAGCAGATGTTTTGGACGAGGCGCAGCTTACGAAAGCGAAAGACACTCTTATGAAGCATTTCGGGCGCCTGGACGGGCTGGTTAACGCTGCCGGTGGTATCATGCCCGAAGGTGTTTTGCAGCCGGAAGAAAGTGTTTTTGAAATGAATCTTGCGGGCATGAAACGCGTGGCTGACCTAAATACCTGGGGTACCATTATCCCAACCCAGATCTTTGGCCCTGCGATAGCTGCTACTGGTGGTGGCAGTATTGTAAATATTTCTTCCATGAACTCAAAAAGAGCCATTACCAAGGTCCTTGGCTACAACATGGGGAAAGCAGCTGTCGATTGCTATAATGCATGGTTTGCAGTGGAACTGGCCAGGCGATACGGAGATAGCATCAGGATGAATGCGCTTGCTCCCGGTTTTTTTCTTACAGAACAAAACAGGAACATGCATATACAAGCCGATGGAAACTATAGCCCCCGGGCAGCCGATGTGATCAGGCAAACACCTTTCAAACGTTTCGGGCAACCCGAGGAGTTGAAAGGCGCACTGGTCTGGTTATTAAGTGATGCTTCCCGGTTTGTTACAGGTTCTATGATATGCGTGGATGGCGGCTTCTCCGCTTTTGGCGGGGTATGAGCACCTGTATCTGCCTTGAAACGCGGCAGGTGGAAGGCCTAATCTGCTATCTTTGCGCCCTTAAAATTTAGGAATGAAGTTTTACAATCTCCTCATCAAATATAGATTCTGGCTAGGCCTTCTTGCGATCGTATTGGGTATCTGGGTTAACATTGAAAGCGGGTTCTGGCCGGCTTTTGCTCTTTATTTTATTGGATTGATAGCCTTGGTCTCTCACTTTTTTATCGGTCCGCTGCGTCTCATCCAGGAGCCTATGGAGCAGGGAAATACCGAAGAGGTAGAACGCATCTTAAATAGCATATGGTTCCCGAATTTGCTGTATAAGCCTATCAGGTCAACGTATTATACCATTAAAGGCAACCTTGCTATGATGAAGCAGGATTTTGATACTGCTGAAAAACACCTTAAAAAAAGCTCATCTCTAGGGTCGCCTATGCCGGAAGCCGAAGGAGCAAATAAACTGCAACTGGGTATGATGGCTTTGCAGAAAGGCGACTTCAGGCAGGGCGAAAGCTATATAAGAGGAGCGCTGAGGGCGGGTATATCCGACAAGGAAAGCCAGGCCGTAGCCTACCTTAGCATGTGCCAGATTTTTATGAATAAAAGAGAATTCAGAGCAGCTAAGGATTTCTTCAGGAAAGCTAAAGCCCTTAACCCCAAAACCAAACAGGTACAGGACCAGATTAAAGAAATAGAGAAATATATCTCGCGTATCCCTGGCTAAGCCTGCAATACATAAGTAAATGCCTTAATAAATACCATGAAATTGGTATTTACAGTAAGCGATATTTCGTTCAGCTTTGCCCTTGATTTTCTTCGGGGGTTATTTGATCCAGAGCACTTTTCCAGGTGCTCTTTCTTTTTTCCCCCTCGTTCTAAGCAACCTTAAGGTTACGCCCAGCGTCTTTTAAATAGACAGGAAACCATTAATTTTATCCCCTTGCTGCCCTCTAATTACCAATGGAATGGTAGCCCAACCTTCAATTTGTTAATCACTGTATGAAAAAAATTTACTTCTTTTTGATCGCCATGCTGGCAGGATTTGCTGGCGTAGCTCAACAAAACTTCTGGAAAGATGCTTCTGAGTCCGAGTTTTCGGATATCGAAAACAGGCGCATCACCCCAAATAACTACCGCACTTTAAAGCTGGATACGCTTGCTTTGAAGCAGTTTCTTGCCGATGCTCCTATGGAATTTTCTGCTGATGCAAAGAAGCGGCAGCATGTACTTTCGTTGCCATTACCCACAGGAGGATTTGGCAGGTTCGCTATCGTTGAATCACCAATGATGGAGCCTGGCCTTGCTATCAACTTCCCTAATATCAAAACCTATGGCGGACAGGGCATAGATGATCCTACTGCTACCATAAAAATAGATTGGACAGATTTCGGTTTTCATGCTATGGTTTTGTCCAAAACATCCGGGCAGATGTTTGTTGACCCGTTTTCTATGGGTAACAAAACAGACTACATGGCCTATGCGCGAACTGACCTCAGTCCTAAGCCTTTCCAGGAAATCGGGGTATTAGAAATAGAAAATCAGGCAAACCTTGCAGCTAAAACCACCATCGGCGTATGCCTTGGCAGCACGCTTCGCGTTTACCGTCTGGCTTTGGCTTGCACGGGTGAATACGCTGCGTTCTTTGGCGGTACAGTTAACGGAGCGCTCTCTGGCATGGTAACTACCATGAACAGGGTAAATGGTGTTTACGAAACAGAGGTAGCTATCAGGATGGTGCTTATAGCTAATAATAACATCCTCATCCAGTTAAACGCAGCAACTGACGGTTATACAAATAATGACGGTGTAGCCCTTCTAACCGAAAACCAGAATAAGGTGAATGGTATGATTGGCTCTGCCAATTACGACATTGGCCACGTATTCAGCACTGGTGGTGGTGGTATTGCTGCCAGGGGTAGTGTTTGCGACGCAGGCAACAAAGCGCGCGGTGTTACAGGAAGTGACCAGCCTACGGGCGACGCCTTCGACATTGACTATGTAGCCCACGAAATGGGCCACCAGTTTAACGGTAACCATACTTTCAACGCAAACAGCGGAGGCGGCAGTTGCACCAACGGAACACGTAACCCGGGCACTGCAGTTGAGCCCGGCAGCGGTGTTACCATCATGGGTTATGCAGGCATCTGCGGCACGGCCGATATTGCCAGCAACAGCATACCTTATTTTCATGCAGCCAGCTTCAACGAGATTGGCATTTTTAGAACAAGCGGGGCCGGAACAGCTTGTGGTACGGTTACCAATACCGGCAACACGCCACCGGTTGTTATCGACGCCGGTAATAACGTGGTAATACCGAAAGGCACTCCTTTCGTATTGAAAGGTCAGGCAGTAGATGCTAATGGCGATGTACTCACCTATAGCTGGGAAGAAACTGACCCGGGTACTTCAGGTGGTAACTGGAATTCAGGAAACAAACCTTTCTTCAGGTCGTTTCCTCCTGTTACGAATAGCGAACGTTATTTCCCCAAGTTATCAGCACTGGCAACCAGTACAACGTCTATCGGTGAAATGTTACCGCAAAGTTCACAGGCGCTCAACTTCAGGTTGACTGCCCGCGACAACAGGGCCGGTGGCGGAGGCGTTTGCTTTACCGATATCGTTATTACGGTAGCCAACGTAGGACCTTTTTCAATAACCTCGCAATGGGGTCCTGAAACATGGACTGCAAACGGCACCAACCAGGCAACTATTTCATGGTCTGTCGCAAGTACCAATACCGCTCCTATTAATGTGAGCCATGTAGATATTCTTTTCTCAACCGATGGCGGGCTTACCTGGCCATATATTATCAAGTCCAACACGCCTAACGATGGATCCGAATCCATTACTGTGCCTGCAGTTGCAACAACTAACGGCCGCGTAATGGTGAAAGCGCGCGACAACGTGTTTTTCAACATCAACGATGCTGCTATTACGGTTAACGTAACATCCTGCCCTGCTGAAGGCGCAATTGTTACTCCGTCATCTACGGTTACGGCTGATGCAGGTAGCACGCAACTTAACCTTAACCTTTCTCCGTCTTATTCCGGTCCTTTTAGCGCCAATGGTTCTATTACATCCACAGATCCTGCCGGTAACACTTCTATCCTCAACACGCAAACAAACAGTTGCATGAGTGCGGGGAGCGGCGGATTCAGGCACGACCTCTATCCGTTTACCGTGACGCAAACCGGATCTTACACTTTCACACATAATGGTCAATTGGGTGTTGTAACTAATATTTATCAGGGTAGCTTTAATCCTACCAGCGCTTGTACCAATTTTGTCGCATCTAATGTTACCTACAATGGTTCGCAGGTGCTGGCCGCTCCTTCTGTTTCGGCTACACTCACCGCCGGTACCAATTACGTGCTTGCAGTAGGTTCCTACAGCACTACTCAGCCCACATTACCAGCCGCCTATAACGTAGTAGCTACCCCTCCTGCGGGTGGCGCAGTGCAGTCTTCGGGCGGTTACACTAACCCGGGCGCAGGCTATACCTATAGCTATGTAATCGTAAATAATTTCAACAACACAATTGCCTCAATTGCAAGTTCTGCTAACCTCAGCAACCCTGCTACTTATCCTTCAGGAAGCTTTACGGTGTACGGAATTTCTTATGCTTCAACCAGTGCAGCTACTATCAATAGCTATGTAGGACAGAATTTCAATAACCTGTCTTCAGCTATCATTGCTAATCCAACTACTTTGTGTGCAAACCTCAGTAAGAATACTGTATCTGTAAACATCCAGGCGGTGATGCCGGTAACGTTCCTGGCTTTGAAGGCAACTAAGTTACCTGAGTTAGTCAGGCTCGATTGGGGTACCGCTGCTGAATTGAACAGCGAACGTTTCGTGGTTGAACGCTCAGCAAATGGCGGCGACTTCGTAGAATTGTCCTGGCAGAAGGCGGCGGGCAACAGTTCAACTCCTTTGTACTACAGGGCAACAGATAACAGCCCGGTAGAAGGCACGAGCTTCTACCGCATTAAGGAAGTTGATTTTGATGGTAATACAACCTACAGCAACGTAGTATCTGTTACTTATCACAAGGGTGGCAATATGATTATGATTTATCCTAACCCGGCAACTGACAGGTTAACCGTAGAGATGCATAGTGTGAAGCTTCAAACTATCACAATGCAGGTGATGGATGCTAAGGGTGCCATGGTCTCCACTAATACCCAGGCCCTTGCTGCAGGAACTAACCAGGCAAACATAAATATCAGCAATCTAAGCAAAGGTGTTTATGTACTGAAGATTACTGAAGCAGACGGTACGGTAAAACACAGCCGTTTCGTAAAACAATAATCATTTCTAGTCTCAATTACAACGCCTCCTGTTTTTTGCAGGAGGCGTTTGTTTTTTTATCCTGCTTGACGCTAAAACCGGGCAGGAAACCGAAAGTTTCCAGATAGGATTCTTTCCCAATATCAATTATCAGCTCACTTTCTAACAGGCACCAGAATAATTTGTATCAGTGCTTACCGGTTTTATCATCATTGTTAGGCGTCAAAGATTTGCTGTAGATTTTTTATGATTTTTAGAGGGGCATCCCTTGGGTTTTCAATGGGTTTCGGATAGGTTTCCAATGGGTTTCCAATGGGTTTCCAATGGACTGACGCTGAAGTGCCTCCACATTGACTATCTGCTGCCACCGCCGTTTCCCCACCCTGTCCTTACTACCTGCCCAACCCTGCTCACCCAGTCCGGCTTATGTTATAGCTATAAAAGGCCATTCATTCGCACGTCCACCTCCTGCAAGATTATTATCTTGCCACCATGACACCCACAGAAGTGGTAGAAACAATGATGAAGGCCGATGCCTTTAGCCAGTGGCTGGGAATAGAAGTCCTGGACGTTAGCTTTGGCTATTGCAAAATAAAGATGCAGGTGCGGGAGCAAATGGTCAACGGTTTCCGGACAGCCCATGGTGGCATTGCCTTTTCGTTTGCCGACAGTGCCTTCGCATTTGCATGCAACAGCGATGGCTATATCAATGTAGCCCTCGACGTTTCTACATCTTTTACAAAACCTGTTGTTGTGGGCGATGTTCTCACAGCCGAGGCAAAGCAGTTAGTCAAGACCAACAAAACGGGTGTTTACACGGTAGAGGTTACCAATGCTTCCGGCGATTTGGTTTGCTTTTTTAAAGGCACCTGCTACCGCACCGAGAAGCGCCTAATTGATGTGTCTGCTAAATAATATGCTATGATCTATGCTTTCAAAGGGTTTATTCCCGTAGTTGATCCCTCTTCCTTTGTACATCCACAGGCTGCCGTTACCGGAAATGTAATTATTGGTAAAAATGTTTACATAGGTCCCGGCGCCGCTATCCGCGGCGATTGGGGAGGTATTGTAATCCAGGATGGCTGCAACGTCCAGGAAAATTGCACTATACACATGTTTCCGGGTGTTACGGTTGTGCTTAAGGAAGGCGCACATATCGGCCACGGTGCTGTCATTCATGGGGCAACCATTGGCCGCAACTGTCTCGTGGGCATGAATTCCGTAATCATGGACAATGTTCAGCTTGGCGATGAAAGTATTGTGGGCGCTTTAAGCTTTATCAAAGCCGATGAAAACATTCCCCCGCGCAGTCTTTTGGTAGGTAATCCTGCAAAAATAATCCGGCAGGTGAGCGATGAAATGCTCAACTGGAAAACCCAGGGTACCGCTTTATATCAAGCCTTACCCCGGCAAATGCAGGAGGAATGGGCGGCTGTTGAACCCTTGCAGAAGGTGCCTGCCAACAGGCCTTCCCAGGAAAGCCTTTACCAAACATGGAATGAAATCTCTGGTAAAAAGCAATAGGGCATCGTTATCATAATTTGATTTGGCTCGCCCTTTAGCCCAAACTATTTTCGCAGACGCTTTTCTGTAACAGGAATTGCATTTTGATGAATTCGGAATTAATACAATTATGAAGCTAGCAGTAGTAGGTGCAACAGGCCTCGTGGGTACAAAAATGTTACAGGTACTGGAAGAAAGAAATTTTCCGGTTACCAGTCTTATCCCGGTTGCTTCTGAAAAATCAGTGGGTAAAGAAGTTAGGTTCAAAGGCAAGTTGTATAAGATAGTGAGTATGCAAGATGCTATCGATGCAAAACCTGCCGTAGCTATCTTCTCTGCAGGCGGCAGCACCTCCACCGAGTGGGCGCCCCGTTTTGCTGAAGCCGGAATAAAAGTTATTGATAACTCTTCGGCATGGCGAATGGACCCCACCAAAAAGTTGGTGGTGCCTGAAGTAAATGCTGATGCGATTACTGCAAACGACTACATCATCGCAAACCCAAATTGCTCCACCATTCAAATGGTGGTTGCCCTTCAACCGTTACACAAGCAATATGGCATCAGGCGGGTGGTGGTAAGCACTTATCAAAGTGTAACAGGTACAGGCAAGAAAGCAGTTGACCAATTAATGAATGAGCGAAAAGGCGCGAAAGGCGAGATGGCCTATAAATACCAGATTGACCTAAACGCCATTCCCCAGATTGATGTATTCCAGGACAATGGTTATACGAAGGAAGAGATGAAGATGATCAATGAAACCAAAAAGATCATGAGGGATGATAGCATCAAAGTCACTGCAACTACGGTTCGTATCCCGGTCATGGGCGGACATAGTGAAAGTGTAAACGTGGAATTCAACAAGCCATTTGAACTGGACGATGTAAAAAACCTGTTGAGCAAAGCGCCAGGTATAATTCTGCAGGACGATGCTGCCAGCCAGCTTTATCCCATGCCCCTTACAGCGCATGAACGCGACGAGGTTTTTGTTGGCCGCCTGCGGCGCGATGAAAGTGCCGATAATTGCTTAAACATGTGGATCGTAAGCGACAACCTGCGTAAAGGAGCTGCCACTAATGCAGTACAAATTGCAGAGTATATGCTCAGCAATGGATTGATCGGCTAGTAACCGATGCTGCTTTTTTTATTAACGAAGAGGAAATATTGCCGTAACCTTTTATTAATCCACCAATTGATGCTTTGCAAAATTTTACATTGTGAAGCACCTGTACTTTCTTTTCGTAATCATGTTCCATATATCGCTCGCTGCTTCGGCAAGTGAAATTGGAAAAGTATCCGGTAGAGTTATCAACCAGCAATCAGGACAAGCTTTGCCGGGGGTAGCCGTGAAATCCGAGCAGGATGGTAAACAGTACATCACTGACGTAGAAGGCTACTATCACCTTAATTTACCCGCAGGGACCCATACACTGCAATTTTCTTCCACAGGATTCAGCCTGAAAACCGTAAGCTCAGTAACGGTACAGCCAGGCAAGGTCACGGAGCTCAATGTAACGCTGCAACCTGGTACAAAAGACCTGCAAAGCGTAACCGTTACAGCGTCCACAGCAAAGCGCGAAACTGTAGCATCCGTTTTGTCAATGCAGCGTAACAACATTAGCGTATCAGATGGCATATCTGCAGAGCTCATTAAGCGTACACCTGATAACAATGTTGGTGAAGTGTTGAAACGGGTTACCGGAACCAGCGTACAGGAGGAGAAATATGTAATTGTACGTGGACTCAATGACCGTTATAATGCAGCCACAATCAACGGAGCACTCATGCCGAGCACCGAAACAGACAGAAAAACATTTTCCTTCGATGTTATTCCTTCATCCATGATAGATAACGTTATGATCAATAAAACTGCTACTCCCGATATGCCTGGCGAGTTTAGTGGTGGTATCATCCAGGTGTCTACAAAAGACATACCTGCAAGGCCTGCATTTAGCATTGGTCTCGGCACTTCTTACAACACTATTTCTACAGGTAAAAACTTCGAGCCCGGCATGATTACTGGCTCAGACTATTTTGGCTTCGACAATGGTAGAAGAGCATTTCCTGCCTCGTTTCCGTCTAACCGGAAATGGCGAAACCTAAGCCAGCAACAGAAAGTGGATGTGTCCAGGAAAATGAATAACAACTACGGCGATCGTTATGACGGGCAAGCTTTGCCTGGCATCAGTGCAAATATGAGCTTTGCCACCAGGAAGAACTTTCGTAATAATGGCATATTAGGAGTAACGGGAGCCTTAAACTATAAAAACACACAGTCAATAGAATATGGGGTACGTCGCGCTTACATGAACAATTTTAGCCGCACAGATTACCTCTCCAATTATGTGGATACTACCTCTTCCTTTACCACCAACGTAGGTGGGTTGCTTAACATCGGCTTTAAAAAAGGAAACCACAAACTAGTGCTGAAAAACTTATTCAACAGGATATTTGAAAATGCTAACACACTTAGAGAAGGGCCTAACTATAACGATCTCCAGTATGTAAAGAAAAGCCAGGTAAATGTAGTACAGCAAAAAACTCTCTTCAGTTCACAATTGGAAGGTGAACATAAAATTCGCAAGAGAAAGCAATCCATCAGTTGGAACATAAACTATGCTTTCACCGCCAGGGATCAGCCGGATTACAAAGTACTTCCCTACCAGGCTGCACTAGGAGAAGAGGAAAACAAAGATGTAACCTACAAGGTGGCTACACGAAACACATATCGTTTTTGGAGCTACCTCGCTGAGCACACTATTGGTGGCAAAGCGGACTATAAAATGGAGTTGAAGCTCCTGAATATGCAAAGCCAGTTTAAGGCAGGCTTACTTACCCAGGTTAAACAAAGGGATTTCAGTGCCCGGATTTTCCGGTACGAGCAGGCGCCTGGCGAGTTTAACCAATTGCTTGCATCCCTGCCACCACACCAGGTATTCAACGATGGTAATATGTACCAGAATGGATTCTACCTGAACGATATTACCAACACCAACGACAAGTACGATGCAAACGCCGCGTTACATGCAGCTTACGCAATGTTGGATAATAAGATTACTGAAAAACTGAGAGTAATATGGGGACTGCGTGTTGAGTCTTTCGGCTTTGTCGTAAATACTTTCGATATGAGCGGCTCAAAACAGCGCATTAAGAAAAACTACCTGGACGTTCTTCCTTCGCTCAACACGATTTTCAAAACCTCATCTAAATCAAATATTAGGCTCTCTGTTTCTCAAACCGTTTCAAGAGCCGACTTCAGGGAACTTGCAAACTTTGCATACTGGGATTTCAACAAGTCATTTGTCATTCACGGCAATCCAGATTTAGAAAGAAGTCAGAATACAAACCTCGACCTCAGGTTCGAAACCTATCCCACTCCTGGTGAGATTATATCTTCGTCGGTTTTCTACAAGAACTTCAGGAAACCTATCGAGCAGGCTTTAGGATCTATCTCGTCACCCGAGTATAAAGAAGTAAGTTATGTGAACCCTGAAAGTGCTTACTCATTCGGTATCGAACTTGATCTGCGTAAGAAGCTATCATTCATTAACCAGGATGCAACATGGCTGGATAATTTGGTGCTTAGTGCAAATGCTGCTTACATCCGGTCAAGGATTAACAAGGGTGATGGCGACTTCTCTTTTTGGGATGAAGACAGGCCAATGCAAGGTCAATCGCCGTACCTGGTCAACCTGGGTTTAAGCTACCACCAACCAAAGCAAGGCCTAACCACCTCTATCATGTACAACAAAGTTGGACATAGAATAGAAGTTGTGGGGAATGCAAGCAATCCAGATATCTACGAAAACGGAAGAGGTATATTAGACCTGCAGGTGGCTAAGAAGTTCGCTAAGAACAAGGGTGAGATCAAACTCACGGTATCCAACTTGCTGGATGCGGCTCAAGTACTATATGAAAACACAGAAGACAAAAAAACAAAGCGCGGCTATAACGAAGCCGATGACAGGATTATCTGGAGTAAACATTTCGGCCGCACCATAAGTCTTGGGTTTAACTACAACTTCTAAACGGGTCTCTTCAATCTTAGAGAGCGGCTCGTTTCGATATTTAGTCTCAACGGGGTTTCCTTCAAGGGGCCCCGTCTTTTTTCCTACGTCCCCTGCCCGGTCTCGTCGGTTTTTTATCACGATCGTTAACCATTGCTTAATCATTGCGTAATAAATGCTTCATATTGGCTATGGTTCTTTGCTGCATAAACAATTACGCTCCATGAAATTTACCAGGAACTTCAAATTAGCAATGCTCGCACTGATGCTAAC
>JAEZDR010000017.1 GCA_023433265.1 Bacteroidota bacterium | reverse complement strand
CGGATATAGTCAACTCTGTCTTTTCGCTCGCAGGGCCTTAAAACTTTTTTGCAATCACGTCTTTCAGCACCTTGTTATCCATGGCAAGCTCAGCATACATCTGCTTCAGCTTACGATTCTCTTCTTCAAGTTCTCGTAGCCGCTTCAGATCCTGGCTCTCCATGCCGCCATACTTCTTGCTCCAGTTGTAAAACGTTTGCTTGTTAACGCCAAGCTCCCGGCATATGTCGGCAACACTCTTGCCGGCTTCATACTCTTTTAGCGCAGCAACTATCTGCGTCTCTGTAAATCTTGATTTTTTCATAATGAACAATTTAAAGTTAGAAAAGTCCAGTTTTAAATTGTCCTAATTTTAGGGGAGGTTACGCTCCAATTCATGTATAGTCAACACTGCATATAGAACCAATTGGTCGAAAAAAAATAAATCCAATAATAACCGCTAAAGTTTTCTGGTTGTCAAGACATTACAAACCAACATCAAATACCTTACATTCGGCTTCAAACAACAATGTAATTCTAACAATGTTCAAAATAAAAACACTCAATAAAATAGCCCCGGTAGGGCTTTCCATACTCCAGGATGGTAATTATGTACTTGATGATACAACTGAGCAACCCGATGGAATTTTAATCAGAAGTGCTTCTGTACATGATATGCAGTTTCCTTCAACGCTGGCCTGTATTGCCCGCGCAGGTGCCGGAGTTAACAACATTCCCATTGAAAAGTGTTCCGAAAAAGGAATAGTGGTTTTCAATACACCGGGTGCTAACGCCAATGCTGTTAAAGAACTGGCGATAGCTGCTCTGCTTATTTCATCACGCAAAATTGTACAGGGTATTACCTGGACGGGTGCACTGGATGGACAACAGGTAGATGTGCCAAAGAAGGTGGAAGAAGGAAAAGGGCAGTTCACAGGCCCTGAACTGGAAGGGAAAAGGCTTGGAGTGATAGGCCTGGGGGCTATTGGCGTAATGGTAGCTAATACAGCCGTGGGTATGGGCATGGAAGTCCTGGGCTTCGACCCCTATATTTCGGTAGACGCCGCATGGGGCTTGTCCCGAAGCGTGAAGAAAGCACCGGATTACACTTCCTTATTGCAACAATGTGATTATATCACCCTTCACATTCCACTCACCCCCGAAACGAAAAGCAGCTTCAATACTGAGGCTTTTTCAAAAATGAGGCAGGGTGTTCGTATTATCAACCTTTCGAGAGGAGAACTTGTGAACGACGAGGATATTATCATGGCCATTAAAGAAGGTAAAGTGACTAGTTATGTGACGGACTTTCCAAATAAAGCTCTTTTGAATGTGGAGGGCATTATCACCATCCCGCACCTCGGCGCTTCAACCCCCGAATCTGAAGACAATTGTGCGGTTATGGCTGCGAGACAACTGAAGGATTACCTGGAGAACGGGAATATCTTCAACTCAGTAAACTTTCCTTCATGCACACTTAGCAGGGTTTCGGATCATCGCATTACAATCGCCCATCAGAATATCCCTAACATGCTGGGGCAGATATCTACCGACCTTGCCAAGGGAAACATCAACATCCTTAATATGCTCAACAGTAGTAAAGGCAGCTATGCCTACACTATTATTGATGCAGAGACACCCATACCGGCCGAATTAATCAAGCTAATCGGAGAAATTGAAGGAGTTCTCAGGGTAAGAGTGGTATAGTTACAGCTTATTTTCGGGCTCTCTATCTCTTACCTTTCTTTTATGCCTCTCTTATAATACTCTTTTTTAGCTAAGTAGTTAGCAACTGCGCATTAATATGATTTGCTATTTTCCCTGCAGTTGTTGCAGCCTGGCATTGGCGGTATGACCTGTTATAGCAACACATTTGTACAGCGGCAACAAAAAAGAAAGCCTTAACAGCTCAAAATTTACCTTTGTAGAGGTTAGCCCATCAATATGAAACAATTCGATGTTCCTGTTATATACCGAAGCCGTTTAATATCAGCGGTAAAGCAAAAAAGAAAGAGCGAAGACAAGCTGAAAAAGGACTTTAGCCCTACCCTTCTTGATCTTGGCCCTCTTCAGGTTTACCTTGCCCGTCATTTCGGCTTTTGCTACGGGGTTGAAAATGCGATTGATATAGCGTTTAGGACAATTGATGAGAACCCCGGAAGGCGAATTTTCCTGCTGAGCGAAATGATACACAATCCACAGGTTAATGCCGACCTGGAAGCACGTGGGGTTAAGTTTCTGCAGGATACTTATGGCAGGCAAATTATTCCATTTGATGAGTTGCAGGCTGGCGACATCGTTTTAATACCCGCTTTCGGCACAACCGTTACTATAGAAAACCTCTTGAAAAGCAAGGGTATTCAGATAGAAAGCTACAATACCACTTGCCCTTTTGTTGAAAGAGTTTGGAATAAAAGCGAGCAAATTGCCCGTAAAGGTTTCACGGTTGTAATACACGGAAAACCAAAGCACGAGGAAACAAGGGCTACTTTTTCCCATGTATCACAGCATACAAAGGCGGTGATTGTTAACGATTTAAAAGATGCCGAAACACTGGCAACGTTTATTAGGGGTGAGGTGGATAGCGCATTGTTTTACGAACAGTTCGCAGGTCGTTTTACTGAAGGTTTCGATGTGAGAAGGGACCTTGTGCGGATAGGTGTGGTTAACCAGACAACCCAACTTGCAACTGAAACACAGGCAATTGCAGAACATCTTAAAAATGTAATGATAAACAAGTATCAAGGTGATGCAGCCGGCCATTTTGCAGAAACCCGGGATACTTTATGTTATGCCACAAATGATAACCAAACTGCAGTAACAGGAATGTTAGATATCGCTGCAGATTTTGCCATTATTATAGGCGGCTATAACAGTAGCAATACCTCGCACCTTGTTGAACTCTGCGAACAGAAGTTACCATCCTACTTTATAAACGATGCGGACAAACTGGTAAGCGAACGGGAATTAGTTCATTGTAACTGGCATACCAAACAGGTAAGTACAGTATACGAATACATGCCAGCAAAAACCCCTGTAAAGATATTGGTAACAAGCGGGGCAAGTTGTCCGGATGCCCTCGTGGAGCAGGTGGTGCGGAAGCTCGCTTCTTTCTTTAACGTAAGCGGCAAAGTAGATGAGATAATCGAGGAGTTTGCTTCAACCGCTGCCGAAGCTTAATAAACAATCCTTTAAGCTTTTATTTCGCCGGCTTGTGGAAGTTGCTCAGTGCATTCTTTCACCCATTTAAGGGCTACCTGCAGTTGTTCGTCTCGGGTTAAGTTGCTGTTATTTAATTCCAACGCATCATTTGCCTTACGCAAAGGAGAAAACTCACGGTTGCTATCAATATAATCCCGCATTTCAAGATTGCTTTTCACTTCTTCGATTGTGATGTATGGATTTTTTTCGTACATCTCCTTGAAGCGACGTTCTACTCTGATAGCAGGATCTGCAGTTACAAATATTTTTAGTTCTGCATGGGGAAATACAGTGGTTCCAATATCACGCCCGTCCATTACTATGCCTTTCCTCTCTCCCATTTTTTGTTGCTGGGCAACGGCAAATTCCCTTACTTCCTTTATAGCCGCCACGTCGCTTACATGTTCGCTCACAAGCATATCCCGGATGATAAGTTCAACGTTTTCATCATTCAGGATCATATCGCTCTTGCCCGAAGCTTCGTTGTACTCGAACTCAAGGTTAATGTCGTTGAGTGCTTCTACCACCTTGATTGTATCCTGTGAATCAATGTGATTACGTAGAAAGTATAGCGTTATGGCCCGGTACATTGCACCACTATCAATAAAAGTGTAGTTGAGTTCACGCGCAAGCGCTTTTGCCAAGGTACTCTTACCACAAGAAGAAAAACCGTCGATAGTGATGATAATGCGTTTCATTACGATGTAAAAATGCGGAAAATATAGTGTCCCCGCAAGTCATTAATGTAAAAAGCCGCCCGTTGGGCGGCTTCTGTTATCCGAAGTCGTTTATTGTTCTATTAGTTCGACACCAGGATATTTCTTAGCGTCAAATACAAACCTGCTGTCAGGAAGGTTAGCATTCGTATTGACGTTCCTGAGGTCAAATTCGATGATATTTTCAGCTTTGTCAATGATACGAGCTTTTGTAATCAGGCTTTTATTCTTATCAACGTATACGTTTACTTTTTTAAAGTTCTTTCTTTTATCAATGGGCGTCATTTCAATTTCATGGAAATTGCCTTTAGATCCAATAAGCTTGTAGGTAAAGTCTTTATCGTAAAAATCGGTAAGTAATTTTTGTGGAGATAACGTCCTGCTGTCGTCATCAGCATCCGCAACGGTTATTTCATTTTCGCCGTTGTAATTCCATATCTTATTCCCATCGGAAAATATCTGGGTTGCACCCTGTTTGATAAAGAATTTCTTTCCTTTTATGGAGATATCACCATTAACAGTACCCTTCTTTACGTTCGCTTTCGTTTTAGTAGTGTAAGTAAACTTAGCTGTAATACCCTGGAAGCTTTTCACCTTGCTGCTTACTTTGTCCAGGACCACTTTTGCTTTTTCGTCTGTTTGAGCTTGTACAGATGCGCTAGCAAAAACGGCTAATAATAAAAGAAACAGATATTTCATTCTCTCGTGTAGTTTATAAAGGCGGTAAAGATAATTTCATTCTGAGTTGTGACTTGCCTGTTGTTTTGTTGTTTAACTGACAAAATGTTAATCTTTTAACAATCACGAGGTCTAAGCCCACACCAAGCCCGGTGTAGAAGGCATATAGTTTGCCCCACATGCGAAATATCGGGTCAAATACCATATAGGTCAGCTTATTAACCCGAGCATACAGGATTTGGTAGCCTTGCAAATTATATATTCCGTGAAAGTGGCGATAGCAATAAGCTTGGGTTCCTTTACAAAAAAAGGGAGGCAAGCCTCCCTTGTAAAACAATTTTCTATGTCTAGAACGGCAAGTCATCAATTTGGTTGCCCATATCGCTGCCAGCCGGAGCTGCCTGCATTCCACCAGCGTTATATGAACCCATGTTATTGCCACCCATATCGCCTTCCTGCTTTTTACCGAGAAGTTCCACATGCATGATGCGAAGGCTAAGATTTGTAACCTCTTTTCCTTCTTTATTAGTATAAGTTCTTAGTTCCGGTGTGCCTTCAACAAACACCTGGGTTCCTTTTTTGAGGTAGGGCGCAATGCCGGTTTTATCGGTCCAATAAGCGCATTCAATCCATAATGTTTTTGGTTGTTGTCCCGGAGCGGCAAACCTGTCAGTATGCGCCACGTTGAAGTTGATAACATTCTTTCCGTTTACTGTGTTCAATGCGCAATCTTTCCCCAGATTTCCAATAGCTTGTAAGCGTACCATATTATAAAATTTAATCTTTTACATTTTAGCGAAGTCCAAATTAAAGACTTTTTACAGAGCAGGCTGGCAGAAGTTACTCACCTATCCTTTTGTTCATTCTGCATAGCCTGCTAAATAACGTGGATAAAGGTATACTAAAATATTTGGGATTAAAAGCATTTTCTGTCCATTTAATTTAAAGCCGGGCATTTGCTTCGGCAGGGTATCCTCCTTTGCCCGCTACCACACCCGTCATGGGCGGTCAAACAGTTATATTTGCAACTCAAAACAGGAAAGAACATGGCAGACGTTAAGTCGCTTAATTTTATAGAAGAGATTATAGAAGAGGATTTAAATAACGGAAAATATAAATCCATTGTAACCCGTTTTCCGCCCGAGCCAAACGGCTACCTGCATATAGGGCATGCAAAGAGTATCTGCCTCAATTTTGGATTGGCGCTAAAGTATGGCGGATACACAAACCTGCGGTTTGATGATACCAATCCCGTTACTGAAGACACTGAGTATGTAGACAGCATAAAAGAGGATGTAAAATGGCTTGGGTTTACATGGAAGAGTGAGCTTTATGCGTCTGACTATTTTGAGCAGCTTTACAACTTTGCCGAGCAACTAATAAAAAAGGGCTATGCTTACGTGGATGACCTAACGGCCGAAGAAATAGCAGCAACAAAAGGCACACCCACCACGCCGGGAACAGAAAGCCCACACCGCAACAGAAGCATAGACGAAAACCTTCAAATGTTCAGGGATATGCGTGCGGAAAAATACCCCGACGGAAGCAAGGTTTTGAGGGCAAAAATAGACATGGCCCATCAGAACATGCACATGCGCGATCCTATTATGTATCGCATTAAGCATGCACACCACCACCGTACGGGGGATGCGTGGTGCATCTACCCTATGTACGATTTTGCGCACGGGCAAAGCGATAGCATTGAAAATATTACCCATAGTATTTGCACTTTGGAATTTATTCCTCATCGCGAACTATATGATTGGTTTATCGAAAAGTTGGAAATATTCCCATCCCATCAATATGAATTTGCTAGGCTCAACCTGAACTATACGGTGATGAGCAAGCGTAAACTTTTGCAACTGGTAAATGAGAAGCATGTCACGGGCTGGGATGATCCACGCATGCCGACGATCAGCGGGCTCCGCAGACGTGGCTTTACGCCTGAATCTATACGGGACTTCTGCGATCGAATTGGTGTAGCCAAACGGGAAAACCTTATAGATGTTGGTTTGCTGGAGTTTTGCGTTAGGGAACATCTCAATAAAACAGCTCTACGGAGGATGGTAGTATTTGATCCTCTAAAGGTTACTATAACGAACTATGAGAAAGGTATGGAAGTCCTTATAGGTGAAGACAACCCTGAGGATGAAAAAAGCGGCAGCAGGGAAATTCCTTTCTCGGCAAACTTGTATATAGAGCGTGACGACTTTATGGAGAACCCTCCTAAAAAGTACTTTAGGCTGGCCCCCGGGCAGATGGTACGGCTAAAGTATGCCTACATTATCCGTTGCGATGAAGTAGTGAAGGATGATGCGGGGAATGTAATGGAACTGAAATGTACCTATATTCCTGAAAGTCGCAGTGGTAGTGATACATCAGGTATACACGTAAAAGGTACATTACATTGGGTGAGCGCGGAGCATGCGCAGGCTGTAGAAGTACGGCTGTACGACAGGCTTTTTCAGGTAGAAGACCCTTCTAATGAGGAAGGAGATTTTAAAAGCTACATCAACCCTGGTAGCCTTACAGTAATTGATCAGGTATATGCAGAACCGGCTCTAACTAAAGCGAAGTTTGACGAGCGCTACCAGTTTCTACGCAAAGGATATTTCTGTCTCGACAAGGATACTAGTCCCAGTAAAATGATCTTCAACCGTACCGTTACATTGAAGGATGCCTGGGCTAAAGAGGTAAAGAAGGGTTAATCGGCTTCTTTTTAGAACCTATTACAGCGCCACCGGCGGGGAGAACGTCATTCACTCCATAAACGGAAAACCATGGCTTCGAAGCTCATTATCTGCCCTGCAAACGGGCTACGACTGCCATTTCGAAGTCTTTGAACATGAAGAATACGTAGCCGTTTAAAAATGAATACTTCAGGGTTATTGACAAGCCGACGCTTGCAAGGCAAAAGTAATAAGCCCGCATAACAGAAAAGCCACCCCTGAGGGTGGCTTTTCTGTCAATAAATATCTGTTATTGCTTTATCATTTTCATTTCCATTTCCTTGGCTTCTTTTCCGTAGCGGTTACTATACATTTCCATTAACTGGGTTTTGTCATCTACAATTGTCCAAACTTCGCGGCAATCCAAATCTTTCCCTGAAATTGGATCGGTCATCTTGCCAACAAATGTCATAGTCTTGCCATCTGTAGAGGGCTTACCTTCCATAATCATCATACCAGTTCCCATATTATCTATCCAGGTGTTGATGTAGGTTTTCTTTGTATTGTCAAACGCTGTCAGGCTTCTTCCTTCAAAAGGCTGTCCCATCCATGTTGACTTAAATAATGCTTCCTGGTACCTGCCGCCCATTACCATTTTAATATCAGCAGTCCCCTTGCTTTCCATAGCAGCAGAATCCGGATGCATCCAGCTTTTCATTTCTACTGTCCATCTTCCCACATCCTTTTTCATCATCTCATGCTCCTGCCCCGGTGTCATGTAACTCATATAGGCCTTTTCAGCATCCTCTTTACTCATAGGTGCAGCAGTTGCCTCAGTTGGCGCAGAAGCAGCTTCATTGTTCTCAACCTTCGCAGAGTCAACCACTGTTGCATCTGATTTTGTTTCATTCCCCTGGTTGCAGGCAGAAAGGGTCAGCGCCCCTGCAATTGCGCAGAAAAATAGCTTCTTCATAAACATTTGTTTTAAGGTGTTCAATGTTTAAAGGTAAAGGGAGAAAACCAAAGCCAAAAGCACTTAAGGTGCTCAGGTATTAAAGCTTGCTGGTAGTGCTCGCTTCAACCCATTGCCTGAACTGCGATGCGCGCTCTTTACTTATTACAAGCTCGTCTTCGTTTTTCAGTTGATGCAGCTTAAGTGTTATCCTGCCGGCTTCATCAGTACTGAAGCTTTCTATAAATGCAATGTTTACAAGATGCTGTCGATTGGCCCTGAAGAAGACCGTTTTGTCTATCTCCTCTTCAATCTCATCTAACGAACGGTAATCCGTTATATACTTTCTGCCATCGGCAGCTATCAGGAAAATAATCTCCTCCTTTCTGAAGTAGGCCGTTTCCACAACACTGACCAGCGTAACCGATTTGCCAAAATGAACAGCAAACCTTTCTTTGTACTTACGAATGTTTCCAAAATTCCTGAATACACTCATCACCTCTTCTAAATAGCCGGCATTACTATACTTCGTACGAAGCATGTGAAACTTCCTGAACGCAGCTTCCAGGTCTGCTTTATCAATGGGCTTAAGCAGGTAATCAATGCTGTTTAGTTTAAACGCGCGTATGGCATACTCATCATAGGCCGTGGTAAAAATAATAGGACAAAGTAAATCTCCACAGGTAAAGATGTCGAGGCTGATGCCATCCGCTAGTTGAATGTCAGAAAGTATCAGATCTGGCAACGGATTCTGCTGTAGCCATGCCTTCGATTCCTTCACTGAGGCAATGGGTCCAACTATACCGGCGGTAGGCTCAAGCTGCTTAACCATCCGAATCAGGCTCTGCGCAACCAACCTTTCATCTTCAATTACAAGAATGTTCATAGCAATGGCAATTTAACTCTGAAGAACCCTTCCTCATCTACAATCTCTACTGCCTTATCTGAAAGATATTTATACATACCCGTTAGCTGGGCAAGCCCCTGCTTTGTTGAGTGTTCTATCATTTTTCGTTCTTGCTTATTATTCCGCACATGCAAGTAATCCTCGTCATTCCAAATGTCTATGCAAAGCGGTGATTGCAGAGAACTGCTATTGTGTTTGATAGCATTGTCAATTAACATCTGGAGCGTTACCATAACTATTCTACGATCTCTGCCATCGGCATCTAGCGCAATCTTAAATTGGATGGCATCTCCGTACCTAATAGAAAGCAGCTCGATATAATGACTAATAAAGCTAAGCTCAGTGTCAAGGGTAACCAGCTCATTCTCCTTGTGTTCTAACACATACCTGTACACCTTGCTAAGGTGTCGCACAAACTCCGATGCAAGGTCAGCATTAGTTTGAATCAGCCCATCTAATGATGTAAGAGTATTGAACAGAAAGTGTGGGTTTACCTGGTTCTTAAGATGGTGATACTGGATCTTTGACTTCTCCTTCTCAAGTGTAGCAGTTTGTACGGCAAGCTTGGCATTCTGCTCAACCGACCGTTGCCATTCATCAAAGAAATAATTGCCATAGAATACAAAGTTCAGTAATGCTACCGCAATAATTATCAGGATGAACATCAGCGTCAGAAAGCGGTAGTTTACGTACGCAGGCAGGTAGTCAAATACCATATACATCACCGTAACCAAGACAGGAACAACAGTGATAATGGATATGCCTACCTGCACAACCATCCGCCTGGCTATACCATGCTTAAACGGCATTCGCTTGTCCAGCCACTTACTTAACCAGCCGATGTAATTCCAAACAGCTGCCAAAAATCCAAACTGCAGCATCATTACCAGCAGGTGTATCAGCAGCGACCATTCAGGAATGATGTAATACCTTACAAAAGCTGTTGCCGCAACAAACAGGCCGATGTATATGTAAGGCATGTTCTTAGGCTTCATAAACGCGCAGTATTTTACCGTCTTCCATTTCAACAATACGGTCGGTTTTGCCGGCAAAGTCAGGATCGTGGGTTACTGTAATTATCGTCTGCTTATTTTCAACTGCAAGCTTACGGAAGATATCGAACACTATTTCAGAATTAGCCTTATCCAGGTTTCCCGTAGGTTCGTCACCCATTATTACTGTGGGATCATTTACCAGCGCCCTTGCTATCGCCACCCGTTGCTGTTGGCCGCCACTCAACCTTGATGAAAGTTTATGGGCATACTGATCCATGCCTACCCAACGGAGCTTTTCCATGGCTCTTTCTTCTACTTCCGTTGGTGAATACCTGCCTAGTTTCAAAGCGGGCATCATAACGTTTCTTAACGCTGTAAATTCTGGGAGAAGAAAGTGAAACTGGAAAACAAAGCCCATGTGTTCGTTCCTAAACCTTGCCAGCTCGTTCTGCTTCTTACCGGTTAGTTTCTCGCCGTTTATTGTCAGACTGCCTTCATAGTCGGTATCCATTGTGCTGAGTATATAAAGTAAGGTGCTCTTGCCACAACCGGACTTACCCACTATAGAGAGGAATTCGCCCTTCTCTGCTTCAAAACTAACCCCTTTCAATACCTGGAACTTCTCAGGTTGATAGAAGTATTTGGTTATGTTCTCTGCTTTCAAAATTGTGTTCATCGCTTATCCTCTTATAATTTGAACGGGATCAACTTCAGACGCGCGCCTCGATGGAAAGTAGCCTGCAAATAATGTGGTAAGAAAGCCGAAGAATAACCCCTCAGCATAGTGTATAGGATTAAAATTTACAGGAAAGGTTTCTATACGGAAGAAGGTTGCCGCCGGGAAGGGTGTGATAGACAGCAGCCAGCTAAAGAAGAAACCTACAGCCAGGCCTAGAAGTCCACCAGCCACACCTATCATAATCGATTGCAGCAGGAAGATACCCGTAACGTCAGCACTGCCAAAGCCTGTCGCTTTCAATATGGCAATGTCCTTTAGCTTATTTATGATGTTCATGTTCATAATGTTGTAAATGCCAAATCCGGCTACTGTCAGTAAGGTGATGCACACTACCATCGTAAGCACATCTCGTATCTTTTTACCGGCAAGTATAGATGCATTGGCAGTTTGCCAATCCTCCAGCTTTACATCTCGCACGGTTTTCTCCAACATCCTGCTTATTTCTGCAGCCTTGTCCACATCCTTCAGCTTAATATTGATATCAGTAATATACGACGGGTCGCGCTGCAGTATTTTTTGCACTGTCGATATGGTGGCATAACTGCGCGAGTCATCCATAGCCGTAATACCGAAGGAGAAAATACCCACTACTTTCAACACCAGGTTATTGCCCTCCGGCGTCGTAACACTCACCCTGTCGCCTACCTTTAATCCGGAACGGTCTGCCAATCCCTTCCCCATGATTATCTGGTCATTGCCTTTAAGCAGGTCATCCAGTTCACCTTCATCCATCCGGGTCGATAGCGAGAATAGCTTATCATGCTTCTTAATGTCTACGCCCAACACGGTTCCCGGTATTTGTACAGCACCGTTATTATAAAATACTTGCGTAGACACCTGCGACGAAACGCCAAGCACTTCTGGCATCTCTTCTATCCCCTCAGCCAATTGAAGTCCGTTCTTAATCTTCGGCAACTCACTCTTTGGCTTTTGATGGCTCACTACTTTCCAATCGCTTGCAGTTGCGTGCTTATGAATAATCGTTTCTTCTTTTATTTCAACAGGCTTGTATATTCTAATGTGTGGGGTATTATCCATTGCCATGTCTTCCAGAAACTGGTTTACCCCGGTCATGAAGCTTATCATAATAATGAACATAGAGATGCCAAAGGTTACACCCAGCATAGCAACCAGGCTCTGTTTCTTCTTGGTGAGCAGGTGGGTTGCTGCTATTTCAAATGCTAACTTCCAGTTCATTATTCAACTATTATGATGGACGATGAATCCAGACCTTGCTTCACTTCTACCCATTTACTATCCTGCACGCCTTTCACTATTTTTACCAGTTGCTTCTTCCCCTCCCTTTCAACCCAAACACTATCACCTTTCAACAGAGCCTCTCGGGGGATAGCCAACACTCGCTTATTTTCTGCTACTATCAGGTTAGCTTCCAGGTTAGCGCCGTAAAGGTTTATATCAGCTGTGTCTTTGATAATGGCGTCTACTCTGAACGACTGCTCTGCCTTAGAAAGCGACGGATAAATCTTCTCAACATGGGCCGTATATATCTTCCCAGGCTTCGCGTCCATACTTAGTAGCACCTTCTGTCCTTTATACACTTTCGAAAAATCGTCCTCATCCACCAGCAGCTTTGCAATCATGTTGCCTGCACCAATCAGTGCCACCGGCTGGTTTACATTAACATAGTCCCCCTGCTTGCGATAAAGCTCGTAAAGCACACCATTCAACTGGCTCTTAACAACACTGTTCGATGCATCAGCCCTGCTTAGTGTAAGCTGATTACGAGCCTGCTGCAGCTGGATGTCTGCACTAAGCTCTGCACTCTTTAGCTGCTGCCGCAATGCGCTTACTTCTTTCGAAGATGTTTCATAAGCTAGTTCATATCGCTCGTATGCTGAGCGCGATATTGCATGTTCATCATACAAGTTGCGGTACCGTACATATTGTATGCTGTCGTTCTTCTTGCGCAACATGGCAGCCTGTATTCTGTTTCTAATATCCCTTACTTGCGGAGCGTCATCTGCAGCAACAGGCGCAGTTGTTTGTACCAGTTGCTTAGCTGCTTCTTCCTGTGCCCGCCTGCTGGCATTCGATACTTGCAGTAGCGTTTGTCCGCACCCAACAGCATCTCCTTCTTTAAAAGCTATGTTGGTAATGAAGCCATCCATCATGCTAACAACCTTATATTCCTGCTCAGGTATCAAGGTGCCGCTGGCATAAACTGCTTCGGTAAGCTCCTTCATCTCAGGGCGTATTGTTTTTTCCTTGTTTGCACAACCGGCCGCTAACACAAGCGCGCAGCCCATAGAAATCAAGTATCTCATTGTAAGTACCATTTTTTAGTTGCTAAAAGTTCATATAGCTCAGCATCTGCAAGGGTTTGCAGGTTATCAAGCTTCGATTGATTATACTCCAGGAAGATATTGTTGTATTCATCAAATTCCATAATCCCCTCCTTCATATTAAGATTGGCAATCCTCAGGTTGTCTGCAGCAAGCCTTAGCCTGTACCCTGTTATTTTTTGCTTCTCCAATGCAGCACGTAAACGTGTAGCCCATTCCGCCTCCTGCTGGTTAACGGCCGCAGTCAATTCCCTTTGTCGCTCCCGAGCAGTCTTGTATTCAATTTCCATTCTCTCGCGGTTCATCCTGTGGTACCTGCCAGCAGTAATGGGAACATCCAGCCGCAGACCAACGATCGCAGCGTCAAAGCCCACAGTTTGATGCTTTGAAGGATCCATCTGCCATTGATGATAATAGCGGCTGCTAAAATTCAACTTTGGAAGTGCTGTCATAGCTCCGCTTTTCACCTCATTCAAAGCAAGCTCAGTAAGTTGTTGTTGCTGCACGATAGCAGACCGTGTAGAGTTGGCAGTATCCGCAAGTTGCAAAGCCCTTGAAACCTCAAATGATCCTAATTGTCCGTTTAGCTCAATGGAAGCTTCAGCGGGTAAGTTCAGTAACCGTTTCATTGCAAGCGATAATACTTGGATGTTTTGATTGTAGCTGATCGCCAGGATGTCATGATCAGCCTTTAGCTTCTTCGCACGATTTAAATCAGCCGGGTTTATAACACCTTCATTAAATCGCTTCTGCATCAGTTGTACTAATCTGTCAACGGTTTGCCGGTTCTCATCATTCACCAGTTGCAGCTGTTTTGTAAATATCCATTGGTAGTATAGCTGAGCTAGTTGTATGCGTAAATCTTCCATCAATGCCTTACTGCCTGTGTTTGCTGCTTGCATGCGCATGTTGGCGGAACGCAGCTGGCTCCACTTGGCAAAGTCTATCACTGGCATCGAAAGCTCGGCTCCTGCATTCACTGAAAGGGGCATTCCAAACTGCGCAGCAGTAAACTTGCCCGGCTCACCACCAAAAATCACATCTGGCACCACCATCGAAGGAATGATGAGGTTGTAGTCCGCTGTAGAGTAACCATTCACGCGGGGATAGAAGCCTGATACCAACAATTGCCGTTCCTTCGCAGCTGATTCTTTTTGAAGTTTCCCCATCACAGCTGCCGGACTATTAACTTCAGCAAACGCCCAAAGTTGCTCAACTGAACTAAAACGGTGTTGCGCCCAAGAGTAAAGACTTAGTGTGAGGAACAACTGGAATAATATCATCTTTTTCATCCGCCTGAATTGACAATGCAAAGCCACTGAATTTGCAGCTGTCGGTCAAGTCAAAGCCAGCGAGGCGGAAGAAACATACACCGAAGCAACTTGCACAACGGTGGTGCTTTTAAATAGCAGGGGAAACTAGGCAGCTTTGCTATTCTCTACTACCCTTAGCGGCCCCTTTGCAAACGCTCTAATACGCTTTTCCTGTTCAGCTAAACACTAAATATTAAAATTCACACGCTTCAGCACATCCAAACAACGGGCTGGACCAGCCCTCCCTTTACCACGCATAAAACGAAAGCCACCTATGAGGTGGCTTTCGTTTTATATGCTGGCGGTTGGGCTACTTCAACTTCATCTCCACTCTCCTGTTCTGCGCTTTTCCCTCAGCCGTGGAGTTATCAGCAATGGGTTGCGATGAACCATAACCTTTCGATCTTACTTGTTTAGCCTTAACTCCTTTGCTCTTCAGGTATTTTGCAACAGCATCTGCGCGGCTTTGCGACAAACGGAGATTAATCTTATCTGTTCCGGTATTATCGGTATGCCCTTCAACATCTAATGACAAATCTGCATTCTGCTTCAAAAGCTTCACCACCTCATCCAAAGCCGGAAAGGACTTCTTAAGCAGTGTTGCACTACCTGTAGCAAAAAACACGTTTCGCGCCACTTCCGCTATCTTCTCCTGGTGAATCTCAGCTTTCGTAGGGCATCCCTGGTTCGCCGCCTGCCCCGGTTCGTTGGGACATTTATCTTCTTCATCATTCAATCCATCTTCATCCGAATCCGGTATCGGACATCCCAGGTATTTGGCGAGACCAGCTATCGCAGGGCATTTATCTTCCTCATCGTTAATACCATCGCCATCACCATCGGGTATTGGGCAGCCTTCATATTTTGCAATCCCCTTTTCCTTGGGGCACCGATCTTTTTCATCGTCAAGCCCGTCTCCATCCGAATCAGGCACCGGGCAACCATTGTATTTAATTGTACCGGGTTTGTCGGGGCATTTATCGTTTATATCGGCAATGCCGTCGTTATCTGTGTCCTTTTCCTTTACAGGCATCGGAGGAGGAGGTGGTGGCGCCGGTGTTGTTTCTTTTCGCTCTGTAAGCGCCGCTGCAAAACCAACCGAATAGTGCATGTGGTAGTTTACCCAATCGGTTACAGGTTGCCTGAATTGCATACTGGTGTAGATAAACACATCTTCTTTACCAAGATTAAATTGCAATCCACCGCCGAAAGGCATAAAAGCACCGAGGCGGTTACCGACCATTACTGCACCAATACCTCCCGAAAGGTAAGGCACTACAATATAGTTGTCGGGAAGCAACTTTCCGTGCAAGCTCAAATCGCTTTCAAGCATGATAACATCAGACTTTTCCGTTTCCCGGGTATTTCGGTATTGATACCTGATGAGGCTGCCATCCAACCGGGCTGACACATCGAAATGCTTGTGAAGCCCCTGAAGGTATTGAACGCTGAAACCTGGGTTCATTTGGGAAAGGTTTGCCCAGCTTTTATCCTTAAGCACTTCTGAAACCGATGTTGCTTTCAACCGTTGGGCTGTAACAAAGTCGTTCAGAATAAAATTAATTCCAAGTGTTGGCCGTTTGAGGTGCCTGGGATTCGGCGTTTTTTGTGCAACGGAAAGGAAAGAGATTCCTACCACAACTATTGTTAGTAAGATTTTTCTCATAATTAAGTGTCTTGCTTTTAGATATAAACAAAAATAGCTGCAATGAGCTGGAATAAAAAAATGGTAATAAATTATCTTATTACCATTTTCTACACCTATTAAGGGGGAACAATTAATC
>JAEZDR010000167.1 GCA_023433265.1 Bacteroidota bacterium | reverse complement strand
CCAAAAGGATAGTAATCACTCGTACTCACAATCTCAGGCACAAATTTTCCATCTGCACCTTCCTGCCTTAGTATGTCACTTATGGTAACATGCACATTGCCTAAATGATTGCTCAATTCATATATACGCTTTCCTGCAGGGTCAGCAGTGGTCGGCGGAGCTGTGCTTACCTGCCAGTGGGCTATATAATCCCTCGGCGTAAACATCCCCAGCCTGCTGCTTCCATACAAATGCTGCTCCTGCCAGGTATAGCCCGCCTGTGTACTGGCAGCAGGGTCTTTCATAGCATCGTACAGCCCCATCACGTTACCCTGCGCGTCTCTTATGTAAAAGGTAACCTTGTTACCAACCTGCTTCATTACGCGGTTACCACTTGCATCGTACTGGTAGGTCATCGTTGTGCTTACTCCGTTCTTTGTCTTGGCTATACTTTTTATCTTCCCATATACGTTCCAGGTCACATTGGTCAGTCCCTCTGCCTGGTCGCTGATTAAATTTCCAATCCTGTCATAGCTGTAATTGCCCGCAGCCTGCTCATCTATATCAATGCTGTAGTTCCCCGCCGGCACATTATCCCTCACCCTCGCCAGCCTGTTCGTAAAGTATTTCACTCCCGTCGCCGGCGGATTGGCAGGGTCGTACTCCTGCAAATTATCCGCATTATCTACATAATAATATTTGTAGCTAAGGTTATCCATCGCCAGAGGGTTGTTAGCCGTACCCGCACCCTTGCGTACCAACGTCTGTATATTGCCCGCTCCATCGTAGGTATATCGTTCAGAATATGGCTCATCAGTATGCACACTGTTCTTATCCCACACCGTGGCGGTCGAGTTCCCGTTTGTAATATCATCCCAATGCTTCTTCATGTTCACCAGGCGGTTCAACTGGTCATAACCATAACTGTAGCCCGTGGTGGTCTTGTTATGCAATTTATACAACGCCAGCGAGATGGCTGATATGTTTCCATTAAACAACGGCCTTCCTGTAGCAAAGCTGTTGTCATTAAATCCAAAGTTCAAAAAGCTTGCCCCCGCAGTCGCTCCGCTAGGTACATAATCCTTAAACAACACCCCATCCCTCGTTTCCGCAAAATAATTAAGCACATAACTAAACACATCCTTTCCAAAATTCTGGTGTATGCCGCTGCTATGCCCATCCAGGCCCATATCCTTAGCCGGGTCCAGCAAGCTGCTGTTTACGCCCTTCAGCCAACCTTGCAAGGTATAGGCATAATCAATTCCCTGCAGTTTTTTGTTCGCTGCGCCTATTTCAGTACGCGCAAGCGGGCCATGCAAATAATAACTATAGCTGGCATCCAACTTTAAATGCGAGGCAAAATTACTCCTGCCGCTCAAAGCTTCTTTCAACCTGTTCTCCGCATCGTACCTGTACATATAAAAGTACTGGTCCTTCTTACCATACTGGTACCATACACTGTTTACCTTGCCGCTAATTAAATCATAGTCGTACTGCATCTCCTTTATCCCACTGCCATCGTATTCCCGCATGGGCACCAGTTCCTGCCACAGCTTAAACACGTTACCTGCTATGTCATAGCTATAATAACTGGCGTAAAGCTGCGTTAGCCCTGCGTCTTCAATATAATAGCTTGCGGCCACGCGGTTCCTCAGGTTTTGCTGTTTGCTTAAAATCGCCGTAGGAGGTAAAAGTACATGACCATCTGGTGCATCATCATTGTCGGCATTACTGTACCTTGTTACCGTAATCTGTCGATTCGTACCATCGGTGTTCATCCAGTGTTCAACTGCATTAGCATCCAATACATTCAAATCGTCGCTGTCTTCTCCCGGTGTAACAGATGGATACTCTTTTTCTCCAACCTCTATTACCCTTCCCAAAGCATCGTACCGCGTATAGCTAAAGCGTGGGCTGGCGGTTCCGGTAGCCTGCTCCTCGTTTTGCGATATAACCAGCCTTCCAAGCCTGTCATACCAAAACTGAGAACTGCCACCATCCGGGCTGCTCTGTTTTACAACCTGGTTCAGGCTATTATACGCATACAACGTAGCAAATTTGTGATCCGGTAAAACATCACCGCTCACAGTAATCCATTCTTCTATGCCGTCTGTAACTAATCCACTTAACGTCGTACCTCCTGTGTTGTTCAATTCAACTCCGCCTCCCTCATCCAACCTGTATTCGCTCATTAGCCCAACCCTGCTGTATGGCGCCGAAATAAGGTTATAATTAAACCCTATCTCAGTTTGCGGCAGGCAGCGTCCATAACTTCTCACCTGCCTGAACTCTCCGTACGCCCCTGTATATCCGCCTCCCAGCAACATCAACCGGTAAGTGTAACTACCTGTGACGCCGGTGGCGGTTCGCGTTCTTCGAGGTGTTAGCGCAGCGCACCTCGAAGTTAGGATGAGGTGATTCTCCGAATCACTCTTATTACACAGTTATCAGAATCGGGTCCAGCCATTCAATCTTAACTCTTCCTTCTCAGCAGAGCCCCCGCCCGCCCTGTCTTTTGGCGGGCTGACGCTGCGACATTCACCGTTGATTCTTGATTTTACATTGACCGCCGATATACTTACTTCATCTTTTTCCATTGGTAAGATCTATATCCATCAATTCCATGAACTAGTGACAGCATATCATCCCCGCATTCCTTACGGGTAGAATTGAGCCGAACCATGTCCGTATTCTTAGGATTATTACTTGGGTCTTTTGCTCATTCGGTATTAGCATTTTCATCCCAGTTAGACTGTTAAGGGAGTTGTTTGTCTTTTTCTGCTACTATTTAAACAATTAAAAATACGAATAGAAATACAACAACCAACCCAACGGTCACCAATCCAATCATGCCAATTAAGTAGCTGTCACGCTTCAAAACCTCTTTGAAGGGTTTTTTACACCCACCCAGTATCCATAAAACAAAGGCGCCAGGATACCTAAATAATAACAGTATAACCACTTCAAGTACTGCCTCAATCATAAGAAACAATTTAATTACTGTTACCATCATCCAAAAAGCCTTCTACAGCTTCGACTATACCCCCTCTACAATTCTATAAACTTTCTTAAAGAGGACGATAAATGACGTTTGTCATTTAGTGACCCGCAACGCATAAATAATTTTACAGCCCAATTAGAATGATTTATGAGCTACTCTGTAAGATTACAACTATACGACGGAAAAGCAGCTAAACCTAACCAGTTTCCTGTGCCCTGGTGGGATAAAGATGAACTGATGAGGGAATTTAAGTTCAACAGTGTGTATGACAATGGGTATTTTGAATACTTCTGCGAGTTGGATAAAAACCAGCTTAAACATGTGCACGAACAACAACTTGAGCACATAACCGAAGGAATTTACGCCGACAAATACAAGCGCGACCTCGTTGTTCCTTATGCTGAAACGATTGACCATATCCTTGAATCGGAAGAAGAAAGGTTTAAGAAGATACAGGTTGACATTTACGAATTCGACTAACTGAGTTGACCCCCTAATAATACCGGGATAGCATAAGCCGGGAATATAATTTCGCAGGGAATTATGTTCGCGGCTTTTTTGTGCTGCTATTAAGGTTAATAACTATATCTATTTTATTAAGCTGGTTTGTAATTTGAATAGATAGTTAAGTCTATCTGTTTTGATTTTGACTGATTGCCATATTGTGTTTTCTTTGGGGACACTTCAACTAACATGGAACCCATCATCAGCATCAGGCATTTATTTAAAGCTTATAGCAAACTCGTACTCAACAACATTAACCTTGATATCTATCCCGGGCAGGTAATCGGATACATCGGGCCCAACGGTGCAGGTAAAAGCACTACAGTAAAAGTGCTGTGTGGGCTTATTACAGATTACGAGGGAGAAGTGCTGATAAAAGGGATGGATGTAAAGAAACAGCCCCAACAGGTGAAGCAATGCATTGGTTATGTACCGGAGCTTGCCGAGCTATACGATGTGCTTACGCCACATGAATTCCTGCTTTTTATGGCCGACTTGTACAACATTGACGAAGATGTGGCCATAACCCGGATAGAAAAGATGATTACCGCCTTTGGCCTCAAAGACAATTTGCACCAAAGGATGGACAGCTTTAGCAAGGGAATGAAACAAAAAGTGCTCTTAACATCGGGATTGATTCATAACCCTGACATTATTATCCTTGATGAACGCTTGAGTGGTTTAGATGCCAGCAGCGTGATAATAGTGATAGATCTGATAAGCAAACTGGCTAAGGAAGGTAAGACCATTTTTTACTGTAGTCATATGATGGATGTGGTTGAAAAAGTGAGCGATCGGATTGTACTGATTGACCAGGGCCGCGTAATAGCGGATGGAAGCTTTGAAGAACTGAAAGAACAACAGGGCAACAGGAGCCTTGAACAGATTTTTGCCGGCCTTACTTCCAACGGGCAACTTACCGGCGCCGCTGATGAACTATTAAGAGCTTTCAACTAACTGTATGAACTTCTTTAATAAACTCTTCCTGAAGCTGGCACTGCTGCCATCGGCCGTTTACTCGCGCATGGGCATAGATGTATACCATCTTACTTCTATCCTTGTAATGAAACTTACGATGGATGATAGGCGAACGAGCGCCCTCAACCTTAATAAGCAGAAAAAAAAGGGGCCTGTAAACAAGGCAACGCTTTTTACCATGCTAATGAGCTTTCTGTTTGGGATATTCCTGATGCTTTCTTTTATGGAAGGAAACAATTCGCTCACCCACTTTACTTTTTTCTTCAGCTTTTTCATGTTTATGCTTGCTGGATTACTGATTGCCGACTTCACCAGTGTATTGATTGACGTGCGCGATAACCAGATTTTGTTGCCAAAACCCATTAGCGAAAAGACCTTCATCATGGCCCGCCTGCTGCACATCTTCGTGCACGTGTGTAAGATAGTTGTGCCCATGACGTTCCCTTCTGTTGTCTTGGTGGCCTTTGTAGTGGATCCATGGAAGGTGCCGGCTATGATAATCGCTATCATGTTCGCTACGCTTTTCTGCATTTTTATTATCAATGCTTTCTACCTGCTCATTTTAAAAATAACTACCCCTTCAAAATTCCAGGGTATCATCAGCTACTTCCAGGTTGTGTTTGCTATTGCTATCTACGGCGGCTATCAACTGATACCAAGATTGATGCGGAACGACAAGGTAGAAAACCTAAACCTGGAGAAAGTAGATTGGGTGCTATCGCTTCCACCCTATTGGTTTGGCGCTTTCATTGAAGCCTGTACCCTGAACATTAGCAGCTTGCATGGATATACTGCAGCGGTGCTGGCTTTGGTGTTGCCACCGGCAAGCATTTACCTGGTTGTAAAATATTTTGCTCCTGCATTTACCCGGAAGGTTGCTCTTATAACGGCTGTGGACGCACCGCAGAAAAAGGTAAGCATAAGCGGAAAAAAAGTAGCAGGTGGTTGGTGGCGCTTTTGGGCCAATCTTCTAACCAACAAAAAAGCTGAACGGATGGGCTTTCATTTTACAAATAAAATGACAGGCAGGAGCAGGGATTTCAGGCTGAAGGTCTATCCGTCTATAGGATACATTGCCGTGTTTATTGCGCTAACCATCTATCAAAGCAATGGCCTGGACTTATCAGCGCTTAAATCCACAGCATTGGGAGGGAAAGTTATGGTGATAAGCATGCTTTACCTTACTGCTTTCCTGGTAATAGTAGCCATCAACCAAATTCTCTACTCAGAAAAATATAAAGCCGCATGGGTGTTTTTCACAACACCAATAGAAAAACCCGGCTTTGTTATCAGTGGCGCTGCAAAATCAGCCATTGTGAAGTTTTACCTTCCGTTTGCACTGGTTATTGCAGTGGCCGGTGTGTTGTTCATCGGCATCAGTTTTATTCCAACATTGTTTCTTGGATTAGCCAATGTACTCTTGAGCGCCTACATTGTGGTAAGACTTGGCGTGCGGCAGCTTCCTTTTTCTAAGCAGGAAGAGGTAGCAAGAGGCGGCGGGCGATGGATGAAACAAATGGCAATTATGATTCTGCCCTTTGGCCTCGCATTTCTTCACTTTCTTGTGTACAACATCATGCCGGTGGTAATCATATTAGGCATCCTGTCGCTTGGGGCTACCTGGCTTTTAGCCTCCGGCATTAAAGGAATAACCTGGCAACAGGTAAGGCCTGAATACGAGGACTAGCGTCAAATCGTAAGCTCGGTATGTTGTGCTTTGATCTGCTGACCGTAAAAAAGCATCGCCTTATCCTCAAAATCTATTGTTGAATCAGTGGTGAAGAATTCTTTGTGCGCGTTGCGGCTAATCAGTTCATCAATTTCAGGATGGCGTTGGAGGTAGTTTTTAAGGCTGTCTGCCACGATTTTACCCTGCGAAATAATGTGGATGTCAAGGGGGGTATACTCCCTTATTTTATTCAACATAAGGGGGTAGTGGGTACAAGCAAGCAAGATGGTATCGATAAGGTCGCCTTTCTTAAGCAGGTTGTTGATGTGATGATGCACAAAATAGTCAGCTCCTTTGCTTTCATGTTCGCCGTATTCTATTAACGGCACCCACATGGGGCAGGCTTCCTGGTGTACAGTTACCCCCGGAAAGAATTTATTGATTTCGATGGCGTAAGAGTTGGAATTAACCGTGCCTGGGGTAGCAAGTATGCCCACGACCTTTGAGCTGGTATGTGAACCGATAACTTCCGTAGTGGGCCTCAGCACTCCTAGTACCTTTTTGCCGGGGGCCATAACCTCAAGATCGTTTTGCTGTATGGTTCTTAAAGCCTTTGCCGACGCTGTGTTACAGGCAAGGATTACAAGAGGGCAGCCTTTGTGCAATAACCACTTTACACATTCCAGGGTGTAGTGGTACACGGTATCAAAACTGCGGCTGCCATAAGGAGCCCGCGCATTGTCGCCCAAATAAATATAGTCATGCCGGGGGAGTGTTTCCACTATCTCCTTCATTATGGTCAATCCACCATATCCCGAATCAAATATACCGATGGGCGCTGTAGCTGGCATATTCCAAAGGTAATAAACCGGGATACATCCGGCCCTATTTTACGCATAACCAATGGGATAGGCCGGGAAGAACAGCCGTATCCGGTTTTTTTATCTGAAAACAAAAGCGTAAAAATGGCTGGCTGGCACGCTTTTTTTATATTCTCTAACAGAGAAAAAGACTGGGTTATGAAGATGAATGGAATGAGGATAGTAAGAGACGAGCAAACGCAGGGCAACACAGCAAAAGTGATTAGCATGTACAGTTACGACCCTGCAACAGTTTTGAGGCAATATACAGGCGAAGAACTTGAATACTTTATGCACCGCGCCATGGATGACGAAGAATATGAAATGTGCGGCGTTATTAAACAAATACTTGGTTCGGGCAATTATCGCACGGCAGCTTAACAATCAACTTACTTTAAGGGAAAGGCTGTTTAGCCGGGGCCGTAATACTGCGGAAGAAGAACGGTAATGTTTTGCACTTACTTTTACAGCCTTAATAGACGATGATGCCTGATAAAGCATGGTATAAAGACTGGTTTAATTCGCCATACTACCACCTGTTGTACCAACACAGGGATGAGGACGAAGCAACTGAGTTTATAGGTAAGCTGGTAAAATACACGGGGGCCGCAAAAGGCAGTAAAATGCTGGACGTTGCCTGTGGCAAGGGCAGGCATAGTAAAGCGCTGGCAGATATGGGCTTTGACGTAACCGGGATTGACCTGGCCGAAGACTCTATTATGGAAGCAAAGCAAATGGAAGCAGAAAACCTCCATTTCTTTATTCACGACATGCGGCTGCCTTTTTGGATCAACTACTTCGATTACGCTTTTAACTTCTTTACCAGCTTCGGGTATTTCAGAACGCGGCGGGAACATGATAATACCATCAGGACCATATCGCAAAGCCTGAACACTAATGGGACTTTTGTAATTGACTACCTCAACGTACACTATGCTGAAGACAACATGGTGAAAAACGAGGTAAAGCAGGTAGATAATGTAACCTTTCACATTTCAAGATGGCACACCGAAACGCACTTCCTGAAGCAAATTCAGATAGAGGACAACGGGCACGTTCTCAAACACCTTTATACAGAAAAGGTTGCAAAATTTTCCTTGGGCGATCTTACCGATATGCTGGCCTTTGAAAATATGCAGGTGCAGGAGGTTTTTGGCGATTATCAGCTTGGTCACTACGACGTAAGAAAGTCGCCAAGGATGATTGTGTTAGCAAAGAAACAGGTGAAGTAAGGCCGGTTTACCTGCTATTGGTTTTTTCCCTGCATTTACACCGCGCAACACGCCTTACCGCATCCCCGGGGGATAACCTAAACGCCTCGTTTATCTATAAACCAAAAGAAGCTTTCGCATCGGTCTATACGGTTGGTTTTGTAAAAGGTTTCCTACCTTTACGATAACTGCACTGTTATGAAACCTGCGTTCTTTTTTATTGTGGTGTTACTGCTAGCATCATCAACTGCTATGGGTCAAAAGAAGATTCCTGTTCCTTTTGGAATGCCAAAAAAGTCGCTTGCATTCCGCTCCATGGTAACCGATACGGTTAAAACAATGCCAATGCAACACAACATGCCCATTATAGGAATGAACATCCCGAAGCCTGGAATAGTGGGTGAAAACCAGCAAGGCTATACGGTTTGGGAATCACCGGTTGACGGCATGCGCGGTATAGCACCGGGTGAGGATTATAAGACTAATATGCCTGTTGGAAAGAAGCTGAATCTTAAGCAACCCGCCGAGCCTGTTGTGCCAATTCAAGACACGGCCGCACCTTCTAAGCCGGGAAGAGCTAGGTAGAATGGGGATTCCGGAATTTTATGGGTTCTTCTTGTTGTTCAGTAGCATGTACCTGGCCGTTTCATAAAACGCGCGGCTGATGTTTTCGTATTCCTTTCTTTTCTCTGCACCTGGAACCGGGTCGTCGTGGTAGAGACTCCATAATTGCTCCTGCGCGGGCGATTGCAGGCTTCGTGAATAAAACAAACTATCCCGGATAATGCCATACCGCCTGCCCTCTACATCAAAATAAAAAGCGGTGCCGGAAACCGTGTGCGGTTTAAGCAGATCGCGCCCAAGGCCTTTGTTTTGATAGCTGATGTTTGCTAAACCGGCAAGGGTTGGCAACACATCAACCTGCGATGCGATGCTATTTATTTTCTGGGGTTGCATGCCCGGTTTATAAAACAAAAGGGGTACATGCATAGCAGTAAGACCTTGTTCGGTATAAGCTTTTTTAGGAAGAATTTTACCTACATCGCCGCGGATTCCATGATCCCCGATAAATACAAAAACCGTGTTCCTGAAGTATGCAGCAGTAGAGGCAGCCTGCATGAACTTCCTGATGCTATAATCCATATACCGGAAAGCATTGTACTCCTCTACATTACCAAAACCATAATTGTTCAGGCTGTCAACAGGCACATCCAGCTTATTAAATTCCCCAAGGTCCTCCTCAGGTATGGTATAAGGGCGGTGGTTTCCTGCGGTTTGAATAATGGCAAAAAAAGGTTTGTCGGTCTTTTCTAGCTCAGCATGCGCCTCCAGGAAAAGGTTTTTATCACTAATGCCCCAAACATCCACTTTAGGGGCTTTGAAATGTTCTTCTTCAAAAAGCTTCAGCCCCTTGATATTGTTTGTAAGCAACCCCCTGATGTTTGCCCAACTGCTGCTGCCGCCAAGAAAGTAATACTTCTCATAACCTTCAAAGCTATTGATGATGGTGTGCTGATCAACCATTGCAGGGTTACGGCTTGCAGTTTTACTTTGTTCCACATCGGGCACGCCTGTGATAGTGGCCCATACTCCGCGGGCCGTTCCGTAGCAAGGGGTATAGCAGTTGGTAAAAAATATGCCCTGCTTCGCAAGGCTGTCAAAGTAAGGGGTACTGTTGAGCGGGTTATTGAAGGACGAAGATTTAAAGCTGCTAAACGACTCACAGAGAACCAGGATTACATTCGGCTGCTGAAAAGCTGAGTCAAATGCACTTACTTGCCGCAGGAAGTTTAGGCTGTCAGTATGGGGTGCTGTCACCTCCAGGTAATTTGCCATCCAGGGATAAGCATTTTTTAGTGCTTTTGCATCGTAGCCGCTGTGCCTGAATTTTAGCGAGCTGAAGAAGGACTGAAACGGATTCAACGAAAGGTTGGCAGCATAATCATTGCCTAAACCATAAGCATCGCTCCATCTAAGCGGGTACTGCCCTACCC